>PBND01000081.1 GCA_002722845.1 Myxococcales bacterium | reverse complement strand
GGCGGTGGCGGTGGCGGCGGCAGCGGTCGTCCCGACGGCTGCCTTACCGATGGGGAGGGGAACTCCATTGGCGACCGCCTCAAGGACCTGCGGTTGACGAATTGCAATGGCGAGACGGTGAGTCTCCACCAATCCTGCGGCACGACGAAAGCCCAACTGGTGGTGCTCTCGACCGAGTGGTGCCCGGGCTGTGACCAAGCGCTTCCTGACATCGAAGGCAACGTCCAGCGCTTGGGTGCGGAGAACCTCAATGCTTATTATGTTCTGGGAGAGACCAACGCTCGAGTCCCACCGACCCAGGCCCAATGTCTCAATTACGCCCGGTCGAAAGGCTTAGATCCGGCCCGGACGCTGATGGACAGTGGTCGGACGCCCAATGGTCAAGAGGTCAGCTTTAAGGAGATTCTCTACGGCGATTTTCGTGGCGAAAATCGGGGCTGGGTCAATGCCTGCTTAGCCGGAACCTACGGTCTGCCGCTGATCATCGTCCTCGATGGTCAAGATTTCACCTACGTCCACACCGACACATGCGCCGAAGCCGGCCAGTCTAACCACGCAAACTGGGTGGCTGCGGTGAACGCGCTCATGGCTCCCTAGGCCGGGCTTGCAACTGAACTCATGGCCTTTTAAGGGCTCCGCAGCCGCTGCGGGCCAGGAATTCGGTGTGAGACCGACGCTGCCCCCGCAACTGTAACCGGGACCCTCGGAGCAGATGGCACTGACACCATGGCGTGTTGGGAATGCCTTCCAGACAGGGGATGACCGGGAGCCAGGATACTGGTGCGCAGCGGTCTGGCAACCACGTCTCGGGTGGAGGCGGTGCCTGGTTCCTTGGAACCTTGGGGTGCACCGCTCCCGTTCAGACAAACGACCGGTGAGGTCTTGTGATGCGTTTTTGGCTTTGGCTAATTCTTCTCTCATCTCTAACCGCATGTGGTGGGGATCCCGTCTGTGGCGATGGTGATGTCTGGCTCAATACCGAGGAATGTGACGACGGCGACCAGCAAGATGGGGACGGCTGCGATCGGAATTGTCGGTTGGAGGATGGCCCAACGAACCTGTTGGGCGATTGGAGCACAAATTTCGGTACCACCGTGACGATCACTCAGGAGCGTTGGGATGGGAAGTCCATCCATACCTGGCTTGCAGCGGACCGGATCGTCGTCGTCCGGCAGCCCGAAGATGCCGAATGGAATCGGGGGACCTATTCCAAGCTCGTCTACACGGAGTTAGCTCCCGTCTCTGTCGAGGGGCGCACGGTTGACGGCTTCTACGTTTGCGAGATCGCATTCGGGCGGGAGACGGCCAGCGAGGCGCTTAATGATGAAGCGATCGCGAACGCGGAGAACCCTGCTGAGCGGGGCTGCGGCGACTTCGGCTGGACCCTTTTGACCCGAGTCTCTGACTGAGGTCGGGCTTGCAACTGAACGCATGATCTTTTAAGGGCTCCTCAGCCGCTGCGGGCCAGGAAGTCGGTGTGACACCGACGCTGCCCCCGCAACTGTAACCGGGACCCTCGGGACAGATGCCACTGACGCCATAGCGTGTTGGGAAGGCGTTCCAGGCAGGGGATGACCGGGAGCCAGGATACTGGTGCGCAGCGGTAGGCAAAAAGCGCCTCGGGTGGAGGTGGTGCCGGGCCGCGGTGGTCTCTGTGCATCGATCCCCCGAGACTTTGATTTCGAGGAGGGAATCCCATGCGCATCGTTTCAATTCTGTTCGCCTTCACCCTTTTGACCGCTTGTGCTTCCGAGCACGAGTCCCTGCAGGGGACCTGGTCGACCAACTTCGATACTGAAGAGACCATCACTGAGGATGCTTGGGGTGCCAACACGATCGATCAGTGGGACGCTTCCACCAATACGGTCATCGTGCGCACGCCTGATGATGCCGAGTGGAGTCCGGGCACCTACTCGAAAATTATCTACACGGATCCGGTGGAGGAGAGCTTCTATTACTGCATCGCCGCCTTCGGTAAAGAGACGGCAGAAGCAGCCCTCAATGAAGAGGTGAGTGTGGACGATAGCGATCCCGACAACGCAGGTTGTGGTGATTTCGCCTGGACGAAAATGACCCTCAAGTAGGGGGCAACGGGGGCACCTCGTCTAGAAAATCCAGCCAAGTCGGACTCGGCCCACGCCGCCAGTCGTGAGGCTGTCCCGGGTGTTGAGTCCGGCTTCTAGGTTCCACTCGACTTGGTCCCGAACTCGGCCGGCGATTTCGATGAGTAGTCGCAAAGATCGCTGCGCGTCTTGGTAGAGGTCATCGGTCTCGATGCGCCCGGTCAGGCGAAGCGTCTTGCTCAGGGGGGTAGAGAGATAGGCTTCACCGGTCTCGCCGATGAAGCTCCAGTCGTCCACGTCCCGCATCGAGCCGTAACCAAAACCGATGGCTGCCCCCCGATCGTCGCCGATGCGTAGACCGTAGCTCGTACCGAAGGCCGAACCGCCGGGATAGGCGACGGCTTGAAGGTCGCCGTAGAGGCTGATGTAATGTTTGATTTGCAGCACGATACCGCCGTTGCCCCCGGTCAACTCCAAGTCCGAGCCCTTGAGTTCACCATTTTCGTCGAGTCGTAACGATCGGCCCGTGACACTGGAGAAGCCGACTCGGGCCAGAAGGAAGGGGAAGAAGATCCGTTCATAGCCCATCTTGAGTTCGCTATAATGATCGTCAACGGGATCGTTTTCGACAGCCTTCATACTTAGCGAAATTCGGTTGCGGCGGCTGTTGGCCGAGAGGATCTTGCCCCGTGTTACTTTCACTCGGTGAGGTTTCGCCGCGCTGGCGAAGCCGGGTAGCCGCAAACCTTCGCTGTCCTCGGCCGACAGATAATAGCGGAAGTGGGGCATGACGATTTTGGCCGCTGGGACCGTGACATTAAAGATCCCTGGGGCCAAGGGTTTCATATCCAGGGTGTCGAAGGTGCCTCCTCCGGCCATGCGTAGGTGCAACTGGGGCTTTTGAAACCGTGGGTCCACTTTGGCGGTGAGTTCGATCGCCTCGCCAAAGGTGGCTCGGTTGATGCGCTCGTGTTGCATGATCGCCCGGCTGGGTCGCCGAGGTGCGCTCGCAACCGCGACCTTGTTCGGGTGGGCTGGATTGCCGGCAACGCTGTGGACTTTGCCGGCGAAGGTTGCGGTGATGAAGTACTGGGCAAAGGTCTGCTCTCGTTTGCCCAGGTCCAACTGGCTGGACCCGGACCAGTGGCCCGGCGTCTTGCGGGGCTTGAGGGCGAAGCTCGTGTACTCACCGGCCGGGCCCATGCGAACGTGAGCATTGACGGCGCTCAAATCGAAATCACTGGTGATCTCAAGCCAGAGGGGCTGCCCCCAACGGATCTGCTTTGGCGGGCGGTGATAGGCCTGAGGTTTCGGTTGCGTCGCTTCGGTAGGGTCTGCTTGGTCACCTGGCCCTGGATGCTTTGGGGCCTCGCCGGTGAAGAGTTCCGCTTCCACCATGTAGCGGGGTGCGACCCATTGATTGCGTAGGTTCATCCCTTCCACTTCACCGATGAGACGAATCGCTGCTTTGCGACCGCTTATGCCCTGAACCCGGCCCTCGGCCAGTGGCAGGGGAGGTGCTGTAGCCGCCCCCAGTTGAAAGACAATCACCGGCAGACCGATTCGCCATTGGACAACGCCGTCACCTTCGACAACGATGGTCGCCCCCTGCTGCACCATCACCTTTGCGCTGCTTTGGCTGGGGGGGCTCAGGAGAAGGCTCACGAAAAGAAACGCGTTAGTCATCGTCGGTTCGCTCCTTGGTTAGCCTAGGCAAGTGCAGTGTTTTGGACAACCGACTGGCGTGCTAGCGGCAGGCCTGGAATCCGGCTAGGAATGCTGTCATGAAAAGCGCCATTCTAATTTTTTGTTCTGGCTTGGTGATTGGTGGGGGGCTCTTCGCCTTGGGGCGGGCGAGCGTCCCCACGGTGGAGTCTGCGGTGGCTGAATCTCGGCCTGCAGCAGCCCACGCAGACGAGCGAGTCGCAGCTCTTGAGCGTCAGGTTGAGATGCTGACCCAAGCCCTCGACGGGATGGGGCGATCAGCAGTTCTGCCGCCGGCGAGAAAAAGAACCACTGGATCGTCAACTGGTGAAGGGGACAGGGCCTCGGCGCAAGAGCCGGCGGACAGCCGTGATCCTCTGGCGCCCCGGATGATCCAACTGCTTGAAGACGACGAAGCATTCCGAGAGCGAATGCGAGAAATTTTCCAGGCGGATCGCCGGGAACGGCGGGAGGTGAACTCAGCTAAGCGCTTCGTTCGGTGGATGGAACGACTGACAGAGAAGCTGGAGGAGGCAGAGCTCGAAGGTTTGAGTGCCAATCAGCAAGCAGATCTAGAAGGCATTCTCGAGGAGGAGCGGCAGCAGGTTCGCTCGGGGTTTCGTCGGGCCCGAAGAGGTGAGTTGACCTGGGATGAGGCCCGGGACCAAGCCATCAAGTTTCGGGAACTCAGCAATGAAAAGATTAAGCCGATTCTCGGGGACGAGCAGTTTGCGGTCTTTGACGAACTCAGGCGTCGGGCTCGAGGACCTCGGTGATCTCCCGGCGGATGGTCGTCACCGGTTGCTCGTCAGGCTTTGGGCTGGAGGTGGCCCGAGTCGCCGCTGCTCGAGGCTGGGCAGTTCTTGGCACCGTTCGAAAACTCGAAGATGGCGAAGCACTGCGCAGCTTTGGCTGCGAAGTGGCCCTCCTCGATCTCTGCGATGAAGCCTCGACGGAGGCCTTCGGTGAGGTGGTGAGGGCTTGGGCTGAAGATGGTCTCGACTGTTTGGTGAACAACGCTGGGACCAGTTATCCCGGGCCAACGATTGCACTCACTCGAGAAGATTTGCGGGCCCAGTTTGAAGTCAACACCATTGGCCACATGCGGGTCATGCGGCAGCTGATGTCGCCCCTGGTCGAAGCGAAGGGGCGCGTGCTGTTCATCTCATCGGTGAGCGCTTTCCTGCCCACGCCTATGCTGGGGGCTTATGCCGCCTCCAAGCGTGCGCTTGAAGCCCTGGCTGAGGCCTTTTGCCTCGAAACCACCCCGTTGGGCCTGTCCACCTGTGTCATCGAGCCTGGCAGCTATCGGACACAAATCTGGGACACCTCCGTACAGCGGGGGGACGCCTACCGGGGGGAGCGACCAGCCGTCGAGCAGCCCTTTGTCGAGTATTTTGCTGAACTGGGGGAGGTCACGAAACGGGCGGCCTTGAACCAGCCCATGGGGCGTCCAGCGAAACTGGCGGCCTTTGTCGTGGATCAGGCCGAAGCCCGGAGCGTACCCATGTATGCACCATCGCCTGGCCCCCCCCGCACGATGCGATTCGTGCGCTGGCTCATGCCGGTCCGTTGGCTCCATAAACAAGTCATGAAGCAACTGCGGAGCGGCCGTTGGCGGGGCGCCGAATGATTGCGCCCGATCCTCGACAGGGCCAAGCTGGACACAGGGAGTGACAATGCAGCGCTGTTTGATCTTGATCCTCTCAATGCTCGTCCCAAGCGTGGGCGAGGCGACAATCCCCTTCATGTCCGAGATCCCAAATTCCGGGAGCCAGCGATGCAACACCTGCCATGTGAGCGGGGGGGGATCTCCCCGTAATTCCTTTGGGGATGCTTTTTGGGAGGCGGGCAGAGATTGGGCTGACTTGGCCCAGGGGGATGCGGATGGCGACGGCTTCAGCAATGGTGTTGAACTGGGGGATCCAGCGGGAACCTGGCAGCCACGCGAGCCTGCTCCGGGGCCCTATCTGAGTCATCCCGGTGATCCCGATGATTACCCTGAAGGCGAGCCCCTTGTTGATGGGGGGAATGCCCCGGCCGATTGGGGCAGTCAGGCTATCGATGCTGGCCTTCAGCCCGTGGATGGCGGTCTAAGCCCCGATCCCGGTGATGCCGTCGGCTGTAGTTGTGAGGCGGTGGACGCTTCCACGTGGATGCTCTTCGCGGGCATTCTGGTTATCGGCATCGCCCTGAGTCGCCGCAAGGGCCCACGGGACCGTGATCGCTAGTAAGGGACAGAGCATGCGATGGCGAAGGGTGGTGCTGTTGCTCGTCGCCGTCGGGGCTGCCTGTGTCTTCGACGAAGAGCCGCCGATCGAGGAACCGAAGGAACCGCCTCCCCCATCGTCGGCCGAATGTGACCCCTGTCCTGAGGGGCAACTGTGCTCGGCTGGGCAGTGTGTTCAGGCCCCCGGTGGGGATTGTGAAGATCGAAGTCAGTGTGCGGTGGGGCAGCAGTGCGCCAATGGGCATTGTATTGAGGGGCCTGAGGCCTGCGAGTAGGACAGAGACTGTGGTCGTGACCAGCGATGCAGTCTTTTAGGGCGGTGCTTTTTGGGGGAATGCCTCATCCATAGGGATTGTACGACGAACGAGCGCTGCCGGGACCAACGTTGTCTTGAGCGTCCTACGCCCGCCCACGGTATTCTCTTCGAGCGCCGGGAGGTCGCACCTTTTAACCAGCACAGCAGTTTTGATTCCAGCCCGGCCGATCGGGGTGCTGCCAACGGCTGGGGTGGGGGCCTGGTGGATGTGGACGGTGATGGTCTTCAGGACGTATTTTTAGGTCGTGGGCTGTCGGATGCCCAACCGTCTTCGCCCCCATGTCTCTATCGAAACCGCGCTCGAGGGACCGAGCTGGTCTTCGAAGCTGAACCGAGCCTTTGTCACCAAGATTTGGGCAAGGTGTTTGCTGCCTACGGGCTCGATCTCGAAGGCGATGGCCTCGAAGAGATGATTCTTCTCGGGCGGGAGACAATTCAGTTTCATCGCTTTGCGCCCCAACGGGAGCAGGCGGAGTTACGGACCCTGCTGGAGCCAGATGACCCTCGCCATTACTGCGAAGCCGGCGCTGCTTTGATCTTTGACATGGACCATGACGGTGATCTCGATCTTTACGTGGGCTGTCAGATGCGGGCCGAGGGAGCCGGCGGACGCCCACTGCCACCCATCGATCAAATCATGGCCAACCTCACCTTTTTACAGGGACCTGCTGGAGCCTTTGAACGGGCACCGGCGGACTTGGACAGACTGCTGGCGAACCCGGGCTCGACCTTGGCCCTCGCCGGAGCCGACTTGAACGACGATGGCCTGCTGGACATGGTGCTGCTCAACGACGCGGGGACCTACTTGGGGGCACCGGTCCAACTGGGGGAGTTTGAACCGGGCCGGGTGTTCATGGCCTGTTCACCTCTTGAGGACTGTCGCTATCGGCCGGAGGACTTGGGGGAGGGGGCGGAGGCCTACGGCAGTTTTATGGGCGCCGCACTGCTGCACATCGATGGCATCGGTGAGCACCTCTTCGTGAGCGACTTGGGCCCGAATCGTTTGTTTGCCCTGGAGCAGCCTCGGCGAGATCAGGGCCCTGATCGGGGCCTCCGCTTAGCCTATTCCGGCGAGACCATGCTTTATGCCTGGTCGGCCTTGAATGAAGACTTTGACCGCAATGGCCTGGATGACGTCTTTGTCACCCACGGTGCCTTGGGGCCCGAATTCGAGTCGGTTCATGAAGATCTGCTCCTGCTCCAACAACCCGGTGGGACCTTTGTGGCGATGGGCGCAGAGGTCGGCCTGGTCCAGCACAACCGGGAAGATGCCCAGCAGGACGGCCCATTGTGGAGCGCCCGTGGGGCGGCCAAGGTCGACTTGGATCACGACGGCGCTTTAGATCTCATCACGGTGCCGCTCAACGGTTTGAGTATCCTCCAATCGGAGGTGTCGGCCCAAGGGGCGCTGCCCCGCTGTAGCGTGAAGCCCCGACCTTCCCTCGTGCCATCCAGTGGCCTGGGGTACCGGGTCCGAGCTCTTGCCGGTGGGCCTTGGCGCCGGCGGGATGTTCAGGGGGAACTTCGCTTCGGTCTGCCCCATGTCATCATGGTGAGTGAGGGGGCTGGCACGCTGCGTTTTCCCAGTGGTGCGGAGCGCGACTTTGATTGCGAGGGGCAGCCCGGGCCGGTGGAGGTTGAGGAGGGCGACTGGTTGGTTCTGAATCGTGTCGAGGACCGCTTGGAGGTGGTGATGGACAGCCCATGGTGGCCGGCAGAGACGATGTGGGATCTCGCGGTCGCCTCCCGGGATGGCCTGGTCCGATCGGTTGCCTGTAGGTCGACGGCATCAGGCTGCTCGGCGACGCTCTTGCCCGATGACGAGCGGGTCATGCTCCGTCGGGATGGAACCGCTTGGATTCCCCGCTGGCTGTCGGTCTCCGGCGAGGGGCTATAGCTGAAGCACGCTGCCAGCGATGTGGCGATTCCCGCTTTCGTCGGCAAAGTAGTAGGCGACGAGGACGCTTCCATCCTCCCGTTCGACGGCCCAGGGATAGCCTAGATCCGGGCCGATCCCATCGTCCCGGATGATGATCTCCGGCGCCTGCGTGAGATCGGAGAGATCGGGAGCGAGCAAGCGGGCTCGGATCCCGTAGGGGCCATGACGGTAGCCATAGGTCAGCAAGATACGACCATCTTTGAGTTTAAGGGGGTCCTGAGGGTGGCCTTGAAAGGGATTGACCTGATAGTTGGACCAAGTCGCTCCTCCATCCTCAGAGCAGACCGTGAGCACTTTGTCGTCGATTCCAAAACTGCGGATAAAGGCCCAGATTCGGTCTTTGCTGTCCACCACCAGGCTCGGTTCCGTGAACTCGATCTTGCCGCTGAGATCCGAGGCGATCGTGGTGGTGAACTCCCAAGTTGCCCCATCGTCCATTAAACTGAAGAGATGGGCGCTCCGTTTGGTACCGTGGGACATTCGAATCCCATACGTCGCAAGAAGGAGCCGACCATCAGGAGCTTTGACTGCCCGGCCTCGTGGCGCACCGCCATGGAGGGGGCGGCGGTCAGCGACGATGTCTTTGGAGTCTGGGAGCCCCGGCAGATACTGGTGGGGGCTCCACTGTCGGCCATCAGCGCTGCCGATCCTCGTGTAGCCTCCCCAGAATGTATACCAACACAGATGAAGCTGGCCGACGCCCTCCGGGGACCAATTCCCTGGTCCTTGCCATGCGGGCAGGAGCGGCAGCATGCCCGAGGGTAGGGGATACCAGGCGAATGAACTCAGGAGGATCTCGCCGCTCGGGAGCCGCAACAAGTTGGGATCTTGATCACCCGCTTCCGGATCGATGGGCAGGATTTCCGGCTCACCACGGACGGCGAGGCTGTCTGGTGCCAGTCGTGCGAGGGCGATATGGGAGCGGGCATCCACATGGGTGGCCCAGCGGTCGGGATGGGTCCAATCCCCAGCCGCCTTGTGAATCCAACTGGGGTCTCGAGCTCGGCGGAAGGCGAGGAGGATTTCTCCATCGCCCATGAGAAGAGATGGAAACGCACAGTTGAAGCGCTCGTCGCGGTAGAGGACGTGATGGGATTGGACGGTAACCATGGGGACTTCTAGCCCCAAACTCGCCGATTTAGAACCCCAGCCCGAGACTTAGGCTGAGGCTTGGATGCCAGGGTGACTGGGGTTGTATTAACTGGGCTGCGTGATGGAAGTAGACTAGATTTCCGTTGATTTCACCGAAGACATAGAGCGCATTCTGGAGGGGCTGCGTCCAACGAAGGGAGGCGCCAGCGGAAGGGCCCGCGGTCTCGAGCCCCCGGGGCCCGGCCGAGGTGAAATGAAAGCCCGGATCGTCGTCGCCAATCTCCAACTCCGCAAAGCCAGCCTGGAAATCGGCCAGAAGCCAGCCCGCGCCGGCACTGCGACTCCAGGCTTGGTAGCGGAGACGGAAGTGGGCCAAGTCGGGGCCTGAACTCGCAGGCCCGAAGAGCCCGGCGCCGGTCCCGCAGCTCTCGAGAGACCAGCGGGCCGAGGGGGCAAGCCCGATGCAGATCTCCTGCCGGCTGCCATCGGTATCCTGGTTCGCACCGACTCGAACGGCGGCCCGCAGGTGGGGGGCACGCAATGTTTCGCCACGGTCTTTAAACCGGCGGTGCTCATCGATGGGCATGTGCACCGCTGCTAGGAATGTCAAAGTGGCCAGCATGCCCTGCTCCCCGGCCGCATTCGAAGCGGTGTAAGATCGTCGCCTGTCGTGATAAATCCCATGACCTGCTTGGGGTCCTAGCAGATCAATAGGGGCTCCGCTTCGCCTTTCTTTTCGCCGCAGAGGACGGAGCACTTGGTGCGGGGCCTTTGCGAAGCAGAGCAAACCAACTAGCCTTTGCTGGTGAGGAAGAAGCCATGTTGAAACTGATCAGTCCCGTCCTGCTCCTGGGTCTTTGTCTCGCCAGTTGCGGCGAACAGGTTGTCGTGCGCCAAACGGAGGCCAGTTGTGGTGATGGCGAGATCGAGGTGGGAGAGCAATGCGACGATGGCAACGCCGAGAACACCGACGGCTGCACCAACGCTTGTGAAATCGCCGTCTGCGGTGACGGCGTCACTCGCAAGGATGTCGGTCCGGACGAGGGGGGCTTCGAAGCCTGTGACGACGGTAATGAAGAGGACACAGATGCCTGTTTGAGCAACTGCCAGTTGGCCCAGTGCGGTGACGGTTTGATCCGGCTGGATATCGCAGAGGATAGCGTGGGCTTTGAGGCCTGCGATGATGGCAATGACATCGAGGCCGACGAGTGTCTGAGCGATTGCAGCTTGGCCCGCTGCGGTGACGGGATCCTTCGAGAGGACCTGCAAGAGGGTGTTTCCGGCTTCGAAGCCTGTGACGATGGTAACGAAATCGACGACGATGCGTGCCGGACGGACTGCAGCTTGCCCCGCTGCGGCGATGGTCTCATCGGCCCTGGGGAGGGCTGCGATGACGGCAACGAGGATCCCACCGATGGCTGCAATAACTGTCAGCCGGCCGCCTGTGGTGATGGCGTCATTCAAGAGGGTGAGCAGTGCGATGACGGTAACGATGTCGAGGAAGACAATTGTTTGAGCAATTGCGCTGCTGCTGCCTGTGGTGATGGCGTGATCTGGGCCGGTCACGAAGCCTGTGATGACGGCAATGCCCAGCAGGACGATGGGTGTACGGGCCTTTGCCAGGAAGCCCGCTGTGGCGATGGGATTCAGCGGGTTGATTTAGCCCCGGAAGAATTGGGTTACGAGGATTGCGACGATGGCAACGAGGCCGAAGGTGATGGCTGCTCGGATCGCTGCCTGCAGGAGCGTTGCGGTAATGGGCGAGTGGACATGGGAGAGGCCTGCGACGACGGCAATGACAGCGATGGAGATGCCTGCACCACGGGCTGTCGGGAGGCGGTTTGTGGCGATGGGATTCAACGCAACGACTTGGAGCAGGGTGCCGCAGGCTTTGAGGAGTGCGATGACGGTGATGAGGACGAGTCAGACCTGTGCCTCTCCAACTGTCAGGCTGCCCGCTGTGGTGACGGCCAGGTGTGGCTTGGTCGCGAGGACTGTGACGATGGCAATGATGACCCCAATGACGGCTGCAATAATCAGTGTGTGATCGCAGTCTGCGGTGACGGCATCGTCAACCGTGAAGGCGAAGTTTGTGATGATGGGAACGACGTCGACGGTGACGATTGCACCAATGCTTGTCTCCAGGCCCAATGCGGTGATGGGATTCTCCACCTCGACAACGAGATCTGCGATGACGGCAACGACATCGACGAAGACGATTGCACCGGTCAATGCGACGAAGCCCAATGCGGTGATGGTTTCGTTTGGGCCGGTGAAGAGGCCTGCGACGACGGCAACGGCTCCAACGAAGACGCCTGTCTCGCCAACTGCGTTGAAGCCACCTGTGGTGATGGCTTCGTCCACGGCGGTGTTGAAGCCTGTGATGACGGCAATCAGGATGACGACGATGGCTGCCAAGCAGATTGCACCCTGCCGGACGTGAACTTGGAAGGCTTGGTTCTCTATTATGATTTCGAGTCGGGCGAGGGGACGGTGGCCGATCGCTCTGGTGGCGTTGCCAATGTGGGCACGATGGTGGGCCGAAACACGTTCACCGGTGATGCCCGCCACGGTCAGTTCGCCATGCTGTCGCCGGAGGGCGCTACCGACGCCGACAAACTGGGCATTGGTGGAGACATCAGCGACTTGGACATGGATGGCGATTACAGCTTCATGGCTTGGATTAAAGCCTCCGGCGGCGGTAATGGGGCCGGCATCATCACCTTGGGCACCTGCTGCAACCCCCGTCAGGGTTATACGCTGAATCTGCAGAGCGGTGGCGATCTGCGATTCTGGGGTGGTTCCGACCGGGACGATACGAACTACAATGCCTATGCCCGGAACGTGAATCTGAAAGATGGCCAATGGCACCACGTCGGTGCTCGTGTCAGCGGTAACACCATTGAGTTGATCGTGGATGGTGAGGTGCGGGGGTCGGAGAACATCACCAACCTGCCCACCTCGCCATCCTTACTCAATCCGAACGAGGACCATGGGCGGGGAGCGCCCAGTGTCGGCGGGCGCGGTATTTCCGGCGCTGTCGGGACGCAGATTTACATCGATGAGGTGCGAGTCTACCGGGGGGTGGTCTCCAACGACCAATGGCGCCAGGCCATGGAAGGGCGTTGATGCCGGCTCAGCCTGGCTGGAGGGGAGTCAGAGCCCTCGCTGCGCGGACCACTTCAGCATGACTTCGATGGGCGGATGATCGGAGAGATCGCTGCCATCTGCACTGGTGAATCCTTCCGCAACGCCCCACTGGCTGACCTCCAGGTGGATGTCAGCCCCACTGCGAAAGAAGAAACGGTCGATGTGCTCGTCACCGCAACGGAGGTGACGGCAGGCGTCTTCCAACTGTAGGCGAGTCAGGAAGCTCGTCAGCACCGTTTCATCGGGCTCGGCAAAGCCGTGAAGGTTATTGTCCCCGGCGATGAGGAGGGCTTTCCCCGGCGCGACCGTTTCCAAAAACCGAGCCAGTTGATCGAAGTTGTCGGCTCGGGCTGCCTCATCCTCCGCACCACCCACCGCCTCGGCGTGGTGATTGATGACGAGGAGTTCGATATCCCCATCGAGGCGATGCCATGCAGCCGAAAATCCCTTCTCTGCTAAGCAGTCGCTGGCCCCGGTGAGCCCACCATGACACAGGTCCCACTGGACACGTTGGTGGTCTCTAAATGGGCTTCGGCTTAAGCGAGTGAGTCCATCGCCGTAGAAACGACTGCTGGCCTGTTTGGGGGCGCTGACATGGGGGTGCTCGATGTCCAACAGCAAGGCATCGTGATAGGCAAAGTCTTCTTGGACCAAGACCAGGTCGTAGGGATTGAGCTTCCCACTGATCAGGGGAATGAAGGTGGCTGGCTGAGAGCCGGAGATGCCTTCGGGGAGTCCAGCGATGTTGTAGCTGACGGCCCGGAGTTCCCCGGCGGCGGGAGGCGGGGATTCGGTACAGGCCAACAGCACCATGGCGGTCAGGGACAGCCGACCCATCGCGCGCTCCTTCTCGTGGTGGGGCCATGAGCCTATCTCGAAGCCCGGCTACTTGTCGATCGACGGTGCCTCTTTTCTCCCGGCTCGGGCCCCTTTAAACTGCGGGCATGTTGCGCTTGCTGTCGGCCTTTTGTCTCCTTGTTCATATCGGCTGCAGTTGGCGGAGCAATGGGGAGCAGAAGGTGGCCGAATCGGTGGTGCGTCCCGAGCCTTTCCAGGCCCGCCAAGGGGAGCGGGACCGTATGGTGGTGGAGCAGCTGCGGGGCCGTGATATCTACAACGAGGCGGTGTTGAAGGCCATGGCGACGGTGCCTCGACATGCCCTGGTGCCGGCGCGCCACCGGGAACTGGCCTATCAAGATCATCCCCTGCCGATCGGGGAAGGGCAGACCATCTCGCAGCCCTACATCGTCGCTTTTATGACCCAGGCAGCCGACCTGCAGCCCGGCGAGCGGGTTCTCGAGATCGGCACCGGCTCCGGCTATCAGGCGGCGGTTTTGGCCGAAATGGGCGTGACTGTGTACAGCATCGAGATCGTCGAACCCTTGGGCCAGCGGGCAGCCAGCGACTTACAGGCCCTCGGCTATACAGACCTCCATTTACGCATCGGTGATGGCTATCAAGGCTGGCCGACGGCTGCACCCTTCGACGCCATCGTGGTGACGGCTGCGCCGGAGAAGGTGCCCCAACCCCTCCTTGACCAATTGGCGATCGGTGGGCGCCTTGTGATCCCCGTGGGTGCTGCGCAGCAAGAAATGCAGGTGATCACCCGGAGCGAGGAGGGCTACCGGACTCGCTCCGTGTTCGCTGTGCGTTTCGTCCCCATGACCGGCGAGGCCCAACGCTGAACGGGACGACCCCCGTCCTTCGAACTCATCCCATCCGTATTTCTGCCTGTCCCACTCCGACGAAAAACGTGGGTCTAGATGCCCGCTGTGAATTGATTTTGGCCTTGAGACCCCATGGGCGGCGCCCTACAATGAGCGTCCGCATCTTTGGAGGGCACCATGGAGTTACATGCTTTTGTTTACTACAGTCTGCTGCGCCGGGAGCGGGTCGTGATCTTCGCCAAAAACTGGGAAGAAGCCATGGCGCTTGGCCTCGATGCCATTGAGTCACCCAACGAGACCATGATGGTCCGATGCCACCAGTGGTGTGATTGCGATGAGAGCACAGCCTAGGGCGTGACGAGTCCCGGCGACCCAGCACAAAAGAGCGAACAAAGACGAGGGCGACGACCCCAGCGATGACGAGCCTGGAACTGTTTCCGGTGGGGGGCTGACAAGGGGGACTGGGGTCGGCTAGGGGGAGTCCACATTCATCTGGAGCCCCCTATGACTGGTGACGCAAGCATGGCCAAGGAAAAGGAAGCCCTCGCAAAATTGCTGGGCAGCGACGACAGCCAACTGGTTCGGCAGGGGCTGGAACTGTTAGATGCCCTGGAGAATCCAGCCCTCGATCAAGCCGTCATCGACGAATCCCTGCTCGACCCCTTTTTGGAGACGATTTTTCCGGCGGTGATCGATCCATGGGAAGCTGTCGGGCCCCTTCGAGAACTGAAGGAAGAAGCTTGGGCTGAGGATACCCTCGGTGACCTGTTGCGGGCCGACAACTTGTCCACATCCAACGAGCAGGGGGCAGGGAACTGGCGGGAAGTCGGGTTGATCGAGATCGGCCGCTATCAGGTCTTGGTCGCTCGGGAAGGGGTCCTTGAGTATGCCGATGCGGAGCTTAGCGGTAGCCATCGCCGGGAAGTCTTCTTGAACCGAGAGGAGGCCGAGGCGAGTTATGAGGCCTGGTACGAGGAGCTGATGGTCTTGGAGACGGAGTCGCCTTTCCTCGATCAGCCGCAGATGACGCCCGGTTGGATGCGGGGCGCGCTCAAGGTCATGGAGACTGGCAATGCCACGCCCGCTTCGGTTGAGATGCTACAGGCTGTAGCCGACATGGCTGAGCAGGTCGGCAGCCTCTGGCAGGATTGGGATGGATCCGCCTGGAGCGATGCCAATTTCGCCGGACAAGAGGAGGCCTATTATGGGCCTCGAGCCTATTTCCATGGGGCCCAATTCGCCGGGCTCGACTTGGGGGGGGCAGACCTCAGTCGGGCCCACCTTGTTGGGGCCGATCTCTCGGGCTGCCGACTGGTCGGCACCCAATTGGGACAAGCGAACCTCTGTGCAGCCAATCTCCGAGATAGCGACCTGACGGACGTCAACTTTGGACGGGGCAGCAGCGCGTCACAAAGCGCTTGGTACGATGCGTCGACCCAATGGCCCGATGGCTTTGATCCGGCCGATCATGGGGGTTTGAAGATCATCGATTGGGCCTTTTATCGCCAGGCCCGAGCCCTGCAGATCGAGATGTTTTTGGGCGATGGCAACAACTGGGACTGGAACGAAGATTGGCAAGCCCGGCTGCTGGCCTGTGTGGGTCTGGAGTTGCCCGAAGCCGGTCCCGTCGCCTTACCTCCGGCCATGGCGAATGCCTATGAAGCCGCCTCCTTTTACTTCAACGAGAACCTGCCGAGCCGCGGGCAAATCGTCGCCGACGAGCAGATGACGCTTCCTTCACCCAAGCTGTCGTTCACCGGTTCTGTAGCCGATCGTTTGGATCTAGAGGCCCTAGAGACCGAGCGGGAATGCTGGTCTCGCACCATGAATCCTCTGGAGCACGTGGTTTGGATGCTTCCAGATGCCATCGTTCATGATGTGAGCAATTACGGCGATTGGGTGACCGATCGGGGGGACTGGATCCAGGATTGTTCGGCCCTGGTCCAGGTGGGGGATGAGTGGCTCGTGATGGGGTTGTGTAGCAGCTACGGAGCCTACTGTGACGTCAACTTTGATGGCTACGGTGCCTTGAGTTTCGCCATTCACGCTGACCGAGCGACGGCCGAAGCTGAGTTGGAACAAAGACGACGATCCGAGCGCGGGATCCGCCTGCCCGATGATCTACTTTTCTCCGAACATGGGCTGCGGTTGCCGGTCTGGAGCTGGTGTGAGCGGTTAGTGGCCCCCGAAGGGGTCCAGTGGCGCTCGGAGGCGCTCCGACAGTATCTCATGGCTGAGGCCCCGGCGGTGGCCGAAGATTACCGCCAGTTGGCCAAAGACCTCCGCGCCTTCGCCCAATCCCTCGGAGTGGAATCTGCATCGTGAATCTGCGCCTCCACCCGACGACGGCGATGTTTCCAGGCCTTCGCTATGAAGATGGGGTCGCCGAAGCCATAGCGCTCTGTGCGCTGCGGGAGGAATTAGATGCAGCCCATGTTCAACTCTGTCCGCAGAGTTGGGGGGCGGTGGATGCGGGGCTCGCTGAGCGCCTGCAAGACCGCCATCCCCACACGGCCTTCCGCCTGCATTCAAACTTAAGAACTCGGGCCGGAACCCAGGAGGTGACCGCCGCCGATGATGATGCCGGGGCCTGGGAGCGTCTGGCGGTCTTCGATGAACTGAGCGCCTGCTTTGGTGCGACGGTTTATTCACTACACGCCGGCTCGAGACGCCAGATGGCTTTGCCCGAGATGTTCGATAATCTGCGGCGCATGAATGATGAGTTTGAGGTTACCGTGGCTGTGGAGGGCATGTATCCCCATCCTCGGCAGGCCTTCTTGTTGGACTGTTGGTCCGACTACGAGGCGCTTCTCGAAGCGGCCGTTCCCTTCGCCCTCGACCTCAGTCACCTGAACATCGTCGCGTGTCGTGAGCAGCGCCAGGATCTCGATTTGACTCGAGCGTTGCTTGCTTCACCCCATTGTTTGGAGGTGCACTTGTCGGCCAACAGCGGTCGAGCCGATCAACACCGGCCCTTGGATGGGACCCGTTCAGAGTGGTGGTGGGCGGGGCTCGATGGGCTCCATGACGCGGCGATTGTGTTTGCTGAAGAAAATCAGGGCGTGGTCCGGCGTCGGCAGCGCCCCTGAGGGGCCAAAGAAGCTAGAGGCGGTGCTGCCATCGTCGCAGGGTAGGCCAGGTTCTTCACAGGGCACATAACATCCCGCCGTAAATTCAGGGGTCAGTCCTTCGCTACATCCCGGGACCAACCAGCGGCCTTCGGCGCAGATGCCCGCGTCGGTGGCCGTCCCCACATCGCCGGCGTTGTGGGGGGCAGGGCGAGTTGCTTCTCAATCCCCAGCCCCTGCAATACAGCGATCTTCTTGCCTAAATGCGGTAGTCAGTGGACGCTGGGTGCCGTGAGCGTGGCCTTTTAGCCCCCGCGAGGAGATCAGTGATGAGTGAACTGCTGGGGCTTCATCCTGAAGCGATCATCGACGCGGCAGACTTTGCCAAACTAGGTTCTCGTCTGCTCCTCGACCTCCTGGTCACGAGCTTCGTGGTGCTCCTCGTCTACGTTCGGCGTTATGGTCGGACCGAGTACGTCTTCACGTATTTCATGTTTAACCTGATCACCTTTTCCCTCTGCTTTCTCTTACGCAAGGTGCCGGTCGATCTGGGTTTTGCACTCGGCCTCTTCGCGGTCTTCGGCATCTTACGCTACCGGACAGAACCCATTCGGACTCGGGATCTCACCTACTTGTTTGTGGTGATTGGTATCGCGATCCTCAACGCGGTGGTGAACAAGAAAGTGAGCCTCGGGGAACTGCTCCTCGTCAACGGAGCGATTGCGGGCCTGACCTTTACTTTGGAGTATCTGACCTGGTTTCGTCGGGACCAAAGCCATGCCATCGTTTACGACAACCTGGAGTTGGTTCAGCGGGAGGACCCAACGGAGCTCCTCGCTGATTTGCGTAAGCGGACTGGGCTCGATGTTCGCCGAGTGCAGGTGGAGCAAGTGGATCTGCTACGGGATACCGTCCGTTTAACGGTCTTCTGTCCGGGAGATTGATCGTGTTGAAACCCATGATCAGCCTGGCTTTGCTCGGTGCTATGTTCGGCGCGACCGATGCTGTGGCCAACAACGACGCCCAGTTGTGGTTGAATGGAGGCCTTCGCTACCGCCCCGTGAAAAAGGTGAGCTTGACCTTTGATCAGCAGATTCGCCGGGACCAAAACCTCACCAAGACCGACAGCATCATCTCGGATCTCGCCGGCGCTTGGCGATTGCAGAAGTGGCTACGGCTCGGGCTCGGTTACCGTTTGGAGTGGGAGCGGACGAAGAAGGACGAGTTGGAACGGGTCCAGCGCTTGCATTTGCAGGCCCGACTCAAACACCGGGTGGGCCCGCTTGCCCTCGCATTACGGTTACGACTGCAAGAGAAGTACGAGCGCGACGGTGAAGATATTGAAAGCACCCAGACCTTTCGACCTCGGCTCTCTCTGGCTGTTCCTGGCTGGCAGGGCCTGGAACCGACGCTTTCTGGGGAGACCTTCCACCGCCTCGGTGTCTCCGGCAACGACGGTTGGCGCAAGATTCGTCTCACCGTGGGGACGTCCTTGCCGGGGACGAAAACCCATCGATACAGCGTGTTTTACCGATCCCAGATCCCCCTCGCGGACCCCGATGACCCGGTGGAGCACATTCTGGGACTAGGCTATCAATATCGAGTGCGACGACGAAAGGCGAAGTAAAGCGATGCAAGGAAGGACCATGGCCTGTCTCGTGTTGCTGGGGTTGCCCCTCGCCGCGGGCTGCGAGCCGGAGCCGCCTCCTGAGCCGCCACCGCCGACACCGGCCGATATTCAGATACAGATCAATGAACTCGCGAGCAGCGGAACGGACCCGGTGGAATTGTATAACCAGGGCGATGAAGCTGTCGATTTGGCCGGCTGGTACCTTACCGATGACATCGATCACGGTGTGAATGGCGCTCTCTACGATCCAGCGAGCAAAGAAGGCGAGCTCGTCTTCGCCCCGGGTACCTTGATCGCGCCGGGGGGCTACTTGGTCATCCACAAGGGGGTGGGGGTCGGCATGCACCCCTTTGGTCTCAGCGGCGACGGTGAAACGGTGAGCCTGCTCAATCAGGACTTGGCCATGGTCGACCAAGTGACCTACGGCGCCGGTGACGGCGAGATCTCGTACTGCCGTGTGGCCGGTGAATGGGCCCTCTGCGAGCCTACCTTCGGGCGCGAGAATAGGGGCAGGAATTGTGGCAATGGCCAGCTGGATGAGGGCGAGCGCTGCGATGGTGACGCAGGCCTGACAACTTGTGAGGCCTTGGGGGGCTTTACCGGCGGCAGGCTCGCCTGTGCTGCCGATTGCAAACAATTCGAAACCAGCGCCTGCGAGCGCCCCGCAGCGCCGGCCTGCGAGCATCTCGGGCTGCGTTTGAACGAGGTCTGCCACAAAGACAGCAAGTGTGGTGTCGAAGGTGTGACCCAGGGGGATTGGCTCGAAATCTACAACGCTGCCGCCGAGGCTGCCGATGTTTCCGGTTGCTATCTCCGTATCTTTGAAACGACGGGGGCCCTGCGTCGGGGCTCCACCCAACTGGCCTCTATTCGGGGGCTTGAGTTCGCCTCCGTCCCGGGGGGCGGCTACTTGGTGTTGGACAACAATAAGGCCATCGTCGACCTCGCCGATGGCAGTGTGGCTGAACTCCTAGGGAGCGATGGTGAGACCTTAGTCAATGGGCTCACCGCCTCCAGTGCCTATCGGGCTGAGGGCGAGGCCTGCAGCATTGATGAAGACGGCGACGTGCCGACGCCTGGGGCCGAGAATGTCTGTCAGGACGACTAGAGGGCCAGTTGCTGGGGCCTTGATCGCCCTCGTCGCGCTCGTCTCGAATATGGGGTGTTCGTCCACCGATGGGGATGGGGTGCCACTTTGGTCCTGCCGTCACGGTGGCG
>PBND01000080.1 GCA_002722845.1 Myxococcales bacterium | reverse complement strand
TTGCCTTCACCATCACCGAGTTGGATGAAACGGTGACGGCCACACACCGCCCCCTGGTGATCATCACCTCGAATGCAGAAAAAGAACTCCCCGACGCATTTCTGCGACGCTGCGTGTTTCATTTTATCGACTTTCCTGACCCCGAGCGGATGCGACAGATTATCGATGTCCACCACCCGGACCTCAGTGAAACGTTGGTCGAAGCCGCTGCTGCTCGGTTCTTTCAACTCCGCCAGGAACGGGGCCTACGGAAACGGCCGAGCACAAGCGAGCTGGTGGATTGGCTTGCCGTCCTTGCCCACCATGGCGTCAAAGCCGACGACCTCGCCGCTGCAATGCCCTTCCTCGGCACCCTGCTGAAAGACGAGCGGGACCTGCAGCGACTGGCCATCTAGGGCCTGCAGGGCCGCCATGTTCCTTCACTGGTTTATCAATCTGCGACTCGCTGGCGTCCCGGTGACGCTGACCGAGTGGCTCGACCTGGCCAAGGTGATGGAAGCGGGGCTGGTGGGCGATGTGGACCAACTCTACGGTGTCGGTCGTGCATTGTTGGCGAAGACCGAGAATCGCTACGACGACTACGATATCGCTTTCTCGGCCACCTTTGGCGAGGGCCAGATCCCGGTGGCCTTAAAGGATGAGTTCTCGGCCTGGCTCAAGGATCCGATCCCAGCCCAATTCGACGATGCGATGATGCGTCAACTCGCGGCCTTGGATCCGGAGGAATTGCGACGGCGTTTTGAGGAGATGCTGAAGAATCAACAAGAGCGCCATGATGGGGGTTCTCGCTATATTGGTACCGGCGGCACCTCGCCCTTCGGCAGCGGCGGCTACCACCCCTCGGGGGTTCGTGTTGGCCCAGGGGGCGGTCGAATGGCCGCCCGCGTGGCCCATCAGCGACGCTACCAAGAGTACCGGAGTGATGCCGTTCTCGACGTCCGCCAGTTCGAAGTCGCACTGAAGACGCTGCGCCATTTACTGCGCGAAGGGCCCGAAGAGTTACATCTCGACAAGACCATCGACAGGACCTGCCAGAACGCTGGCGAGATCGAGTTGGTCTTCGACCGAACTCGCCGTAACAGCCTGCGGTTGATCCTCATCATGGACGTGGGCGGCTCCATGGACCCCTTCGCGCAAATCTGCGACCGCCTCTTTTCCGCTGCCTCCAAAGCGAACCATTTTAAGTCCTTCAAAAACTATTGGTTCCACAACTGCGTCTACGAACGCTTGGGCACCAATATGGCACGGGGTGAGTTCGAGCCGACTTTTGAAGTCCTCGAAAAAGCCCACCCAGAGAGCTGTGTCATCTTCGTGGGTGATGCCTGCATGCACCCCTGGGAGTTGATGCAGCCAGGCTGGAGTATCGACCGCTGGGAGCGGGTTGAAAGACGGCGCGGGATCGACTGGATCAAGTCCTTCGCCGACCGGTTCGGGCGCTGTATCTGGCTGAACCCAGAACCCACCCGGCACTGGCAGCACCCAACGATTGAGGCCATTGGCGGCCTGATCGATATGTACCCGCTGACGCTCGACGGACTGAGAGAAGGAATTCTGCGACTGCGGCGTTGAGTCTGAAAAACTTAGCCAGGCGCTTGACTTCGCGGCCACACGCGGAGGATAATCGTGTCGGATGGGGGAGATGGCCCATGGCAACAATGATCACTGCAGATTGCATCAACTGTGGCGCCTGTGAGCCCGAATGCCCCAATCAGGCTATTCGAGAAGGTGACACTGTCTACGTGATCAATCCGAACCTGTGCACCGAGTGCGTTGGCTTTCATGGTGCGGAAGCCTGTCAGGAAGTTTGCCCCGTGGCCTGCTGTATCCCTAACCATGAACTCCGGGAAACCGAAGAGATCCTCCATGCTCGGGCGGTGAAACTCCACGGTGACGCTGAGATCCCCGCGACGGACGATCTCGACGGCGACACCAGCCGGTTCCGCAACGATGATTGGGATAACGAAGAAGATCCGGATCAGGAGGCAGGCGAGGACTGGGCTCCCTACTGGGAAGACTGATCCCCCGATCTGAGGCCCTGGAGGTCACCATTGGCCGAGAGCGTCCTCAAACTAAAGATTAATGGCTTCGTGCGAAGAGTTGCCGTCTCCGATCAGGAGACGCTTCTTGAGGTTTTGCGCTACACCCTCGGGCTGACCGGTTCGAAGCAGGGCTGTGACAAAGGCGATTGCGGCGCTTGTACCGTCCTCGTGGACGGCGAGCCCGTGCTCGCCTGCCTGAGCCTGGCAAAACGCAATGCCGATAAAGAGATCCTAACCATTGAGGGATTGAGTGGTCCGGAGGGTCCCCACGCTGTTCAGGATGCCTTCGACAATGCCGGGGCGATGCAATGCGGGTTCTGCCAGCCCGGTATGATCTTGTCCGCCGCTGCCCTCCTCGAACGAGATCCCGAGCCGGATGACGAAGCCATCCGCCACGCCTTGTCCGGTAACCTGTGTCGCTGCACAGGATATACACGCATTTTTACCGCCGTGCGGCAGGCCGCAGGTATCGAAGCCGACCGCAAAGGTGTGGACCCCCGCCCGGCCCCAGCCCCTCCCGTGGATCCGAAATTGCCATGAGCGACAAGAAGAAGCGCGACCAAGGCGGTGCAGACATCGTCAAAGGTAAAGCCAGTCCGATCCACGGGGTCGATCTGCCCGGCGGTGACGTCATCGGACGCCCTTTGCGCAAAGCGGACGGGCTCGACAAGGCGACGGGGCTTGCCCTCTACACCGACGACATCCAGTTCCCCGATATGCTCCATGCGAAGATCCTTCGCTCACCCCTGCCTCACGCCCGCATCAAGTCCATCGATTACAGCGAAGCCCTCGCAATGGATGGCGTTGTCGATGTGATGGTCGGCAGCGAGTTGCCGATTCCCTACTGCGTTATTCCCTGGACGCGAGATGAAACGGCCCTCTGTACGGACAAGGTTCGCTTCATCGGCGATGGTGTGGCGGCCGTGGCGGCGGTGGACGAAGCCACGGCCATCGAAGCCTGCAAGCGGATCAAGGTGGACTACGAAGCCCTCAAGCCCATCCTCACCATCGAAGCGGCCAAGCAGCCTCCCGAGGACGAAGCGATTCACGTGGGCAACAGGCGGGGTAATCAGCACAAATACGTCGATCTCAGCTTTGGCGACCTCGATGCCGGCTTTCGTCACTCCACCTCGATCGCCCACGACGACTACTACTTTCACGGGACGACCCACGCCCCGATCGAACCCCATTGCGCCATCGGCAAACCCGAACCTGGCGGCCAACTCTGTATCATCAGCGCCACCCAAGTCCCCCATTACCTGCAGCGGGAGTTGGCCCGTGTGCTCGGTATGGCGCAGCAGAACATCCGGGTCATCCAGCCGGCTTTAGGCGGCGCCTTCGGTGGCAAATCCGAGCCCTTCGACTTGGAGTTTGTCGTCGCCCACCTGGCCCGTAAAACCGGCCGCCCAGTGAAGTGCCTCTACACCCGGGAAGAGGTCTTCTACTCCCACCGTGGACGGCATCCGATGGCGATGAATTTCAAAGTCGGGCTCGACGATGAGGGCAAGATTCAAGCGGTGCGCTCAAAAATCGATCTGGATGGTGGCGCCTACTCGTCCTTCGGCCTCGTCACGACCTATTATGCCGGCCAGTTGCTCACCGGGCCCTACGACTTCGCCAGCTATGGTTTCACCAGCACGCGCTACTACACGAATAAGCCTTGTTGCGGCCCCAAACGAGGGCATGGCTCGGTCCAACCCCGCTTTGCCTTTGAGTGCGCTCTCGATGAAGCCGCAGCGGGCTTGGGCTTGGACCCGATGACGGTTCGGGAGCGTAACACCATGCCTCGGGTCGCAACCACGGTGAATGGTATGCGGGTCCAATCCAACGGCTTTCTCGCCTGCCTCCAAGCGGCCCGAAAGGCCAGTGGCTGGGATGAGAAGTGGGGCAAGTTGCCCCGGGGTCGCGGCATCGGCGTGGCCGGGAGTATGTACATCTCCGGCACCAACTATCCGGTCTATCCCAATGAGATGCCCCAGAGCGGCGTGACCGTACAGCTGGATCGCTCGGGTCGAGCCCTGGTCCTTTGCGGTGCCAGCGATATCGGCCAGGGCTCCGATTCCATGTTCACCTACATCGTTGCGGAAGAACTGGGCATCGAGCCCGGCCATGTACGCATCGTC
Source organism: Myxococcales bacterium (assembly GCA_002722845.1). Classification (GTDB taxonomy): domain Bacteria; phylum Myxococcota; class UBA4151; order UBA4151; family UBA4151; genus UBA4151. The sequence continues at coordinate 10,278 of PBND01000080.1, read as the reverse complement.
TCCTCGGACACGGACCTGACCCCGGTGGATCTGGGTGCCTACTCGTCGCGCATCACCTTTATGGCGGGCAACGCCTGCATCGACGCCTGCCGCCGCCTGCGCAAGTTGCTGCTCGAAGCGGCAGCAACAGCGCTTGGCCAATCGGCTAAAAGGCTGCGACTTGCCGGCGGGTATGCGGTGGCTGTAGACGACACCGCTGTGTCGCTCCCCATGCAAGAAGTCTTTCGCCTTGCGGAGGCCGAGAACGGCACGCTCAGTGCCAGCGGTTGGTACAATACCCCGCTGCTGGGAGGCGAGTATCGGGGCGGGACCATCGGCTCCTCGCCGGCTTACAGCTTCACCTGTCACGTGGCTGAGGTGGACATCGATCTAGAGACCGGTGAGTTACGGGTGCCCAAGGTCTGGGTCGCCCACGACTGCGGCCGAGCCCTCAACCCCGTCATCGTCGAGGGCCAAATGGAAGGCTCCACCTACATGGGTGCAGCCGAGTTGATGATGGAAGACCAAGACTTCTATCCGGCCGACCACGCCGCACCGGGCCTTCACTTAGGGCCGAGTCTCCTCGACTATCCCATCCCTACCTCCAGCGAGGTGCCCGAGTTCGAAGCCCTCATCATCGAGAGCTTAGACCCGGAGGGCCCTTACGGTGCGAAAGAGGCTGGAGAAGGCCCTTTGCACTCCACCATTCCGGCCATCGCCAATGCCATCCATGACGCCGTCGGTATTCGTCTAAAAACCCTACCGATCACCGCCGCGAAGATCTGGCGGGCCCTGCAGGAGACTCACTGATGCTTCGCCTGCCTGCCTTTGATCTGCTTGAGCCCACGAGCCTCGAAGAAGCCCTGCACTTGCTCGCCGAGCATGGGGGTGATGCCATGCCCATCGCCGGCGGCACCGACCTGTTGCCCAACATGAAGCACGAACTCTTCACGCCCAAGGTGCTGGTCAGCCTCACTTCGATCCCTGCTCTACGGGCCATCGAAGACCTGGGGGATGCATGGCGACTCGGCGCAGGCTGTCCCTTAGGCGAACTGGCCAATCATCCGGGCTTACAACAGAGCCTCCCGGCCCTTGCCGAAGCCCTCGGTGCTGTCGGTGGCCCCCACCACCGACGCATGGGGACGCTGGGCGGCAATCTCTGTTTGGATACCCGCTGTCTCTATTACAATCAGACCTTCCAATGGCGAGAAGCGCTGGGCTTCTGCCTCAAGAAGGATGGTGACGTCTGTCATGTCGCCGGTGGGCGCAAGTGCGTAGCCGCCGCGTCTAATGACAGCGCCCCCCCACTCTTGGTCTACGATGCCACCGTCGAAATCGTCGGCCCCGGCGGTGCCCGGACCTTGCCGGTCCGGGAGTTCTACCATCCGGATGGCATCTCCAATACCCGCCTCGAGGATGGCGAACTGGTGGTAGCCCTACGGGTCGCTAAGCCCAGCCAAGGAACCCGTGCAGCCTTTCACAAACTGCGCCGGAGCGGTGCGATCGACTTTCCCCTACTCAACATGGCGGTCTCGCTTCGCTTGGACGAACGCGGCACCTTGGTGGCCTTGAGCGCGGCGGTGAGCGCACTCGCTGCTCGCCCCAATCTGGTCAAAGGGCTGGACCGTTTCCTTGGGCAGGTGCCTGATGAGGCACTCGTCGAAGCCATCGCAAACCGCTGTCGACGCGGGTCGGTCCCCCTGACCAATCTGGCCACCGACCCGGAATGGCGTCGAGCCATGGTGCCTGTGTTTATCAAGCGCCTCCTCCAGCGCTGCTTGGATGCCTGATGAGCGAGGCTTTTTCCGCACCGCGTATCACCGACATCACCGACCAGATGGGGGTTACAGCAGGCTCCGAAGCGGCGGACCTCGTCAATGTCGCCTTCATCTATTCGGCCCAATGCCACAGTGGGCAGAAACGGAAATCCGGGGAGCCCTATCTCAACCACCCCCTCGAAGTGGCCTATATCCTCGCTGAGTGGGGTCTGGACCCTGCGACCATCGCAACGGGCCTCCTTCACGACACGGTCGAAGACACCCACGCCACCCTGGAAGAGATCGAAGAGCAGTTTGGCATTGAGATTCGTCATCTGGTAGACGGGGTGACAAAGATCTCCCAAATCGAGTTCAGTTCAGCGGAACAAAAAGCCGCCGATAACTTTCGCAAAATGGTCGTCGCGATGGCCCAGGACATCCGAGTGCTTGTGGTGAAACTGGCCGATCGCACCCATAATATGCGGACCCTCGATCACATGCCCTCGGCAAAACAGAAGCGCATCGCTCAAGAGACGATGGACATCTATGCGCCGCTCGCCGACCGACTGGGTATGAATGGGGTCAAAACCGAACTACAGGATCTGAGTTTCCGCTACCTGTTCGCAGAAGAATACGCTGAGTTGCTCGGCCAAATGGAGGCCATCCATCCCGAGCGGCAACAGTATGTCGATGGCACCCTCGCCGCGATTCGCGCCCGTCTCGAAGAGGCAGGCCTCCCCTTCAGCAAGATTTATGGCCGAGCCAAACACCTGTATTCCATTTGGATGAAGATGCAGAAGAAGGGTGTCACGCTCGAGCAAGTCTACGACGCCGTCGCCTTTCGCGTCATCGTCTCTGATATCGCTGCCTGCTACGGTGTATTGGGCCACATCCACGCGCTCTGGCGTCCCGTGCCCGGCCGGTTCAAAGACTTCATCGCCCTGCCCAAAAAGAACGGTTACCGGAGCCGTCACACAACGGTGGCCGGGCCTAGCGGCAGTCTCATCGAGATCCAGATCCGCACCCAGGAGATGGACGCGGTGGCGGAGAGCGGTTTGGCGGCCCACTGGCAATACAAAGAGGGAGGGCATCAACCCAGCAAGGACTTGGCCTATGAATGGCTCAACCGCTTGCGGGAATGGCAGCAAGAGGTCGACGATCCCTCTGAGTTTCTCGAGACCGTCCGCAGCGAGCTCTTTCACGAAGAGGTCTTCGTCTTCACACCGGCTGGGGATGTCATTCAACTTCCCCGCGGTGCCACGGCGGTGGATTTCGCCTTCGCCGTCCATACAGAGGTGGGGCTGCATTGTGTCGGCGCCAAAGTGAATGGACGAATGGTGCCGCTGAGAAAGCCGCTCGACTCCGGAGACCGGGTCGAGGTGATGACCGATCCTCGCCGGCTGCCCAATCGAGAGTGGCTCGATTTCGTGGTGACTTCTCGGGCTCGCACCCGCATCCGAACAGCGATCCGCAGGCGGGAGCAAGAGGAGGCCGCTGAAATCGGCAGGAACCTCCTAGAACGGGCCCTCAAAGCCAATGGAAGTTCGATCAGCGCCATGACCAGATCCGGTGACCTTGATCGCTACATTGAGCGTTGGCGTGGCGGTCACACCCTCAATGATCTCCTGGCCCAGGTTGGCTTCAACAAGATCTCCACCGAGGCGATCGTTGCAAAATTGCTCCCAGAACAACAAACGATCCCCCCCAGATCGGTGGCGGACCAAGGGGCTTCGAGCCTCGCTGCCCGGCTCTTCGGCCGGCGTAAATCTCGTCAGAACAAGAGCGGCGTTGAAGTCGGTGGACTCGATAATGTCCTCATCACCTTCGCCAACTGCTGCAGTCCGCTGCCCGGGGACCAGATCGTCGGCTATGTCACCCGGGGCCAAGGGGTCCGAGTCCATCGTCTCGCCTGTGAGACACTCACCGACTCCAGTCCCCAGCGCATGGTTGAAGTCCGCTGGTCCGCAGAGACCGACGTCACGCACCAGGTCTCGATCCGCCTGGTCTCCGACGACCGACCAGGTATCTTGGCGAACGTCTCGATCTGCTTCCAAGATCTCAGCATCAACATTTCCGAGGCGAACTGTCGCGTGCTCGGTGATGGCACAGCTATTCACACCTTCCGCTTCGGCATCGAGAGCCTTGAAAAGCTAGAGACCATTTTGCAACGACTGAAGTCTCTCAAGGGGATTTCCAGAGTGGAACGGGCCTGATGCGCGCACAGTACCAACGGGGTCAGCCCTGGAAAGCCACAGTGACCCGATTGACCTTCCTTGGTCTGCTGGGCGGGCTGGCCTGCTCGACGCAGAGTGAAGATCCGGTGGCCCCTGAAGCAGCGAAGCCAGCCGCGTCGAGCACGCCCTCAGCCGAGCATGCACCGCCAAGCCCACCGCTGGTCCGAGCAGACAGCAAACAACTGGTCTTTAGTTGGGCCCATCCCGAACGGGGCTATGCCACCGGGACCTCTGTCTCCGAAGTTCCAGAATGCTGCCGCAAAGACGTGGTGGTGGCTGATCTGAGCAGGAGTCCGGCGGAGCGCCAGGCCCACCGCTACGTGATGGTGACCGATCTGAGCAGCCCGAAAGCCGATGGTAGTTATCCGGTCGTGGTCTTGTCTCGCTATCGCTTCAAAGACGCTGACCTGAGTGACACGGGCCCCAGCCAGAATGACGGGGTAATCGTCTACACCACCGCCTGGTGTGGATTTTGTACCAAGCTGAAGCGCTGGCTCGACCAGCGAGGCGTTCGCTACGAAGCCAAGGACATCGAGAAAAACCCGAAGGCTGGGGCTGAACTTCAGATGAAGTTGAAGAAAGCGGGGCTTCAGGCCGGCGGTGTGCCGGTGACCGACATCAAGGGGACCCTCATCCAGGGCTTCGCCAAGGCTCGAATCCAAAAGGCGCTGGAGGATGCAGGGCTGTGAAGCCCTTACCGACTTGGGCCTATTGGCTGCACGGCCTCATCATCGCCAACCTGGCGATCCAGGGCCTTTACGGCGCCTACATGGTCTTTGTCGTCTTCTCGCCGGGAAGCCCAGGGCCCTTAGGGCTGGCTGCCCTCGAGATCGACCAGACCCTTATGGTCAACAGGCGACTCTACGCCCAGGAAACCTGGATCGCTCTGGGCTCCCTCTCCGTCTATCTCGGGCTGACAGAAATTCTACCTCGGCGCTTGGGATGGAGATCTGAGAGCGATCCCACCGAGCCCCCGTGAGTGCCTGGACCCAATTCCGGTTCGACCTCACTACGGGCATGCCCTCCGCATGGCGAGTGCTTCGAGCCCACTTGAGTTGGCGGGCGACCCTTGCGGTCTTTTGTCGCTTCCTTTGGCACAGCATCTGGTTCCGACGCCCAGAGGGGCTCGCTCTTGAGCAGCCCGGGGCCCAGTTCACCTGGCGCCAACTGCGTCCTGTGTTGATTCTCGAACGATCGCTCACGCTTCCTTCCGATGCTGACAAAGCCCGGCGGCGAACCATACTCGCTGAGATCGTCGCCGAAACAGGTGCTGCATTTATCGCTTCGCAAGTGCCCATCGATCCGGCCCAGTGGAGCCAGTTAGACGACGGTCAGCGACGGCGGTTAGCCGAAGCCAGCTTGAAGCGCTTCGGAAATGCCGAAGCCCGGTTGCAGGCGGTGAGTCCCCAACGTTTGAGTTTCGACGTCCACCATTGCTACTTCGTCGAACTCTGCAGCGCGATGAACCGCCCGGAATTGGCCTCGCTTTTCTGCGCCGCCGACCGTCGCTTCTTTGGTGGACGAGACGATGTTGTCCTGAGTCGGGAATCCACCCTTGCGGAGGGCGCCGACCACTGCGCATTTCGCTTTCGCTTACCCCAGGGAGATGACCCGCCATAAACGCTGGATGCAGGACTGATTTCCGGCTACACCTCCCTGGGAAAAGGAAATCGCTATGCGCCAGTTACTGGTCATTCTTCTCAGTGTCCTCCTCAGCCTCTCCAGTCTGAGTTCGGTACCGGCTATGGCCGCAGCACCGGTCCTCGCCACAGATGGCAGCACACTTTTCGCCGCGAAACGCAGCAAAAAGAAAAAGCGACGGCGGAAGAAGAAGCGCCGGCCAAAGCGAAAGAAGAAAAAGAAGCAGGCCAAACCGAAAGCCAAGCCCGAACCGGTGGCAGAGCCAGAGACCAAAGAAGAGCCTACAACTGCACCGGCAGCCGCTCCGGCACCGGCAGCCGCTCCGGCTGAAGCCGAAGACGAAGAAGAGCGACCGGGTTTGGCCGTGCTCGACATGGAGGTGAAGGCCGGCTTCGATGAGGGTGTCGCCTCGATGCTCAATGAGAACATGCTCGGCATCATCAATGATAGCGGCGTCTTCTCCACCGTGATCTCTGGCAGTGATATGCGCAGCATGTTGGATCTCGAGCAGCAGAAGGCCGCGCTGGGCTGTGCTGAGGATTCCTGCATCGCCCAGCTTGGTGGTGCCCTTGGCGTCCCCTACATGTTCAGTTCCAGCATCGGCAGCTTCGCCGGCAAGTTCCTCCTCAACGTGAAGATCGTCGCCGTGGACGAGGCCAAAGTCGTCGCCCGGGCCAACGCAGTGATGGAGAATGAAAGTGCGCTCCTCGCCGGCCTTCCCGACCTGGTGAATGAAGCGCTGGAGAAAGGCTTCGGCGTCGTTGCGGAAGATGATGACGATGAGGAAACGACCGATGCAACGGCAGAGAGCGAGGCCGGGGCGCCTACCGAGAATGAAACAGGCGAAGCCGCGCCAGCGGTCGGGAAGAAGGCCGGCGACGGCAAATCCATGGGCCAGCGTCTCACGAGCCCGGGCTTTCTCATGGGGGCAGGCATCCTGCTGGCCGGCGGCGCCGTGATCACGCCCGGCGTCACGCTCAACCCAACGGACGATGCGATGCTTTCGAAGCTCGATGAGTACAAGGCTGCAAGCGATGCGGATGATGCGACCCGATTGGGCAACGAGGTATCCAGCATGATTCAGATGCGCCAAATCGCTGGCCCCGTTGGACTGCTTCTCGTTGCGGGTGGTGGATGGATCGCCGGGTGGAATCTCTTCGTGGGTGAGCAATGAACCAGGAGCGACGCACCCAAGGCCTGTTACCCCTACTTCTCATTGTCTCCTGCACGGTGCCCAACGACTTTGAGCAGACCTGGCGAACCAATAAGCACGACCGAAACCGGGAGCAACCAGCCAACTGTGGTGATGGGGACCTCAACGCGAACGAAGGCGAAAGATGCGATGACGGCAACAGGGCGTCGGGCGATGGCTGTGATGAGCTATGTCAGCCAGAAGGTCGCTGCGGCAACAACACGGTCGACCAGGGCGAAGAATGTGACGACGGCAACCTCGAAAGTGGTGATGGCTGCGACGAGCAGTGCCTAGAAGAAAAAGGCGCAGAGACCTGCGGAAACAATACGGTCGACGAAGGCGAAACCTGCGATGACGGCAACCGGAGCAATGGTGACGGCTGTAACGAAGACTGCCAGACCGAAGAGGACGGCCCATGTGGGAACAGCACGGTCGACGAGGGCGAAGAATGTGACGACGGCAATCAGATCGATGACGACCTCTGTGACAACAACTGCCAACTCATCAACTGTGCTGAACCGGGCTCTGAGGGGGAAGTCGGTGATAAACGGTGCAGCCGGATCGACGACGACGCCGTCTGTGTCGTGGCAGACACGGACCACCCGGTCTGCCTCCTGCGGGACCTCGGCTACGAAACCCCAGAATTTCTGAGGGCTTCTCTCTTCCACTTTTGTGCCCGTTCGGACGAGGGTCCGATCCCAGAAGAAGCCCATCGCTGCCGAAACAGCGACGACTGCGACGGCGGAGAACAGTGCTATCTCTTCGATGTCCCCGATAAGTTCCAAGGCCTCTGCTGGGTTTCTGAAGAGCCGGACTTCCCAGAGGACAGACCCCCGAATCCACTGGTACCTGGTTGGGCGGTCCATACCAATCCGGGTGGCGTGGATGATGGGAGCGACTCCACCTGCAAGCCGATGGCTTGTAGCGGCCTGCACGAGGGGGATTACTGCCGCGTGAGGGAAGCGCTCGAGCATGACACGCTGTCTGCCTACTGTTCAGACTCGATCTCGCAAGACGTGGTGGATGATGCGGGAAGCGGCGTCTGTGTCATCGCCGAATGCACGGGCAACAATGAGCATGTCTCACGGCCCTGCAAGGAGATCTTCTCTGTCAATGAAGCTGTTTGCAACCACGATGGCTACTGCGTCGGTCTCGGCGGTGACGATGACAAGATGTGCAGTGAGGAGGATCTGCCCTATGCCTGTGGGGAGCTCTGCCAGCCAGCCCATTGCCGCAATTGTCACGGCGATGGCTGTCAAGGTTGCGGAGGTGCAGCCTTTGATCTGTGTGAATGGCCGCCCGGCGAGAACGATCTTCGATGCCTGTCATGTCTTGATGACAACGATTGCCCCCATGACGGCGGTGCCAACGACGGCAGTTCCGACTACCGCTGTTTCAAGCGCCCGGGACAAGCCCAAAACGATCCCGGAACCTGTCGTCTGAGTTGCGAGGGAGACGACGACTGCCGCGTTCGTCATGGCGGACGCTGTGTCGGCCCTCAAGGTGGGCAACGCTTCTGTGAACTGCAAGGAGGTGGGCAACAGCATGGCCCGGGCTGCGGTAGGGACAACGACTGTCAATCCCATGAGCGTTGTGATCAGGATGAGGGTCGTTGCGTCCCCCGTCGCTGCGACCAAGGCTGCCCTGAAGGCACCCGTTGCAATCAGGACCACCAACACTGTGAACCGGAGCACGGTGGTGGTGGCGGGCCGGAGATGATCGAGATTTGTGGAAACAACGATGAGTGCCGTGCTCAGCACTACTGTCAACAATGGGCCCCAGAAGATCCAGGCATCTGCCTGCCCAACAATTGCCGAGACAACCCCTGTCCGGGTGGGCACTCCTGTGAGGACCGAGGCGACCACGGTGAATGCGTTTTAATGGATGGGTGCCAGTTGGAAGACAGAGGTTGCGGCCACCCAATCGCCTTACGGGAGTGCGTGCAAATCCCCGGGCATGCCGGTGGTGAGCTCTGTGAGTATCAGGCGAACACCGATGACGGCCGCTGTCGAAGTAACGACGACTGTAGGGGTGGTGTCTGCCGGCCGACGAAAGGCGATTGCATCAACTGGGGCGATGCTTGTGACGGGGCTCCTACCCGCTTCCCGGGCTACTGCCGAGATGTCCACCAAGCGGAGGCGCAAAACTGCAATCCGCTCAATGCAAACGAGTGCAACAATGGATATCGGTGCGACCAGGCCCAGGATCATGTGGGGCAAGAAGGCCTAGCAGCGGAACGCGGCATTTGCGCTGGTAACGCCTGTGAGCGCAATGGAGACTGTGCCTTCGGGCAAGCCTGCTTCTTCGATGGCGAAGAGGGCCAGTGCAAAGGCCGACTCCTTTGTCGCGGGCCGACCGAGGAGGCCTGTCCCGAATCTCAGGCCTGTGTCCCCCTTTATGGCTATGGCCTCCACGGCGGCGACTTCTGCGTCGAAGGGCGGAGTTGCGATGCTCATGATGATTGTGCTGACGGCTTCGGTTGTAGCAATGGCCTCTGCATCGGTCATCACCACGATTGTGAAGGACTCGGCGGCGTCCGGTTCGACTCGATGTGTGTCCCGACGATTCGTGCAGCCGGTGACGAAGATCGGAACGATTGGCTCTCCCTGGACGAAGGGGGGGACGACTGGCGAACGTTTGGTTTTGGGGGTGTCATCGACTTCGTTCTTGAAGAGCGAGACCAAGACGTCTTTCGTTATCTAGATGAAGATGACTCCGGGACTCGGACGTTTACGGTCAGATCGAGCGATCAGCGCCAACATCACATCCCACCGGTGAAGTGCTTTCTCGTCCAGTTCAATGAGGAGGGCACCCAGGTCCTAGACGAAGACGATGCTTGGGAAGGAGAGGGCTGCACCCTCGAAGTGGAGATCAACGAAGGCGAACCCTATCTCTTCGTGATTCACCGGCTTGATATGCTCGAGGACCACCCCATTGGAGACCTCCGTTTACGGGCCGATTAAAGGCCATCCAACGAAGACAGAGCCACTCGCCATGCAACTTACAGTCACCCAGCACCTCGCCAACCGCAGCAGCCTTCTTCACGTCGGCCTAGGGATTTGCTGTCTTTTAGCAGCCGGCTGCGGGCTCCCAAGCCAGTTGGAATCCCCTTGGCGGGGGAACACCTTCGACAAAAACGCCGATCCTGAGGCTGATCCCTTCAAGCCGGCCGAGCCGGCGGGAGATGGCGGCCCCGCAGGTTCAGATGGGGGGCTCTCGACACCGGATGCAGGCGCCGATGGCTCCTGTGGCGATGGCCAATGGCTTGCTGACGAGGCATGCGATGGCAGTGCCGATGACCGCTTTCCCTGTAGCGCCGACTGTCGTCTCGTGAGCTGCGATCTCGAGAATGGGCAAGGTGGCGACAAACGCTGTGTTGACTTCGGCGAAGACGTGGTCTGTGTCCGTTACGAGGGCGCATCAGTCTGTCTGCCGCAAGTCGAAACCAACGAACCGCTCGTCGACGAGAACCAAC
>PBND01000079.1 GCA_002722845.1 Myxococcales bacterium | reverse complement strand
GCTCGGGGGTTGCCAGTGACGAGCCCCCGTATTTTTGGACGATGATTTCCAAGGCCTTAGGCACTCCCGAACGGTGGTTCTCCTAGCCGGTGGTCCCGGAGTGCAAAAGGGAATAAAGGGCTATCGATGACCGAGCCTGAAGACGAGGCGCGTCCCGCGCTGCCCTGGCCCCAACTTGGCTTCCTGAGCCTGGGACTGATGTCCGTGGCGGTCGGAGCGACCCTCCCTCTTTATCGGCGGGACTGGCAGGGACCGAGCCAGAGTCTTTTGAACAAGTGGGTCAGCGGCTTGCTTCCCGAACTGATCTTGCTGTTCAGTTTAGGGCTCGCCGTCCAGCTGCTTCGCCGTTGGCGGCAGGGGCAGCCAATGAAGATCGCTTCAGCCGCCACCGACGGTATCGGTTTGTGGCAGGGGGCTGCGGTGGTTGTGGCCCTGTCGGCCAGTGTTTATCATCTGCTGTTGAGCGCTTTTTATCTTGGTCGACTCGGCCAATACCCCGGCTGGATCGATACCCTGCCTTATCAAGGCCTTGGTGGTCTTTTGCGCCAGCCTCTTGGTCCCTCCCAATTCATGGCGCTGGGGATCATCGCTTTTGGCCTGCTCTTGGGCTTTTTGCTGCGGCACCGTAGCCAGTGGCTTCATCGGTTGCTGTGGGTCTGCCTCGCTGTGTTGATCGCCAGCGGTGTGCATCCAGCCCACCGGCAGGCCACGACGCGCCAGATCGTGGCGAGCGGCGATCAGGTGGCGAGCCGCCTCCAGCCCATTCGGCGGCTCGATGGGGGCTCATTTTCCCCGGATGATTTGGCGGACCACCTGACCTTGGTGGAGTTCTTCACCACCTGGTGTGGCAGCTGTAAGCGCCTGCTTCCTCGCCTCAAAGCCCTCGACGAAGCCATCACTGACCCCCGTTTTCGGGTGGTGCTCATCAGTCGTGATGCCGCCGATGGTCGGGGGTCGGTGCTGCCCAAACTTAAAAGTTATCAGCAGCGCTACCGTCCCGGGCTTGAGATCTTCGTCGATGGTCGGGGGGCCAACAGTTGGGGCGGCCAGGTGGGTATCACCGTCTATCCGACCCTCGCCCTCATCGACGGCGACGGACGAGTGCGTCGACTTTGGTCTGGAACACCGGGCGAGGGTGAACTAGAGGCGGAGGTGAGACAGGCCTTGGTAGACGATTCTAGTCTTTGACAGCCTTTGGGGCCTCGGGCAATCTGCCTGGGCATGCACTAATTAAACCCGGGGACGCGCGAGCGCACGTGAGCCAGACCAACCTTCCACAGCGTAGCCAGATGGCGAGTTTTGAGCGCTTTGATGGCGAGATGATCGTGGTGAAGTCTGACGAAGCGATGATGCGCGTCTTAAACCCGGTGGGCGCATTTATTTATGAACGCTTGGATGGTCGGATGAGTTTCACCGATCTCGTCGAAGCGATTACCGAAGCATTTGCGGTCGGGCCCGAGGTGGCCACCGCAGACCTTGAGCGATTTTTAGAGGACCTGAGCCGGCGGGGTTTACTCGCGGGCCACGGGTCCTGATGGAGGACATGATGTCCCTGAGTATTCGAAATTGGGTCGGTCTTAGCCTGGTTGCACTGGGTGGTTTGAGCGGTTGCTCCTGCGATGATGAGCCGGTGATGGAGCCCAGCCTCGCCTTTTTGTCGCCTTCGCCGGGCTCCCGCCTGGATCTGAGCGCTGACAAGGACAACGACCCCAGCAATGGTCTACAAGTCGATTTGGTCTTAAGGGCCGGCAATGCGGATGGCGCAACGGTCGATATCGAGAACGAGTCCATCAACAACTCCTCCGCATCGGGGACCGTGAGTAGCGGCAAGGTGACCTTTGCCGACTTTACCCTGGTGGCACCGCAGGGCGGGGCGACCTCGGCCAACAACACGGTGAAAGCGAGCGTGACCCACAACGGTAAGACCGTCACGGTTCAGGCGAGCTATACGGTGACAACGCCGGCCGGCCCCCGCTGTCGCTTTGTAGATCTCACCTCCAACACGACCCTCGGTGCCAGCGACGATATCTCGGACAGTGCAGGCATGCAGTACAATGTGAATGTCCGCTGTGATGGCCAGGGGGTCGAAGCCGGCCAATCGGTCGGCCTGCTCGTCACCGGTGCCCACCAGACGGTGGACGGCACCTTGGACAACAACGGCGCCGTTGTCTTTCCAGAGGTGAACCTCCCTGAGGGGCCGGTTCAGCTTGAGGCCAGCGTGACCGTCAATAACGAGGCTCAAGGGACCGCCTCGGTGAGTTTCACCGTCGACACCGGCGCTTGCATCGTGAACGTGGTTGCGCCTCGGAACGGCGGGCCTATTCTCGCCGCTGCAGATCTCGTCACCGACACCCCTGAGGTGGCCGATGTGGACCTGATCATCAACTCCACAAACTGCGGCGCAGGCTCCATCGCCGGCGTCGCTGTGTTGGGCGAGGCCGGTACCACCAACGGGACCTTGGATTCGGACGGTGAGGCAACGATCCGTTTACAACTGCCCCAGGGCAGTCAGGCCTTTGACATCACCTTGAGCGATGGTGCCGGCGAGAAGAATGACGGTCGGGCGCTGCGTCAGTACCACGTGGTCGATACCGTGGCACCGACCTTGACCCTCGTTCGACCGGCCCACCAAGCCATCCTCGGGGTTGCGGATGATCAGGACGGCGACCCCGTCAATGGCCTCCAGGCCCTCGTTCAGTTGCGCCTTGAGAACGGCGCCGATGTGGCCGGCGTGCAGATGAGCGTCAACGGCAATGCCCAGGGGGGATTGGTCACGGCCAACGAGTTCGGTGTGGTTGAGACCACCTTGGCCCTCGGCTCTGGGGAGCAGACCCTCGGTGCCAGCGCGACCGACGAGGCGGGCAACTTGGCGAGTTTCACGTGGACCGTGACCGTGGATATGGTGGTCCCGACAGTGACGATGGTGGCGCCCGCCGAAGACGGCACGCTGCTCGCCGAGAATGACCACGACAATCTCACCGAGGGCTTTCAGGTGCTCTGTCGCCTTTCGGTCGACAACTTCGAGGCGATTTCTGAGCGCAATCCCAAGGCCTACTGCGAATATCGTTATGCCGATGCCGAAGGGGCCTTCGGTGGCGCCTATATCCGCTCCGCCTTGGTGGATCTGGATGCCCAGGGGGCAGCCAGCGTGGCGGTGACGCTCAATGATGGTCAACTGCAGCTCCGGGCCGGTGTGGCGACGGAAAATGGTGCGGGTAACTCGGCGGTCTCAGATCCGCCCCGTGTGCTGAGTGTGGACGGCAACCCGCCGACCATCGGCTTCTTGAGTCCTGGGGACAACAGCGCGCTACAAAGCCCGGTGGTGAATCTCGAAATCGCTGTGGCCAATGCGGAAGCGGGCCAGGAGATTACGATCACCGTCGGTGAGAACGCCCGGGTCCTCGACCCGGTACCTGTGGTGGTCGAGGGGGCGAGCACCTTCATCGAAGGCTTTGATCTGTCCGATGGTCAAGGGGGCGATGGCACCTACGTACTGGGGGCCTCGGTGAGCGACAGCGGTGGCAACACGGCGACGGCGGCACCGGTGACGGTGACCGTGGATTCAGCTGCACCAGAGTTGACGCTTGCGGGTCTTGATGGGGCAGAGGGGAACCCGGAACGGGCCCTCGAGGAGGGGGGCACCACCCTCGATGCCCAGTTGGATCCAAGCTTGGACTGGACCGGTAACACGGCCGACGGTTTCCAATACGCCTTTCAAGTGGAAGTGGCGAACGAGGCGGAAGGCACCCAGGTGAGTCTCAGCCTGAACGAGGGACAGCCCCTGACCGCGGTGACCGTATCGACGGGTGATCCGGCCCGACTGCTGGCCCAGTTCACCAATGAAGGCAATGGCATCCTGTTGCCTGACGGACCCAACCGGCTTGAGGTGACAGTCTCGGATGCTGCGGGCAACCAAACGGTCGTTCAGCGCGTCTTAACGGTGGTCACGGGCAACAGCTTTGTTCGGATTCTGAGCCCGGCCGATGGCTTTAGGACCAATGCGGCAGCGGTGCCGGTCAGCGGCAATTCCAATCTGCCCGAGGGCACCGCCTGTGAGGTCTCAGCCCTCAACGGTCAGACCAATGTGACGGGCAATGCGAGCGTGGATGCCAACGGCTTCCTGAACTGGGATGCCCTGCGCCTCGAGGTGGAAGGAGCCTGGGTACTGACCGCCTCCTGCGCCTTGGAAGGTGTGCCCGAGCCGGTCACCACCCAATCAGCGACCACCATCGTGATCGATCGTACCGCACCGGCTCTCGCTTTTGCGGGGCTGCCTGACGGCAACGTTTACAACCTGGCGATCGATGCGGACTCCACCCAGGGGGGTAACTACCGCAAGAACCTGACGGTGAGTGCCCTGGCGGAAGACCAACAAACCTGCACAGTGGATGGCCTCAACCCGACGGCAACCCTCACGGCCGTGGGCGGTAACGTCGACGGGCAGTACAACTCCAGTGGCTTTGCCAACTGTACCTTTAGCTTCAGCAATGTGGCGCTGGCCGACGAGGTCAACGATGCCGACAGTTCCGTGGAGTTGACAGTGGCGGCGGCCGATGCAGCGCAGAACGCCGGTTCGGCGGTCGTCACGCTGACGGTGGATCGAGTGGGTCCGACTGTAAGCTTCAACAACCTCAACAACGGGATGGCCTTGGGGAGTGACCAAGACTTCGACGCGGTTGCTGAGAACCTCCAGTATCGTGTGCAGGCTGATGTTGACGGGTTTGCCCCGGGCTCTCAGGCAACGCTCTTTGACAATGGGGACGAGCGAGTCAGCGTACTCGCCCAAGGAAATCTGACCTTCCCGCCACTGACATTCACCGATGGCAATCACACCATTCGTCTCGATGCAGTGGACGTCAACGGAAACACCGGCAGTGCCGAGGCGAGTAACATTACCGTGGATGGTAGTGAGCCAGCGATTGAGATTATTCGTCCCATTGAGGGCAATGTCTACAACGCGGGAGAGGATTCAAACCGGGGCGTAGTCGGTTACCAAGTCGATATCACCGCCAATCTTCAGGGGGTCGAGAACGGTGCGACGATCTATGTCTTCGATGCCAATGGCGACCCAAACAACAACGCAACAGCCATCGGTCAGGGGCAAGTGGTTGGCGCTACTATTCAGATCGCCAATATCACCGTCGAAGAAGGTGCAAACACGCTCACTGTTTCCGCAAGTGATGGTATCAATACAGCGACTGATTCGGTTCAGTTTACCGTCGACTCCACGCCACCGCAGTTGAGCTTACTCGCCATCGCCGGTGATGATGGCGCATCATCAGGGGGCCGACTGCTCCTTAATGCCGCTGAGGATGGTGACAACGCCGCTGGCTGGCAGGGGACCTTTACCTTCAGCCTTACGGGCGCTCGGGTGGGTAGCACCTATCAAGTCTTTACTGACTTTCCTCAACCCCAGACTCTGCTTGCCCAGGGCCAGGTCGCGGATGAAGCGGCACACAGCGCCGCCATCACATTGCAGGAAGCAACCCAGACCTTGACTGTGAGTGCTTCCGATGCTGCGGGGAACCCCAATGATCCCGGCGCTGGACTCGGTCTGATCGTCGACATTACGGCCCCCACATTGAGTATTAGCCGGCCTGGAAACGGCGCCTTGTTACTGGTCAGCGGGGATAACAACGCCGTCGATGAAGATAACGTCTCGGACGGGATGCAATACACGATCCGCGCAAGTAGTAGTGCGGAGACCGGCCAGGAGGTGAACTTCACAGCCAACGATCAACCGCTCCAGAATATCGCTCTTGCCGCGGGGACAGCGGCTGGCGTGGTGACGCTGCCGGAGGGTGAGGTCACCTTGGGCGCTACGGTTTCAGATCAAGTCGGCAATACGACCACGGCCACGTCAGTGACCGTCAATGTTGACTCGATTGCTCCCGTGATCTCGATCGACCAAACACCCTGTGATGGCACCTGTGCTGACGAAGACGATGCAGATGACGATACCGGTGGCCTTCAAGTGATCATTCCGGTGACTGCAACCCAGGTTGGCAATGGGCGTACGGTTTCCCTTAGTAGCAGTTTGGGTGGCGAACGTTGTACTGGGCTGACCAATGGGGGACAACTCAGTCTGACCTGTACGTTGCTAGAAGGTGCCGACCAAACTCTCACTGCCGTGGTGAGCGATGCCAGCGGCAACATCACGACCTCCGCGGCAGTGACGGTGAGCGTGGATCTGACTGCGCCAAGTCTGGCATTTACTCGACCAGCGGCCAATCCGGCACGCCTCAATGCGGGAGATGACGAGGACGGCGCGGCCGGCATGCAGTACACCTTTAATCTCAGTTGCGATGCTGCCGGTCGTCCCGTCAGCCTTACGGTAGGGGGGGCAGCAGCCATCGAGGAGAACTGCGATGGGGCCTCGGTCAGTTTTGCTGGGGTGACCGTTGACGAAGGAACGGTGAGCGTGAGTGCCTCGATTTCCGACGCTCAGAACAACACGACGCAAGTTGCTATTAACGCCATCGTAGATACGGTGGCTCCTACGGTGGAGATTACGGATCCAGCCAACAGTCCGGTCACTTATGTTTATGATGACGATGAAGTGCACGAGAACAATGCCGGCGATCTGCGCTTAGACACCAGTATTACGGTCGCCGTTGGTGGTGCGGCCGGTGGCACCCTGGTGGTCAACAGCGATCAGGACGGCGATGTGCAAACGAAAGCAGTGGCCGGCGATACCGATAACGTGATCACTGATATTCGTTTGACGAACCAGAACCACACGCTGACGGTGACGGCCACTGATGCCAACGGCAACACAGCGACAACGCAGCTGGTGGCGAATGTCGACGTCGGGAAGCCAGATGCGATGAGCTTGGCCAGTGCCAATGTGAACAACCGTGCAGGCAGTGTGGATATCAATTGGACTGAGCCTGGCGACGACTTCGATCAGGGGACGGTGACGTCTTACAGTCTACGCCATAGCTCGGCTGCTATCGATGCCAACAATTTCGGTAATGCGACCGTTATCAACGCTGAGATGACGCCGGCAGGTGCCGGCCAAAATCTTTTGGTCTCGGTGACAGGTTTGCCCTTTGACCAGCAGGTCTTCTTCGCAGGTCAGGCAACGGATGACCTAGGCAATACGTCGGATCTCGGCACGCTCTCCGTCGACTTTAGTCTGACCCTGTCAGCCTACGCAGCCAGCGGAATTACGGGCAATACGAATAAGTTCGCCCAGCGTGCGTGTCGTGGTGACTTCAACAACGACGGTCGCAGTGACTTGGTGGTGACCGATCGCAGCTTTGCGCCCGCCGGCTCCCAGGTGGGCGGCGCCATCATATTCATGGGTGCAGACGATTTGAGTAATCTCACTCCAATCACCCGCTTTGGAACGGCAAGTGGCGGCCGATTCGGCAGCGATTGCACGGCCGCAGACTTTAACGGTGACGGCTTTGATGATCTCGTCGTCTCCGCACCTAGAGATGGTGATGGCAAGATCTTCATCTACAACGGCTCCGGAGCGGGCTTGGCGGCAAATCCAAGCATCACGATCACGGGTACCGCTGGTGACCGCTTTGGTTACTCTTTATCGGCCGGTGGCTCTCTTGTGGGTGATGCAACCGTTGACCTTGCAGCCTCCTCCTGGCGCCACAACAGCTCCACCGGTAAGACCTGGGTTTGGGATGGTGATATCCTGACCCAAAATCGTAGTGATGCGGATGCCGCGGTGACGGTGACAGGTCGACCCTTCTCGTCGACTGGTACGTCGTTGAACGCGGGTCGAGATGTGACAGGCGACGGTAATGGCGACCTCATTATTGGCGGTGAAGAAGCCAATGGCAACGTCGGGGAGCTCGTCGTGGTTCCCGGGCCGATCGCAGATGGTGCCTACACCTATCAGAGTGCGGGCGTGATTCTGCTTGCCGGTGCGGGCGGCGGCGAAGGTAAAACCGGATTTTATCTTGCTGTGGGCGATGTCGCCGGTGACGGCACCGCGGATATCTTGGCCGGTAATGGTTGTTGCACTCGAGCCATCTCGATCTGGGAGGGTGGCCCTGCATTGGGTGGAGCGCGAGATCATGTGATCACCGCGCCGGCCGGATCGAGCAGCTTTAACGAAATCGACGAATCGAGTCTTTGTGACATCGACGGTGATGGTAAAATGGATCTCCTCACTGGGGCGACGAACGAGGGCTATGTATACTTTGGCAGTGCGATCACAACCCTGGCGAAGACCTACGGTGTGGGCACTGGGCTCGACGCAAACACCAGTGGCGCCGTCCATGGGGTGTGTTTGCCCGATGCGAACTTGGATGGAAAACCTGACCTCGCCTTCCCGGTTCGTTCCGGTGGCGGCTACGTGAATATTCGACATTAAGGGAGTCTAGACATGGCAGAAGAGAAAAAAGAGGAGGGCCGTGCGCCTCGCTTACCCACCAAAGAGCGGGTTCCTTATTTTCGGCCTGAGGTGATCAGCGAGCAAGAGCTTACTCAGGACGTGCTTCTTAGCGAGTCCAAGTAAAAGGGTATCGGCACCATTTCGAATCGACTCCTTCTTCAGTCGGACCTTTCTGTGGAGATCGAGTCGGAAGAGGATCTGTCCGACTTATTCCGGTGGTGCGGCCGGTATCAGCCCGAAGCATGTGACCACGGAGCAGAGGCGCTGACCCTCGTGCTGCGGTCGGGATCAACGACGCTCCCTCGAATGCAATCTAACCAGTTCGCTCTCGATCGACTGGACTGGAATTTTGACGATCGGATTCTTCGAGTCACGACTTACCGTAACCCTCGGGTTCACACCCGCTGGACGGTGCCCTGGAGTCATTTTGTGGGGGTGATTGCCGCCTTGGCTGCGGCAAGTAAGGGCAATGATTGGCGCATCGCCCACGCGGCTGGTTGCTGTTTGAGCACGGACCGTGGCTTTTTGATTCTTGGCGCTTCCGGTGCTGGAAAGTCGACCTTAGTTCGTCGCTTGGGACTTGAGCAACTTGGCGACGAGCTGATTCGATTTGGCGGCCAAACGGATGATTTTTGGCTGCAGGGCACCGTGGTTCCCGGGGAATTGCGTGCCGACCACCTAGAGCGTCGCCCTTTGAGTGCGCTCTTAATGCCGGTCCAGTCTGAGCGCGCTCCTCGGATTGAGCCGGTGACCGCCGCCGATGCTGCAACAGCGCTTCTTTCCGCAGTCGTTCGCCTGGAAGCAGAGGACCTGGCTCCTGATTTGAGTTGGGTGAAGCGGGTGGTGGACAACGTCCCCTGTTACCGGGTCCATTGGAATTTGCGAGGGGACTCTCCTCGAGACGCCCTGGTCGAGACCTTGGAGGCTGCTGCGTGCTTGCCCGGCTCCTAAAAGAAGGCAAACCCATCCGATTCTTCGCCCAAGGTCGCAGCATGTGGCCTTGGATTAAAGCCGGTGACTTGGTTCGAATCGTTCCCATCGATGGGCCCTTGCGGCGGGGGGATGTGGTCTTGATCGAGCGGAGCCCGGGCGATCTGTTGCTGCATCGCCTGATGGAGCACCAAGAGGGGCAGCTACGGCTACAAGGTGATCACCGCAACGAGGATGACGGCTGGTTCGATCGCAGCCAAGCCATCGGCAAGCTCGCCGCCATTGAGCGCAACGGGCG
Source organism: Myxococcales bacterium (assembly GCA_002722845.1). Classification (GTDB taxonomy): domain Bacteria; phylum Myxococcota; class UBA4151; order UBA4151; family UBA4151; genus UBA4151. The sequence goes on along the minus strand of PBND01000079.1, from coordinate 6,109 downwards.
AGCGATTCGTATCTCTCGTTTTCGAGCCCTCCTTTTATCCCGAATGACTCGTCGCGCTGATCGTCTGATATCTCGTCTGCGGAGCGGTCCTAGAGCTCGTCGCTGACCCCCGCTGATTGATTGTCGACCCGAACTCGGCGGGTGGGCTTCGTCCCCTTCATATAGGGCAATCGGGTTTTGCCGCCCAAGCGGCCCGAGCGGGCGTCCACCTCGGCAAATTCGATGTCATCGGGCACCCCAAAGTCCCCCGGATCGGTGCCGTCGAGGGCTGCGGTCATATAGGCCTTCCAGATGGGAGCAGCCGTTCTGCCCCCGGTCTCTGAGCGCCCCAAGGGTCGCAGGTTGAAGCGCTCACCGATCCAGACGCCGGTGACGAGGTGGGGACTGTAGCCCACAAACCAGGCGTCCTTGTTGTCGTTGGTCGTGCCGGTCTTGCCCGCCACGGGGACCCCAGAGATGCGGGCTCGAGTGGCTGTGCCGGCGTCCACGACTTGCCGCATCAGATAGGTCATAATGTAGGCGATGCCCGGTGCGATGACTTGTTCTGGGGGCTCCAGGGCCTGGCGCGCCATGCGATCGACGCGTTCAAAGCGGCTCGCCCAGACGTCTCGGTAATCGGCCCGATCTTCAAAGACATCGCCTTCACTGGATTCTATGCGGGTGATGAAGCGCTTAGCTGGTCGTTGACCGGCTTTGCCGAACAAGGCGTAGACCTGCAGCAACTCCCAAGGAATAACGCAGTGGCTGCCCAGCGCGATGCTCGCATCCACATGCAGTTCCTGCTCGATGCCGATGCTGTTGGCCCATTCCACCACCTTCTTTGAGCCCACCCGTTCAAAGAGGTCGATGGTGGGCAAATTCATGCTCATCATCAAAGCCCGCCGGAGGGTGACCTCGTCGGTATAGCTGCGGTCGTAGTTGGCCGGCTTCCAGCGCACCCCGGTGGAGAAATCGTGGCGGACGATGGGGGCATCGCTCAGCTGGGTGGTGACGGTGATCGTCTCCACGGGCGCCCCCCGGCGGATGCGCCCCCCCAGAGCCAGACCTGCGGAAAAGATAATGGGCTTGAAAGCGCTCCCCGGCTGTCGGCAAGCCTGAAAGGCGCAGTTAAACTGACTACGGTCAAAGTCGTAACCGCCGGCCAAGGCCACCACGTAGTCGGTGCGCAAATCCTGGCTGACCAAGGCCCCTTCGGGCAGTGGGTCCTGTACCACACGAAGCTTTTCCCTGCCCTTGCGGTCCGTGTCGAAACGTACCCGAAGCAGATCGCCCACTTCAAAGCGGCGACGAAGATCGGTGGGACGGTCGTGGAGGCTATAGGCTCGGCGGCGGCCGGTGCGCATCCAACGATGGTCGCTGAGGTGGATGGGCAGGAGCTCGTCGCCGACTCGGGCGAGGGCTCTTTTTCGCTCGGTACGGGCGATGATGGCGAGATGCTCTCGCTCGCGGCTCGCCGGTGCGCCCTTGAGGACATTTTTTGCGTAGGTCTTGGCCACTGCCTCCACTTGTTCGGGCTGGAAGCGGGCTGCTGGCCCCCAATAACCCATGCGCCGATCCAAAGCCTCAATGCCCTCTTGGAGCGCTGTCCTCGCTTTGATCTGCCGGGAGATGTCCAGGGTGGTTTGAATGGTCCAGCCTCCCCGCATCAACTCCTCTTCACCCATTTGGTCGACGAAGACCTGTCGAGCCTGCTCGGTGAAATAAGGGGCGATGTCTCGAAACAGGTTTTCGCGAACTTTGACCTTCTTTTCGGCCCCTTCCTGTCGGGCCGCTTTCGCATCCTCCAGGCTGATATAGCCCTCTTCGATCATGCGCTTCAAAACATAGCCTTGTTTGGTTCGCGCCGACTTTGGATTTTTTAGGGGCGAGAACCGGCTGGGGGCCGGCGGTAGGCCCGCGAGCAACGTCATCTCACCCAGGCTGAGACTCTCTACATTCTTCGAAAAATAGGCCTGGGAGGCGGCCTGGACACCGTAAGCACCATGACCCAGATAGATTTCGTTGAGATAGAGGTAGAGGATCTCCTCTTTATCGAGGGCGTATTCGATTCGCCGGGCGAGGATCGCCTCACGGATTTTGCGCGCCAAACTGCGCATTCGGCCTTTGCTGTAACCCTGGTGCCGAACCAAGAGCTGCTTGGCCAATTGCTGGGTGATGGTGGATGCCCCCTGTACGGTGCGCCCCGCTTTGAGGTTCACGAGGGCTGCGCGCACGATGCCTTTGAGGTCGACACCGTCGTGGTCGAAGAAGTTCTTGTCTTCCGCAGCCACGAAGGCCTGCACCAGCCGCTGGGGCATGCGCTGATAGGGAACGACGATCCGTCGCTCCTCGGCAAACTCGGCCAAGGTGGTGCCATCGGCCGCCAGGACCCGGGTGATCGATGGCGGCCGGTAGTTGTCTAGATCGGGGACGGGGGGCAACCCTTCCCGATGTTCTTGATACAAAGAGAGTGCGAACCAGCCCGCAGGAATGAGGGCTGCGGCCCCAAGCATCAAACTAAAGCGAGTCAGCCACCCGCCGATGCTGAGTATCCGTTCCATTCGGCTGGGCGCCGGCGAAGTCACTACAGTCCTGCATCCGCCTCAAAGGCTTTGATCCCTCGATCCGTCAGCGGGTGGTGAAGGAGCTTTTTGATGACCGGCAAAGGAACGGTGCAGACATCAGCGCCCGAGAGCGCAGCCTGCTTGACGTGCTCCGGGCTGCGGATCGAGGCGGCGAGGATTTGGGTGGAGAGCGCGTAGTTGTCGAAGATCACCCGGATCTCGTTGATCAACTCCATGCCCGAGGAGCAGATGTCGTCGAGACGGCCTAAAAAGGGGCTGACAAAAGTGGCGCCGGCCCGGGCACAGAGCAGCGCTTGAACCGGCTGAAAGACCAGCGTCATGTTCACGGGAATGCCCTGGGCGGAAAGATGGCGGCAGGCTTTGAGGCCGGCCTCGTTGCAGGGCAGCTTCACCACCATGTTGTCGGCGATGGCCCGTAGGGCAAGCCCCTCTGCAATAAAGGTGTCCACATCGGGGCCAACCGCTTCGCCACTGACCGGTCCGGTCAGCAGGGCGCAGATTTGCTGCAAGGCCTCTTCTCGCCCTAGCCCTGCTTTCTTGAGGAGGCTCGGGGTGGTGGTGACACCGTCGAGGAGGCCCATGGCCTCGGCCTCGGCGATTTCCGTGGGATCTGCACTGTCGATAAAGAACTTCATGGTGAGCTTTCCTTGGTCACATCCCTTTGGGATGCAAATCAGATGCCCAGCCCAACCCCCTCGGGATGAGGGGGCCATTTGAATGGGAAAATGGTCTTCAGTCAGTCGTTTATGGGAAGTCGCTCGAGCCCGTTGGGAAAGCGCTCGTTGATCTTTTCGGCCTCCCGTTCCCAGTCTGACCGGTGATAGCGCTCGTAATTGGCCCAGGTTGTCAGGCTTTTGGCGTTCACCAACAAATCCACAAACAACTGCCCATCGAGATGATCCAGCTCGTGCTGGAGGGTGCCTGCGGCCAGGCCTTCAGCCTCTACTTGAAAGGGAGTGCCTTCCACATCTTGGGCGATGACTTGGACTCGACAGGCCCGCTGGACCCGGCCGCGCCAGCCCGCCACGCTGAGACAGCCCTCAAAGACTTCGATTGGCGTCTCATCGAGGACGGTGATCTTAGGATTGATAAAGACCGTGAGCGGAATGGGTTGTTTGTAGGGGTAGCGGGGGTTTTTTGTGACCTCCACAACACAAATCCGGCGCATGAGACCGATCTGTGGGGCTGCCAGTCCTGCGCCGTTCGCCTGGCGCATGGTGTCGATTAAATGCTCGACCTGCGCTTGGAGTTCGGCGCTGCCAAAATCCGATGCAGGCACCACCTCGCTGTGCTGCCGCAGGCGCGGGTCGCCCAGTTGGAGGATTTCGGTCATGGGTCCTCCATATCGACACCGACCGCCGCCGCCACAGAGTCAAAGCCATCTCGGGCGAGCAATCGGTCCAGCTGCTTCGCCATCCGGGCCGCGGTCAAAGGCCCGCCGTAGATGAAGCCAGTGTAGATCTGCACCGCTGACGCGCCCAGGCGAATGCGACGATAGGCTTCTTCAGCGCTTTCGATTCCGCCCACGGCGATGATAGGGACTTTGCCTTGCAGTCGACGGGCTAAGATCTGGAGTACCTCGCGGCTGCGCTCACATAAGGGCTTGCCGCTCAGGCCGCCGGCACCCATTTCAGCGACCGCCTGGGCCGGGGTTTTGAGCCCCTCACGACCGATCGTCGTGTTGTTGGCGATGAGTCCGTCTAATTGCAGCTCCAGGGCGAGGTCGGCCACGGCCAACAGGTCTTCGTCGGCCAGATCCGGGGCGATCTTGAGGAGCAGCGGAAGCTTGTCGCCACAGACCGGCTGCAATGCGCTCAACAGGGGGCGTAGTTGGTCCACGGCTTGTAGGTCCCGCAGGCCCGGTGTGTTGGGGCTGCTGACGTTGACCACCACGTAATCGGCCTGAGCCCCCAGGCAGCGCAGGCTGGTGAGGTAGTCCTCTATGGCCTCATCGTTGGGGGTGACCTTAGATTTGCCCAGGTTGATGCCCAGCGGACAGGGCAGGTCCAGACCCCTCAGGTTCGCTGCCATGCCCTCGCAACCGGGGTTGTTAAAGCCGAAGCGGTTCACGATGGCCCGATCTTTCGGCAGGCGGAAGAGGCGAGGTTTCGGGTTGCCCGGTTGGGCCTTCGCAGTGACGGTTCCCACCTCGATGGCACCGAAGCCGAGGGCAGCCAAGGGGCCGCAGCAGTCCCCTGCTTTATCCAAACCGGCGGCGAGACCGATGGGGTGGTCCCAAGTCGTACCGAAGAGGGGTGTTTTTAAGCGCTTGGACTTGGGGAGAAGCCACCACCGCAGCAAGCGTCGACAGGGCTTGATGCAGAGGCCGATGCGCAACAAAGCCAAGCCGAGGTGATGGGCAAGCTCGGCCGGGAGGAGGAAGATGAGCGGCCGGAAGAGGGCGTAGATCAAGGGCAGATCAGCTTCTTCGGGCCATAGCGCAGCTTGTAGGGGATATAGACCATGCAGCTGCCCTGGTGACAGACCTCCTGACAGTGCTCATAGCGGTTCTCATGGTTCTCGATGTGAGAGGCCCCCGTGCGAGTGCTGACAACACGGTTGTAGCCTTTGCCGCTCGGCTTTTCATCACTGCTATGGACGCTGGTGACCAGGCCTTCTGGTACGCCCTTCTTCCAGATCCCTTTGCCGGCCTCCTGGGCAGCGATTTGCATTTTCAGGAGGTAGGTTGGGCCAGGGCCTTCCATGGACAAGACATGGGCATAGCCCTCGGTGATCATGAATTCCCGCAAGGACTCACAAAGAACCGCTTTGCGACCATAACCCCCACTGGAGCCCGTATCTTCGCAGACCCAGCCCCGGGCGGCCGCAACCTTGCCGGCTTCTAAGGCCAAATCGTAAAGTTCCTTCGAGCTCCACTCACCCCAGCGGTGCACCGGGCCGTAATCCTCCAGTGTATTGAAGCCCACCAGCCGAGCTTTGCGTTTTTCCCCGTTGGCCGGATCCTTCCAGCTAAAGGTGTCGCCATCGCTCCATTTGGCCTCGATCAGCACGCCATCGAGCAGAACCTGACCGGCCTTCGGTTGGGGGGCTTTCTCTTCGGCTTTGGGGGCGCCGGCGCAGGCAGTGACGACAAGAATGATGCTGAGGGAAAGTCGTTTCAATGAGAGCCTCCTGGCTGGCGGATGCTGCGGGTTTCGGGCCCTTTACACAAGTCCCCGTTGCTGCCATCCCCTTGCGGCCATGGATCCTCTCCTCATGCAGCAGGTCCAGCAGTGGCTGGGTGGCGACCCAGACCCACAGGATCAGGACGAGATACGGGCCCTCATCGACCGGGGGGCTGAGGCCGAACTCCAAGCTCGATTTTCTGGTCGGCTGACCTTTGGCACTGCCGGTTTAAGAGGTCCGATTCGAGCTGGCCCCCATGGGATGAACACCGCGGTGATTCGCCAGTCGACGGCCGGTCTCGCAGAGATCTTGCTCCAAGAGCCCGAAGCTCGGCAGCGGGGCGTTGTGGTTGGTTTCGACGCCCGCCACCGCAGCGAGGCCTTCGCCCTCGAAGTGACCGCCGTGCTGCGAGCCCAGGG
>PBND01000078.1 GCA_002722845.1 Myxococcales bacterium | reverse complement strand
TGAGCCTGAGCCTGAGCCTGCGGACTCCGAGGAAGCCGATGAGGTACGCACGCTCCTGACGCCGAAGCCCTTAAGCCCGCCGAGCGCTGCGGTCGCCAAGGTGTCGAGCCCGGCCGACGAGGAAGTCTCCGAAACGGGGGCGACCGTGTCCGAGCATGACCTCAGTGAGGTCCAGGCGGCCGGCGAGAACGAGTCTGCGGATCAGGATGTGGATCGTTGGATGGACGACGATTGGGACGAGGCGCCCAAGTCCGGTGGAGCCCTTCAGGCGCTCTTGGTGATCGGACTGATCGCTGGGGGTGGCTATGGCCTGCTGACCTTTCTGACCGCGGACACCGAGGCCACGGCTGAGTTCGACCTCGAGGCCCAGGTCAAAGAGCTGGGCCTGCTGATTGAGGACAAGAGCTGTACCAATGCCAAGCGCTTGTACGACAAGTTGATGGCGATGGAGCTGAACGCTCCAGCGCAGCGCTTGGTGCGCAAGCGGGAAAAGGGCGTCGAGAAGTGTCTTAAGGCCATGGAAGCCCGGGAGCAGCGCAACGCCGCGCCCGATCCTGAGACCACCGCAGCGATCGCGAAGACGCTGGTGTTCACCAATCTTCAAAAGGATCATTTCGGCAAGCCCCAGGAAATTAAGGGCAAGGTCTGGTTGACCCTTGAAGATGCCCGAGTGGTTAAGGGCGAGGAGGGTGAACTCATCGTCGGGGTTCAGGTGACCATCAAGCCCCGGCAGACCGGACTCTTCGACGAACGATCTTTCAGTCTTTTCGATAACAACGAGGCCCTTGATCAGGCCCGATGGTTTCGGCCCATCGCCAAAGAGGCAGAGACGGTGTTCATGCCGCGCCTAGGCGCTGGCCAAATGGAGCGGGGCAAGGCGGTGACCGGGTGGGTGACCTTTGGCGGTCTCGACGCTGAGGTGAAACATCTGGCCCTTCAATATCGCCCGGTCTGGGCCGGTGCAGATCCGTTCGTGGGTGGTATTTCACCGGACATGATCACCTCCGCACCTCCAGCGGAGGCCCCTGCGGTCACAGATGCTGGGCCAGCGGATGCCGCGGCCAGTGATGGACCTGCGACGGCAGCCAATCCCGCGGACAACGAGCCACCCCCGCTGGCAGCGCCATCGCCACCGAAGGCGGACCCGGCACCGAAGCCAACCCGGGCTGCTCCCGTGGTTCGCAGCAAGCCAAGGCCCCGTATACGTCGGGAGGAGCCGGCCGACGAGCCGGAACTCGAGCGGGCTGCGCCGCGCATTGTGGACAGCAGCAAGGCTCTGGCGGGTGCGGAGCGGGCCCGAGCCCGAGGGGACCACCGTCGGGTGGTGGCCGAAACCCGTCGACTTCTGAAAAAGGACCCGGGCAATGCTGAAGCCTACTACCTGATGGGGTGGGCCCAGTTGCAGATGAACGACTTCGGCAATGCCCGGAGGAACCTGAGCAAGGCCACCAGTCTCGGTGCGCCCGCTGAGGCCTATTACAATCTGGGCATCGCTTATCAGATGCTCGGCGACAACGAGAAGGCGGTGAGGAACTTTCAGCGCTTCGTGAGTCGAGCCCCGGGTCATGAGAAAGCCGGTTTTGCCAAGAGCCTCATCGAAGGGCTTAAGGAGTAGGGTGATGCTGACTCGTGCCCGTCGTACCGAGGCGACCTTGGTCCGTCTGCCACCGGCCTACCAGGCCGCGCTGGACTATTTGTCACGTCGCACAAGGGTTCGAAAGTCTGAGTACATTCGGGAAGCGCTGCACGATCTCCTCGAACGCAACGAGCATCTCTTGGTGGGCGAGCCTGGCGACGCAGGCCCATCTTGAAGGACTAGGCTCCATCACCTAAAGAGCCCACCATGTCCGACGACCTCTGGTATTGGCGCCGCGAAGGCACAGTCTACGGCCCCGTGGATACGGAGGCCTTTGAGGAGCGCATTGAAACGGGTCAGGTTGGCCGCGGTGATCCGGTCCGTTCTGGTTCGGGGGCCCCTTGGCAGCGTCTTGAGCATTACCCCGAATGGGAGGCAGTCCTCGAGACAGCTGAAGAGCGGGGGGTTCGACCTGGTCCTTCCCAAGCTGTGGTTCGCCGCCGGCGCCTCATGGGCCTGGTGATTGGGCTGGTGGTCGTCATTTTGGGCCTGGGGCTTGGGCTTCGCTCGCCGACCACGTCGCCGTCACCGCCGCTGGTCTCTGTGCCCGCCGCCCCCTTGCCGGCGGCGCCCCCGGTCCTCAGCGCACCGGAAAAACCCGATTTTCCGAAGCCCAAGCCGAAGCCTCGCCCGAAGCGAAGTCGCAAGAAAGCGCCGAAGAAGATCGTCATCGGTTCCAACACCGCGCCCAAGGATGGAGGCCTGAGCGGAGAGGCGATTGCGAGGGGCTTTCGTCGGGGGCTTCCCCGCATTCAAGCCTGCGCCAAACGCTATGCGACAGGAGGTGGCCAGATTCCGTCGAAGATGGCCGTGAGTTACTCCATCCGCAACTCTGGATCGGTGACGGAAGCCAAGGTTCGCCCCCACGAGATCGCTCAAACGCCCCTCGGAAGATGCATCGTTGGGGTGCTTCGGCGCTTGCAATATCCCAGTTATCGTGGCGAAGCGCGCACGGTGAGTTTCCCCTTAGCCTTCAACCAAAAGTAGCAACGAGGAGCTTCGAGTCATGAGGGACCAACTGGTGCAGCGTTTAACCGATGGATTCACCGAGACGGACCCGAGTCGTCTCACCGACTGCGGCGAATTGATTCGCGGCAAGGTCCGCGATGTCTACGTCAGCGAGAACGAGTTGTTTATGGTCACGACCGACCGGCTCAGCGCCTTCGACGTCGTGTTGACGAGCGTGCCCTGCAAGGGCGCTATCTTGAACGCCATCGCGGTGGAGGCTTTTCGAGCCACCGAGGATCTTTGTCCCAATCACCTCATCGAGGTGCCGCACCCCAACGTCATGCGGGTCAAGCGGACACAGCCTTTGCCCATCGAGATCATTCTGCGGCGTTATATCACCGGCTCATTGTGGCGGGATCTGCACAGCGGCAAGGCTGCAGCCTACGAGATCGACTTCCCCGAGGGGCTCAAGCGAGACCAGCGCTTCGATGAGGTGATCTGCACGCCGAGCACAAAGGCTGAGGTGGGGCTACACGATGAACCCATCAGTGAGCGGGCCATCGTCGAGGAGGGCTTGGTCAGCCAGGCTTTGTTGGACGAGGTCATCGCCAAGGCTCGGGCTTTGTTTCAGCGGGGCGAGGAGTTGGCTGCGGCCCGCGGGCTGATCCTTGTGGACACCAAGTATGAGTTTGGCCTGACCCCGGAGGGTGAGTTGATCGTCATCGACGAGATCCACACGGCTGATTCCAGCCGCTATTGGGTGGCCGATGAATATCAGGCTCGGTTCGAAGCCGGTGAGGCCCAGCGGATGCTCGATAAAGAGAACATCCGCCAGTGGCTGATCGGCCAGTGTTACCAGGGCGAGGGTGAGCCACCTCATATTCCCGATGAGGTGCGGCTCGATCTGGCAGAGACCTACGCTGAGCTCCACGACCGCCTTCTCGGGCGGCCGTTTGAGATCCCCGCGGGCTCACCGCAGGACAGTCTCTACAGCTAGGCGTTGAGCGCTTCGGCGGCTTCCAGCACCTTTTGGGCGTGGTCTCTGACCCGCACTTTGCTCCAGACCTCGGCCACTTGACCTCTCTTGTCGATGAGGACCGTGGTGCGGATGCAGCCGATGCTCTCCCGGCCATACATCTTCTTCATGCCCCAGGCGCCGTAGGCTTCGTGGGTTTCGTGGTCTGGATCGCTCAGTAGCGGTACGCCGAGGTCATATTTGTCCCGGAAGCGACACTGAGCCTGGATGCTGTCTCGGCTACAGCCAAGCACCACGGTGTTGGCGGCCTGGAAGGCTTCCTGGCGCTCGGTAAAGTCGATGGATTCGGTCGTGCAGCCCGGCGTGCTGGCTTTGGGATAAAAGAAGAGCACCACCTGCTTGCCGCGCAACTCGGCCAAGTCGTAGTGGGCGCCGTCATCTGCTTCGAGACGGAAGGCGGGGGCTGGGGTGCCGACGTCGAGGCTCATGGGTTCACTCCTTTGGTGGCAGCCCAGGCTTCAATGTGCCCACTGAGTTGCCGGGCTTGGTCGATGAGTTCTTCGGGGGCATCGGCGCGGGCGAGGGAGCCCACCAGGCGGGCCGATGCGGTCCGGGCATTCAATGCCTTGCGTTGCAGGGGGTCTTCCGGCGGCGGCTGGCGAAGCCCGAGCACTTCTCGGCCGCCTTCATCCAGGGCCCGCGCGGCGAGCCTGCCCAGGGCGGCCGGTGAGGCCCCCTCTTCGAAGCAGCCGCTATGCAGTGACTCTTGCAGACCTTCATGGGTTGCGAAGAGGTTCTTCTCTTCGGCCCGGGCGAGCAGGTCCACAGCTCGAAGGTCCGGGGCCGCGGTTTTGGGGCCCACGGGCATCTCGTTGCCGTAGTAGCCCGGTGCGTGCCGTTCGACGTAGCCGGCGCTCCGCAGAAGTTTCTCCACCGTGGACCATCGTAGGCCCAGTTCTTTGGAGCAGAAACTCTTTAGGTCCGTATATTCCCATTCCCGATACAGTCGCCGTTGACTGACCGCCCGGAGGCTGCGGCCCAGGGCGACCCAGCCCATCTTGAAGTTTCGGGTGCACTGCAGCACATCGCGATGTTGTAGCTCCAGGTCGCCGTCGGCGAGTTTTGCCTCGAGCTTTTGCAGTGCCGGACTGTGATCGAAGCCCTGTTCCATCAGCGTCGCCTCCGGCCTCGATCCCGATCCCGGCCCGGGGGTTTCATACGCCGAAGGGCCACCTCATAATCACCTAGGGTCAACTCGGCCCGACCGGGGGCTTCCGCATCCCGGGGGATATTGGCGAGCCAGCCGCCCCGATGGGAGGCTTCGACGGTGACTTGGTCCGCGTCCAGTCCGAGCGCTTCGGCGATGGGGCCAACCTCGGGAGCTTCATCGCCCTCGTAACCATCGACCACGTAACGGGTCAGCCCGCTGCCGCTGCCACCGGCGCTGCGCGAGGCGCCCCCGCGGTCCCGGTCCCGACCACCGGCCTTTTGCCGCTTCGTTTGCTCAAAGAGCAGGTAGGCGATGGCTTGGGCGGCATCGGGGGAGTCGGAGATCCCCTGGGCCAACTCCATGAACTGTTCCAGGGGGAGGTCGGCCCCCGCCGCTGTCAGGTCGGCGATGACTCGCTCCGCTTGCGCGGCGACGGAAGTCTCTTTGTCAGGCATTTCAGTTTCCTCGAAGGTCACGGCGTAGCGTGCCTTAATGGCTCGGGTTTTGATCCCGCCACTGCGGGTAAGAAGGACGGCAGAGAGTCCAGAGGCACCGATTCGGCCGGTCCGGCCGGCCCGGTGCACGTAGAGCTCCGCATCCTGGGGAAGGTCGAAGTGAAAGACGGCATCGAGTCCTCGGATATCGATACCACGGGCGGCCACGTCGGTCGCGATGAGCAGACGACTCCGGCCGCCACGGACATTCTCCAGGGCCCGCTCCCGGGCTTTTTGCGGCATGTCACCGTGGATTGGCGTGCAGTTCCAGAACTGGCGGCGCAGGAAGTTGGCCACCAGGTCCACCTCGATCCGGCGATTGCAAAAGACGATGGCGTTGGTGGGCGCCACCTGCTCCAGCATATGTAACAGATTGCGCGTTTGGCTCATGCTGGTGTCTTGGGGGTAGAGCTTGTGGGTCACGCCCAGAACTGTGCGTACCTCGCCACCCAGATCCACGTGCTCGGGGTCATCCATGAACTGACTGGAGGCCCGCTGGATCCGCTCGGGCAGCGGGGCTGAGAACAGCATGATCTGCCGTTCCCGAGGCAAGCGCTTTAGGATGCTGGTCACCTCTTCCCAGAAGCCCATGCTGAGCATTTCGTCCGCTTCATCGAGGCAGACGGTCCGACAGGCATCCAGGTTGAGATTGCCCCGGCGCAGGTGGTCCAGCAGGCGCCCAGGGGTGGCCACCACGATCCGTGTACCCCGTTGAAAGGCGTCGACTTGGGGGCCGAAGGAAACGCCACCGTAACAGGTGATCACCTCCACATCGGAGCCGGCGGCAAGGCCGGTCAACTCTCGGGCCACCTGCTTCACCAACTCACGGGTCGGGCCAAGGATGAGGGCGAGGGGTTGTTTAGGTTGGGGCTCTTCGTCGAGGACGCGGGCCAGAACGGGCAGTCCGAATGCGGAGGTTTTCCCCGAGCCGGTCTTCGACTGAACCAGTAAGTCTCGGCCCTCAGCGCCCGGTTCCCAGCAGGCTTTTTGCACTGGGGTTGGGCCTGTGTAGCCCAGGCCTTCGAGGCCCGCGAGTAGGCGTTCATCAACCCCCAGTTCAGCAAAGCTGCCTTCAATACGATGTGTGGCTTCTCCCACGATCCTCCAATGGCCTGTCTGATGCAGGGCGGGGCTCCCTATCTGGCTGTGCTCTCATGCACAAGACGTTGTGGACCTGCCCCCCCGGCTCCGCTAAGAACCCGACTGCGAGGAGAGAAGCTTCATGGGATTCAATGCTCGAGTCCGCTCCATCTTTCTACTTCTACTGGCCCTGCCGGCACTTCAGGCCTGTGAAGAGGAAGAGATTTTCACGGTGCCTGCAGCCCAAACGCAGAACGACGTTTTTAGCCAGCGAGATGCGGGCCAAGTCGATGTTTTGTGGGTGGTCGATAACTCTCGGTCCATGGCCGAAGAGCAGGATCGCCTGGCTGGCCGATTCCTCGACTTCTTCCGGCAGCTGACGGAGTCCAAGGTGGATTTCCACATCGGCGTGATCACAACGGATGCCGATGGTGAGGCCGGTGCGCTGCGGGAGTATACGGGCAATGCGGTGAATGGCTGTGCTGCCAACTGCCGCTATATCAGCCCGGCCATCTGTGAGGATGTGGGTCGGGAGACAAGCACCTGCACCACCCGCATCGAGGCCGTGTTCCGCAATCTGATTACGGTGGGTACCGATGGAGCCAACTACGAACGGGGGCTGTTGGCAGCTTCCAAAGCTCTCGGGCGCCATGTGGATGCGGAAGGTAACTTCCTGCCTGCCCCTGAGGCGAACGAAGGCTTTCTGCGGGACAACGCCGACCTCTACCTGATCTTTGTCAGCGACGAGGACGACAACAGTCACGGCTCGGATGCGTACTGGGCAAGTCGCTACTACTACCGCCTCTTCGAAGGCATGAAGGGGGCGGGGAACGAAAACAAGGTCACCGTGTCCGCCATCGTCGGCGACCCGAAGTCGCCCGACGAGATCGAGAGCGATGCGGTCTGTGATCGCTGGCGTGAAGTCGGTGACCGTTCGGGGATCGACTTCCGGGTGGGGCCCAGCAACTCGGCCTTGGGTTGCACGGACAGCTCGGAACCGGATCGACCGGCCCAAGCCCGGGTCGGTTCCAAGTATCTCGAAGTGAGTTGCAACAGTGGTGGGGTCTTCGCTTCCATTTGCGAAGATGATTACAGCTCCACCCTGGATCGCCTCGGCGCCAATGCCGCCGGTCTGCGGCGTTTCTTTAAGCTGAGCCGCCGGGACGAAGTGGATCTCGGCTGTGATGGTGCCCTCGGTACCAGTGATGATCCCATGATCGGCTGTGGCGAGCGCACGGCTGAGGAACACGGTCTGAGCATCTGCGTCAGGGCGGTGGATATCAACGATACCAGCGGCGAGTTGAAGACCGTGCCCCAGGACCGCAGTCAGGGCTGGACCTTTGAGCCTGCCTCGGGTGCAGTTCGCTTCAATGGTGCCTTCGTGCCTGCACCCGGCAGCGAGGTCGAAATCGCCTACCGTCTCAAGACCTCCTTCTCGAATTGTCCCTAAGTCATGCGTTCAATCTTCTTCCTGTTTGTGATGGCGCTGTGCGCCTGTGCTGCCGAACCTAGAGATCCAGCCGATGGTTGTCGTGCCGATGCGGACTGCAATCCGGCCGGCATGGAAGGTCGGTTTTGCCGAGTGAACGGCGAGTGTGGCTGTCTCGATGACAGCGGCTGCGGGGACCGGGAGTATTGCAATACCTTGGGCAGTTGCCAGCCGATGAGCGGTTGCCGCAGCAACGAAGATTGCATCGAAGGTGAAATCTGCGACGTGGCTTTGAGCGAGTGCTTTGAGGTGTCGGGCGACGCCTGCCGTCAGGACAGCCATTGTCGAACGGGCCAAATCTGTGGACCCCAGCAGTTCTGTGTGCAGGCCTGCCGGGGGGATGGGGATTGTGGTTTGTATGCCCTGTGCACCGAGGAGGGATTTTGTGATGATAACCTCCAGTGCCGGGAGGATCAGATGAGCCGCTGCGGCTTTGGCGATCGGTGTCTGGGCGGGGCTTGTGTGCCTAATGCAGGTCCTAACTGCCGGCCTTGCAACCCCCAGTTGGGGGATGGAGACTGCACCCGTGGTAGTGATGTGGCCATTTGTTTGTTGTACGATCTCGACGACCCGGATCACCGGGCGCCAGGTGGAGGACAGGCCCGAGGTTACTGTGGCGAGTTTTGTCGTGAGGACAGCGACTGCCCCAACGGCATGGGATGTGGTGAAGTGGGCTTAGTGGATTCCAGCGATGAGTGCCAAACCGCGGCAGATTGCGCTGCCGGCAAGCCCTGCATGCGAGGTGAGGGTGAGGTTCGAGGCTACTGTGGCTGCGCCACTGACGCAGACTGCTCGGCTTTTTCGACGGCTTCACGGTGCTCCCAATTGGTGGGGCGCTGTGGCGGGCCTGGCCTCGGGGGCTTGCGAGTCCCCTTCCTTGGCCCTTGCCAGAGTGACCAGGACTGCGAGCCGGTTCGTTGTAACGAGGGGGGCCAGTGTGTGGTGGCCCGCAACTGTGGAATCGATGAGGGGGTCATGTGCAGCAGCTTCTAGGCGCTCTGCTCTTGTTTGCGAATCCAGCGGCCGGGGAGCAGCCTCCGGCGGCCCCTGCGGCTGAGGAGGCCCCTGCCCCGGCCTCATCCAATGAGCCGGCGCCGGCGCCAGAGCCCAAGAAAGCGGCTGGCGAAGGGGCAAGCGTCGAGCCGGCCGGTGAAACCGAGGCTCCGGCCGAAAAGAAGGCCGGCGGTGCGTCCGAGGCCAAGCCATCGACAGAGGCAAAGACTGAAGCCAAGGCCGTTACCAAAGAGGTCGAAGCCAAACTTTCGGAGCTCTTCGGCGCACCGGAGGCACCATCCGCAGCCCTGGTGAGCAAGGCCCTGTTGGCGATCCCCATCCGCCTTGAGGCCGGTGATGAAGGCATGGAGGAGCTGTCGAGCTTCCTTCTCGGCTATCTGCAGCGTCCGCCCGTTGAGGGCGAGACCCTGGGCCAAACCTTTGCCGACTTTCTGACGGCGGCGGCGGCGAAAGAGCCGGGGATCGAGCCCACGGACCCGGCCAAGGTCAAGGGCCTCACGGGCGAAATGCTCTCGACGTATACTAACTGTTGTTCGGGGCGTGGGGTGATGACCACCGTCGCCGATGCGACCGGCGCCACCTTGGTGGTCCACGGCTCCTTTTTGCGGATCGAGGAGGACTTTGTTCTCGCCCTGGCCCTTTGGGACACCACCGAGGCCGGGGACCCTAAGATCAAAGAGCTACGGGCCCCGGATCTGGTCTCTTTCCAAGATCAGTTACCGAACTTTGTGAAGGCCTTGTTCTCGGCCAGCGAGAAGGAACCGGTCGCCGAAGAAGGTGCGGAGACCGTCTTGGTCGTGTTGGCACCCGAGGTGTCGCCGGCGCCGGTCAAGTTGGTCCAGCAGGCCTTTGACGGTGCGGTCAGTGCGACCGATGGTTATCGTGTGGCTCGGGAAAAACTGGTGAGCACCTTGGTGCCGGATCTCCAAGTCGAGGTGAATCAAGGCTGTCGCTTGCCCAGTTGTCGGCAGCGGATGCTGGCGGCCCTCCAAGCCGAGGTGGCGATGATTCTGGAGTTGAACAGCACGGGCTCCAACATGGTGCTGACGGCCTTTCGAGCCGACGGTTCGGTCATCGGCCGAGTGCAGGGCTCCTGTCCTGGCTGCTTGGACAAAGGTGGCGCGTCCGGCTTGAACCCAGTGGTCCAAAAGTTGGTCTCTGACGTCTTCAAGGTGAAGAAGGCCCAGGAAGCCAAGCAGGTGGTCGCGAAGCCCACGGCAAAGAAGAAGAAGGGGCTCCTTGATCCCCGCCGCCAGGCTCCAGGTGTTCGGCCCGGCAAGGCTCAATCCCTCGTTTGGAGACCCTCCACATTGACGATCGCAGGGGTCAC
The DNA here is from genome assembly GCA_002722845.1 of Myxococcales bacterium. GTDB lineage: Bacteria > Myxococcota > UBA4151 > UBA4151 > UBA4151 > UBA4151. The sequence continues at coordinate 5,098 of PBND01000078.1, read as the reverse complement.
GGCGGCGGTGGCAACGGGCATCTCTGCCGGGGTGATGACAGCCATGACTCGCCGGGAGTATCTAGCTGCGGCCGAGCGGGGCGCGGGCGTGGGTGAGATCGGTGCATTGGCCGATCAGGGCCGGACTCGCCAACTCACGGCGAATCTAGGCTATGCTTTGGCCGTTGCTGGGGGGATCGCGTCCTTCGTGATGGAGCGGGAGCCGGCCCCAGTGAAGCGAAAGAAATCCCAAGTCCGGAGGATCGAGCCATGACCCGCTTTCTGTTGATCCTCACCTTGTTGGTCCCGGCGGCCGGTTGTCTCTACAACTGGGACGCCCACCTGTCGGCGGGCAGTTGCAAGGCTGATGGCGATTGTGGTGAGAGCCAGTATTGCGATCGGGGCACAGGCATTTGCCATTGTTTGGACGATCGGGGCTGTGGCTCCGAGGAGTTCTGCAATTCGCAAAACTACTGTCAGTTACGCAGCGGCTGCTTGAACAACGACGACTGCCCCGCGCAAGAAGAGAATGGGCAAACGGTCGAGCGCATGTGCAACGTGAAGTTGAGCATGTGTACCTTTGCCGGCACCTGTGCTGTCGACGCGGACTGTCCCCACAACCAACTCTGCGATGAGATCACCGCTCAATGTAAAGACGGCTGCATCGACAACGGCGATTGCGTGCTGGGCTGGACCTGCGACCAGGGCATCTGCAAGCAGGGTTTCTGCGTGACCAATGCGGACTGCGAGCATGGCGAGACCTGCATCGTCGAGACCGGCGAATGTATTGTGGACCGGCGTGGCCCCTTCTGCCGGGCCTGCCAGAACAATCGGGGCGAGCCGCCGGAGTGTGAGGATTACGCCAACTACTGCTTGATCGATTCCTCCAGTGCCGCCGGCTACTTCTGCGGCGTGGACTGTGCCCGGGGCCAGGAATGCCCAAGCGGCTATCAGTGCAACAATGTGATCATTTTGACCCAGTCGAGCTGCGGCGGTTCACGTTGCGTGAACGGCTTCTGCCGGGGCATGGACAGTGGCAGTCCGTGCAATGAGGATGCGGATTGTGAGTACCCGTTACCCCAGGGCACCTGTCAGAAGGATGGTCAGGAGTGTCGGGCTGGCGAGGGTGATGTGCGGGGGCACTGCACCTGCGTGGATGATTCGGATTGTCCCCGGGATGAGTGCCGTGACGCCAGCATCACGGAGACCTGCGACAACCAGGTCTGCAGCGAGTCGGGGGCGGCCTGCTCCAACTCGGCCGACTGCCCTGGTAACCAGTTGGGTCACTGTTTGATCGGTGGTCACCGCTGCTATGACAGCGCGGACTGCGACGTGATCGCCTGTGTGAATGGTGGCTGTTTGATCGGCGCCAACTGTGCACCCGATGAAGGGCTTACCTGTCGGGACATGCCGCAGTAGCAATCAAAGTCTGTTCGCCTGTTCTGTGAGCGGTGGCTACCTCCTGCTTGAGCCCAGCCTCTAATCTGCATATCGTTGGCTTCAAGGCGGTGCTTCCCCCTGAACACCGCAAGTGTTTTATGATTCATGAAGGAGGGTAAAATGCCCCTGTTTCTCTCTCTAGTGATGATGGCGACGCCGGGTGTGGACCCCGTTGCCGAACCCGCGCCAGCCCACAGCGCTGACTTGGCATCTGCGCCCGCGGCCGAGACAACTCCGGAGGGCAAACGCTATCGCTTCGTGTTGTCCAATGGGACCGAGCTCGTGGGTCGGATGGTGGAGCGAATCGGTAAGTCAAAGGTGAAGGTCGCATTGCTCGACGGCACGGTTCGAACCTTGTTTTGGGCTGATGTGGAGGCTCAATTTGAGTTCGAACAAGTCACGGTCGGCGGCGATGGCTCGGTATGGGACAGAAATCCCAATCGGACCCGTCACCTGTATGCGCCTTCCGCCATGCCCCTGAAGGCGGGGGAAGGCTATTTGTCCCTCAAGGAGGTGTTCTTCCTCAGTGGCGCCTATGGGGTGACCGATAACGTTTCGGTGTTGATGGGCAGTTTAGTCCCGACCCTTTTCTTAATGGATGGTTCGGGTTTCATTGGCGCGGTGAAAGTGGCTGGCGAACTTGGCGAAGACTTTTATGTTGCCGGTGGTGGCGAAGTGCTCACCGTGCCGAGCTTCGATTCCTCTCGCAGTTTGAATCTCCTCGGGATTGGCTTTGCCGGCATCACGGTGGGCAAGCCCGACAAGCAAGTGACGCTCAGTGCGGGGCGTCCCTTCGCATTGAGCGGTTCCGAGGGTGCCGATCTCGGTGATGCCTTGTTGGTCGTGGCTGGACAGTTCCGGCTCACCAATTCCGTGGGCATCGTCAGTGAAAATTGGATCTTTCCAAACTCCGACGGCCCTGACGGACCTGAGGTCTTATCCCTGCATGCCTTGGCGATTCGCCGCATCAGCAAAAACTTCGCGTGGGATGCTGGGTTGATTGGCGTTGCGGGTAGCGTTGGAGCTTTTCCCTGGATCGACTTTACCTGGAACATCGGCACGGCCCGACGAGTTCACCGTCCGGCGAACTATCGTTAGACCCTCCCTTCGAATTGATCGGCTCGGCCGTGAGGAACTTTGTCCCCACCGAGAAACTGCAAGGCAGTCAGTGGACTCGCAGTGAGCCCGCTGTGGGCGGGCGCCACTTCCAAGTGATTCGCTTGGTGGCTGCGGGGAAGACGCCTTGGCGCCGTCTTCACTTAGAGGCGGTGCTCACGGGCCGGTTTATCGAAATCGACCGTGAGGAGTTGAAGGACCCCGAGCGGTGGTCACCGGGCTGGTTGCAGCTGCCCGACCAGCGGCTAGATTCTGGGGCGGTAGAATGCTCGGAGGGGTTGAGATCATGAGGCGGGCAAAGCGGTGTCATTCACCGGCCAATCTCGGCCTTTTGGCCCTCGTCTGCACCATCTTGCTTTTCCCATTGGCCTGCGGGCTACCCGACGATGAGTCCGGGCCTTCTGCCCCACCTCCCGATCCACCGGTAACACCCACAAGTCCCGACCGTAATGGCGATGGATCGGTGAACATCCTGCTCTTGGGCTCCAGTGTTTCCTTGGCGGGCGGCGCTGCTTTCTCGGTGGATTTGATCGCCACGGAGTTAACGGCTTTTCTTGCGGCCGCGGGTGCGGCCGATGGGTCGGTCAACGTGGTGGTGGAAGACCTTCACAGGAGCAAGCCCTTGGTGATCGGTCTGGGGCAAAATGGGGCTGAGTACACCTATGCCCACCACAGTCATTCCTTGGCCCAGTACTATTATTGGCCCGAGGAGCAGGCGGCCCGCTGGGCGAATCTGCGGGGGGAGGGGGCCTTTGTCTGGGATCATGTGGTGATCGCGCCGGACCCTTACCTGGTGGCCACCTTTCCGGGCTTTACGGCCTTGGGGGCTTCGAAGGTCGCGGCCAAAGTGACCGAAGGCGGTGCTCAGCCCTTGTTGTTGTCGGTCTGGCCTCAGGCTGAGGGCTCGGCGACCATCCTCGACCACATGGAGCGGGTGGCCCAGCGGGTGGGCGCGGGGGCTTCTGTCGAGTTGCCGGTGGTCCCTGCGGCTCAGGCTTGGCGGGGGCTCGGGGCGGACTGGCAGGATACCGGTCGGCTTCATCCCACACCCAATGGGGCCGCGCTCACGGCTGCGGCGATCTACAGTCACTTGGCCAAGCAGAAGGCGCCAGGGCTAGAGGGTGCTCTGGCCGAAGCGGCCTGGGCTGCGGTGGGTGCCGGTGCCGGCCCGGGGTCGGGGGATGGGGTTTTTAGGTCGCCCTTTGCTGGCTGTGACGTCACCGAGGACGTCATCAGTTATCACCACACCGGCTCCAGTTCGGAGCGGGGCATTTTGGGGGGGCTGAACTGGGTCTTTGAGCAAGCAGCGGAGACCTTGCAGAATGGGGGAGAGAGCCCCATCAACTTCAACTATGGCCGGGCCAATTCCAACTTTGAGCCCAACAAGCGCTACCAGGTGGATCCGGAGCGCTTTCAGTTCTCCTTTGGCTTTCCCATGAGGACAACGGCAATCACGGCGATGTGTCCATGTTGTATGGCCTCGACCGTCGGGACAGCGGGACCCTCAACGACACCGATTTGGGGGTGGCTCAGTTCATGGTGGCTGAGGGGGAGTTGCCCCAGGCCCGGGCGGTGCCGATTCGCACGCTCTTTGCGCAGCTGCGGGAGGCGATCCCGGAGCAATCGGCCTATCGGGATGCTTGGCATATGCACCGGGACTTGGACAAAGCCAGCGGCGCCTTCATGTACACCTTGCTTACGGGCAAATGCGCCCTCGGCCCCGAGCCTGAGGATCGAGCCTCCGCCGACTGGCGCTCGTGGACTGCCCACCGCATCGGCTACAGCACCGCCTGGACTTTAATGCACTGGGAATCTGCGCCGGTTTGTCCGTAGTTGGGCCTGCTGCAAGCACCCTTGCCGGGCCGAAATACCTTCGTTACTGTGAGCGCTGTCTAGCGTATGGGGGATTCAATGTTTTTTTTCCGTTCCGTACCTGGATTCTATCTTCTCATTTGTATCCTGATAGGTGCCGGCTGTAGCGGCATGGAGCCTCCTGACCAGCGCTGCGGTGATGGGTTAGTGAAAGGTGAAGAGAACTGCGACGACGGTAATGATGATAATACGGACGCCTGCACGAATACCTGTGAGCCCGCCCGTTGTGGCGATGATATTCGACGGACCGACATCACCGGCAACGATCGAGGTGCGGAAGGCTGCGACGATGATAACCAAGAGGTGGGCGACGGCTGTGATGACCTGTGTGGTTTAGAGGGCTGCGGCAATGGTCGTGTCGAGGAGGGTGAGGTCTGTGACGATGGCCCTGAAGGTGCGTGCGCAGATGACTGCTTAAGTCCCTTTCTGCAACAGATTAGCCTTGGTTCCGCCCACAGTTGCGCGCTGCGTAACAACGGCACCGTGAGTTGCTGGGGACGCAATTCTAGTGGTCAACTCGGCGACGGCAGCACAACTGACCGGGTCACTCCTGTAGCGTTAGACGGTCTCGATGGTGTCAGCGAAATTGGCCTTGGTTCCGCCCACAGTTGCGCGCTGCGAAACAACGGCACTGTGAGTTGCTGGGGACGCAATTCGAGTGGTCAACTCGGCGACGGCAGCACAACTGACC
>PBND01000077.1 GCA_002722845.1 Myxococcales bacterium | reverse complement strand
GTCTCGAATATGGGGTGTTCGTCCACCGATGGGGATGGGTTGCCACTTTGGTCCTGCCGTCACGGTGGCGAGGTGCCCGACTTTCTTCATGAACTCGGCTGTCTTGAGGATTTTCACCGCCTGGCTTCGGTCCCGGCCGACGCCAGCATCCCAGGCGCTCGTTCCGTGAAAACGGTCATCGATCGCTACGATCAGGACCGGCTCTACTTTCAGCACAGTGAACGCTACCCGATCCACTGGGCCTTTGCCTCGGAACAGCTCAGTGGCGGGGCCTTGCCCGTGGTCCCGCTCCTCGCCGACTTCAATACCACCGAGTACAGCTCGCCCAGTCGGCGTTTTTTGCTGGGTGCGGTGACCCATTACGAGGGGCCCGACGTCTACACCTATGAGATCGCCCCCTATGACCAGGCGAGCGTCGATCTGATTCTCTCAGCCTATGGGGACATCAAAGCTGCGACTTGGTTCGGCGAGAACCTCCGCTTCTTTGCCAGCTCGGCCGCCGTTGAGGTGACCGTGCGGGGCGAGGAGGAGGCCCTCAATCTCATCACCCAAGCGGAACTCTTTGCCGGGATCGACTACCAGCCATTGAATCTTGCGGAGAGTTACGGGCGCCTACGCTTTGCCACGGCCGAGTCGCTCGCCACGGAGTATCTGGGCTTTCGGGATGTGGTGGTCCTCGACCAGGTCCCCAATGACATCTCCGTGGTCAGCGGGATCATCACGGAGGCTTTCCAGACGCCCTTGTCTCACATCAATGTGTTGTCGAGGAACCGGGGCACACCGAACATGGCGCTGCGAGGGGCCTTTCAGAACCCAGCGTTGCGGGCCCTGGAGGGCCAGTGGGTGCGCTTTGGGGTCGCCAGCGAGGGCTACACGGTGGCGGCGGTCTCGGCCGATGAAGCCGATGCCTGGTGGGAAGCCAATAAGCCCCAGTCCGTTCAAGTACCGGGCCTGGACCGAGAGGTGGTCGAACTCACCGATATCGAGGCCGTCTTGGCCCCCGATCATCCCGACTTGAAAGACTCGGTGAAGGTCGCAACCCGGGCCTTTGGGGGCAAAGCAGCCCATTACGCCGCCCTCTCCCAGATCGAGGGCTTGCCGGTGCCCAAGGCTTTTGCCGTGCCGGTTCATTTCTATCTCCAGTTCATGGAGGACAACGGTTTCACAGCACGGGTGGAGGCCTTGCTCGAGGATCGGGATTTCCAGCAGGATCCGGCCTACCGAGATCAGGCCTTGGGGCAGCTGCGGGAGGACATGAAGGCGGCGCCCCTCGATCCGGCCTTTGAAGCGGCGTTGATCGCCAAGTTGCAGCGGGATTATCCCAACATCCGCATGCGATTTCGCTCCAGCACCAACGCGGAAGATCTCGACGGCTTTACCGGGGCCGGTCTCTACATATCGAAGAGTGCTGATTTGAACGACCCCGAGCGGCCTGTGGCCGATGCGGTCCGGAAGGTCTGGGCCAGCGTGTGGTTCTTTCGGGCCTTCGAGGAGCGCAGTTATCGCAGCATCGACCATCTCTCCGTTGCGATGGCCCTGTTGGTGCATCGCTCCTTTCCCGACGAGGAAGCGAACGGTGTGGCGCTGACCAATAACCCCTTCGATCGCACGGGCCTGGATCCGGCCTTCTATATCAATGTGCAGGTGGGGGAGACCTCTGTGGTGTTGCCGCCGGCTGGCGTGACCGCCGATAGCTTCCTCTATTACTTCGACCGGGCCGAACAGCCGGTGACCTATCTCTCTAACTCCAGTCTGACCTTGGGGGGGCAGCCCGTCTTGAACCCCAATCAACGCTTTCAATTGGGCCAAGCATTGGACCGGATTCGCCAGGCCTTCGCACCGGCCTATGGCACCAACGGCAATTGGTGGGCCATGGACGTCGAGTTCAAATTCGATGGCCTGCCGGGCGAGGAGCCGGCCCTTTTCGTGAAGCAGGCCCGGCCTTATCAGTAAGAGGGAGCGATTGGCGATGGCAGGCAAGCATCTTTCGGTGTTGATGGTCTTCGGGCTTGCCTGTGGGGGGGAGGAACCCCTCGCTGAACCCGAAGCACCTTCTTCGGTCCTTGGACCCTATGCGACCTGTGACGCATCCCGCCACCTGGGGGGATTTGAGATGAGCCTGAGAGCGGGCTTTACGTCGGTGCAGGGTGCCGTCGCCGACGGGGTTCGCCCCTTGGATGTTCCCGAGGTGAGTCGGCAGGAAGGGGCCTGCCAATTACTTCGGCCCAAGACACTCTTTTGCGCCACGCCCTGTCCCGGGGGTGAGACCTGCGGCGACGATGGCCAATGCGTTGCGTTGCCGAGCAATGTGAGCGTGGGGACGGTGACGGTGGAAGGGTTGAGCGCCCCGGTGGAGATGGAGGCTCGGGCCCCCATCTACTTCTATAATCACGTGGGGGCTTTGCCCCATCCGGGCTTTGTTGAGGGTGCTTCGCTGAGCCTGGTGGCGACAGGGGCGGACGGGGGCGAAGCCTTCGCAATCTCCAGTTTGGGGGTGGCAGCCCTCGAAGTCGTCGACGAGACCATGGCGATGGAGCGAGATACGGCCGGTCAGCTCACGTGGGTGCCAAGCACCGGTGACCCGTCGGTGCGCATCGAGATCGAACTCAACATCGCCAATCATGGGGGCACGCCGGCCCGCGTGGTCTGCGTCGCTGAAGACAGTGGTCAGTTTCAGATCCCAGCGACGCTCATCAACGACCTGCTCGATCTGGGTTATTCGGGCTTTCCCTCGGTCGCTCTGACTCGGGTCAGCTCCAATACCGCCGATGTGGGCGAAGGCTGCGTTGCATCGCGGGCCCAATCGGAACAGGTGCTTGCGGTGGAGATCCCTGGACTCGTTTCGTGTTCTGACAGTACCGATTGCCCTGAAGGCCAGGCCTGTCGGTTGGATCTCACCTGTGGCTGATCGGCGGCGATGGGAGCACCTGAGCGCCTTCAGCTGTGCTAAGCGTCTCGCCGGGCGCCATGGCTTCTTTGGCATGCAGTCCGGTCGATAATTTGAGGGTGGACAGCACCGCTTCGGGCGTCGAGTCGCCAAGAACGAAAGGACAGACCATGAGGATTTGGACAAAGGCTGCCTTGGGGCTGATGACGGGCTTGTTGATGGTGGCCTGTGCCCCCGAGCCTAGCCCCCAAGGCGGCGGCCTCGAAGGCTGCGATCCGGGCGCAACCCAAGCCTGCAATTGTGAGAACGGTGACTCCGGCGCGAGAACCTGCGCCGACGATGGTCAGACATGGCAAGCCTGTACTTGCGCCGCAGTGCAGATCATCCAGCCGACGAAGACCTTTCCCGGTCGGCTCGTGCAGTGGTGCCAAGGGCAGCCCGAGGAGTTCAGCTTCTTCGTCACCAGCATGGGCGCGATTTGGGCGCTCTCCAACTCGGCACCCGATGATTGGTCTGGCGGTTTTGGCGGTGACTTTCAGGGGCTCGAGGGAGCCGATTCGATCTGTCAGTTGATCGGTATCGCCACCGGTCATGGTCACAAACGCTGGCGAGCCATGTTGAGCGCGACCGACGATGGACAGGGGAATCCGGTCCACGCCATCGATCGCATCGGCGAAGGTCCTTGGTACGACGCCAACGGGCGTTTGGTGGCCACCGGGATCGAAGGGCTGTTAGGGAGTCGACCCGATGGTGATGCGGCCTCCACCTCCGATTTGCCCGACGAGTGCGGCGTTCCGCTCTCGGCCATCGGTGATTCCCATGACATCCCCACCGGTAGTGATCAGGAAGGTCGACTGCGGAGCACGAATCCCGAGAGTACCTGTCACGACTGGACCAGCTCCGATGGCTCAGTGGCCGCCTCTGCTGGTGGTGGGCGCGAGCCGTCGCCGACCCAACTTTACTGCGGGCACAGTTTTCCCCGGCGCGCGGTGGGGGGTGGTGCCCGGGGTGGAGAGCAGTGGTTGAGCGATCACGCACTTCGGGGCTGTGGTAAGGGGGCCAATCTCCTGCAGAATGGAGCCGGTGAGGGGAATTGCATCGGTTGCAGCGGTGGTTATGGGGGGCTGTACTGCTTCGTTGAGCAGCCCTAAGTGGCGGGCTTGGGGATGGGTCATGATCGGCTTGGGCACCGCTGGGCGCCTCGCTATGGATGTCTTGGGAGCATAGGGAAATGAAGTCTTTGAGTCTGGTTCTGACTTTTGGGACGGTCTGGCTGGTTTCAGCCCCGGCCGAGGCGAGCTGCGGCAGCATTCGCAATCATGACCTTCGGGCCTACTGCAAGAGTCAGTGCGGCTCGATCCGCAACAGCGATCTGCGTTATTTTTGCAAAGGGAACTACGGCTCGATCCGGAATCACGATCTGCGTTACTATGGTAAGTCGAATTGTGGCTCCATTCGCAATCGAGATCTCCGCTATTATTGCAAGGCGAACTACGGATCGGTTCGCTCCAGCGACCTTCGCTACTACGGCAAGGCTCAGTGTGGCTCGGTTCGCAACCGGGACCTCCGTTATCTCTGCAAGAGTGGGCGGCGATACCCAGGGAGCCATTAGGGTGCTCCCAAGCGACTCAAGAAAGGGGCTGCGGCGTGAACTTTTGGATACGATGTGCGGTGGTCGGGCTGCTGTTCAGCCCAGCGATGGCGCAAGCCGAAAGCCTGGAGGTTGCACGTGGTGACACTGCGGCCGATGGGGGCGAAGCCCGCAGACTGCAACAGTCTCTCGGTATCAGTTACCGCAGCAACTGGTTCTTATTGGGGGGCTTACGGCTGTCCAAGCGACTGGGCGATGCTCGCAACGAAGTGGCGGCTCAGTGGGGCAGTGCGGTGGTCACAGGCTGTGGGATTCAAGCCCCGGAATGTGTCCAGGGGGCTGCTTACACTCTGGGTGTTCGGCGCTATTTTCGCACGGGGCTCTTCAGCCCCTATGCGGGCTCAAACCTTCATTATCTGGTTGACGGCTTTCGTCGTCGACAGATGGAGAGCCTCATTGTCGACGCAGACCTGGGTTTCCATTGGCAGACCCTTGGGGGTTGGGCCTATGGATTTGGATGGACGGTGTTTTTCTATGATCGGCCCGGTTCTGACTTCAGCCCCGCAACTCAGGGCTGGTTGAACACGGAGATTGGTTGGGCGTTTTAGGGAGGCAGCCTAACCGAGTAGACCGATAATTGTCGCCACGCTGCCCACACCGTTGAGAATTTCGCCGAATCCGGGCTCTTCGGCTTCCTTGGCGTCAGCAAGGCCGCGGTCATAAGCTGCCTGAACCGCCTGCATGGCCTCGATTTCAAGCTCTTTTAGCTGTTGCTCTTTAAAAATGTAGACGATGAGTCCACTGATGATTGCGCCGAGGACGAAAGCGAGGATGTAGTAAAGCATGCTGGCTCCATTCCCGATGTTGCTAGCATATTTTGCTCGGCTCCGTCTCGTTGCGCAGCGGTTGAATGATGCTTTCCTGTCGCCATAAGTTGGTCCAGCCGTCAGTGATTAGCAGGCCCGTTGCCGCCGTATAAAACGAGAGCAAAAGCGGGGGATTGATTCCCGCCGCCGTCAGCCCGTAACTTCACTTCAACGAGGGGCCCTCATACCTGCTCGTGTTGGAGTCCTCTGCCATGATGATGAATGCTTTTTCTCTCTTCGTTTTGTCCTTCGCTTTGTTGGTGCCGTCCTTAAGCCAGGCGGCGGAACTCCGTTATCGCTGGCAAGCCGGGCAAACCCAGCGCTTCCGGGTGGTCTCCGATGATACCGTGAGTCTGAAGGTCAGCGGCATGGGGGGTATGGGCGCGATGATGGGGGGCATGAACGCAGGTGGCGGAATGACCACTCGGATGGAGACCGTCTTTGGCCTTCAAGTGCAGCGAGTCCGGGCCGATGGAACCGCCGAAGCTGTGTTGCATATCGAATCCTTCAAAGTCACGGACCCCAAGGGGCGCAGGCTCGCAGGCATCGATAAGTTACCGCCAAAAGCCTTGAAGCAGTCGGTGGATGTGGACCCCAAAGGACGTTTTACCTTTAAAGAGGTGGTCTACATCCTGATGGATGAGAAGTCTGGCACCAGCCAGTTGGTCAGCGCTAAAGTCGGCCCCAACGGGGCTTCTGCATCGGCCCAAATGGATGGGGAGAAGGTCAGTGTTTACGCGGAGTTTGATCCGAAGACGGGCACGATGAAGGGCGGCTACAAGATCGAGAAAATGGCGGAGCCACCGGCGAAAAAGAAAAAGGTGGCTGTGCGCAGAGATGCCAAGAAGGTGGACCTGCTTCCCACGGGCTTTCTCGAGATACTTCGACTACCCAACGGCACGGTTTCCGTGGGCAGCAAGACCAAGGCCAAGATCGCCAATTACACCATGGGCTTAGAAGTCCATGGTGCGCCGGGGGGCAAACTACGCATCGCATCGACTGTGGGGACGGAGGGCGATCAGCCGGACCTGAGCGGCAAGGCCTCGGTGGAAAGTGACGAGGGCGGCGGCTTCGGGATGGACATGGGTGGTATGATGGGCGGCATGGGTGGCATGGACGACATGGGTGGCGATGAAGGCGATGGCATGCCGACCATGGGTGGCAAGGCACCGATGATGAAGGTGAACGGTCAGTTCGATCTCATCTTCGATCCCAAGATGGGCCGGCTGGTCAGTCTCAAGGGCACGATGGACACAGAGACCAGCATGGGGGGCATGGGATCGATGACCCATAAGAGTCAGGTGGCTTTGACCGGGCTTTAAAGCCTGAGCCTGTCCTCACACTCAGCGCCCATCGTCGAGGGCCTGCCGTAGGTCGCTTGGGAGCTGCTGCCAGATCGTTGACTGGCGCAGGCTGGCGGTTTGACCGCGGGTCTCGAGTTCATCGAAGAAGGTTCGAACCGGCCCCAGGCCAAGATCAACCAGGTTGCGGAGGGATTCTTCCACCTTGCGAGGGCCGGACTCCGGGCCGAAATTGCTGATGTAGTCTCGGGCTTTTTGCGCCACATCCTCACCGTCTTCGCCGGCGACCTCCTGTGTTTGGTCGATGCCGCCCGTGGCGACGAGCCAGGCTAAAGCGAAGGTGACTTGCTTGCTGTGAAGTCGGCGGTTTTCCGCGCCACCACGGTCGGCCAGGACTTGGCGTAACTCGTCGTCTACACTTCGTTTGGAGCGTCCTTGGCCCGGAGAGCCGCTGACCTCGAGGTAGCGGTCGGTTTCCGCGAACAGGATGAGGGAATGGACTCTCAAGGGGATGGGTGGATGGGTTTCTTCCAATTCCCAAGTGAGTCCCGCCTCGGGGATTTTCGTCGCCTGAATCTGTCGCACGTAGGCTGGAATGTCGAAGCGGACGTGGCTGTCACTGAGCCCACACTCCTGTTTGATCAACGCACTGGCGGCGGCCATAAGGCTGCGACAGCCGACGAGGCCCGCCCGGTCTGCGGAGAGCTCAACCGCCCGGGATTTAGCCAGCGCTGCCCGAGTTGCGTGGGGCGTTTTGGGCTCCCGGTGACTGCCAAAGCCCAATCCGTGATGACCCAGTTCATGGGCGATAACGAACTCCAACTCGGCTGTGGACAGAAGACGGACCAGCCCACTGGTGAGCGCGAAGACCAGTTGGCGATCCCGGCAAGGGACCGCAAACGCGTTGGGTGTGGGGTCATTGAGAATGACACATGGGGGTGTTTCATCGAGGCGCAGTCGCTCCGCAACCCGCCGGACCGACCGATGCAATTCAGGGGTTAGTTCGGGGCTGACCGTGAGACCTCGACTCAGGAAGTAACTGGCGGACTGGCTGCCTTGAGGCCGGTTGAAGTCGATTTGCGCGGCGCCATCATCGGGAAAATGAATAGACAGGCAGAGTTGCCGCAGTGCCGCGATATCGCTCATCCCTGCTGGTCGAGCTCGTGCAACATGCTGGTAATCATCTCGATACGTTCTTCTGCCTCTTTGGCCACCTCGGGATCATTGCTCGTGACCCGCCGCTTCCACTTCTTGTATTCGGCCTTGAGGAGCTTACGCTTCTGCTTGAGTGTGGCACCCGCGGGCAGAATGATCGCTTGGTCTGCGTTGTTATCGTCGAACATGCTCAAGCGCAGATGTCGATCCCGCAGCGCACGCTCCAGTTCCGGGTCGAGGCCAAGTTTGGCGGAAATCTTTTTCAAGGCCCGCTGCTCGCCCTCATCGACGACGCCATCGGCGGCGACGATCCGTAAGCAGAGTTCATAGACCACTTGTAGCAGGGCCGGGTTCTCCTGGCTCCTGAGGGTTTCGCAGGGGCGCTCAATCTCGATGGGTTGGCCTGCAGCGAGTCGCTCTTTTACCCGCTTAAGTTCCAACTTCATCGCTTGGTTTAACTCTTCCTTACGCTCCTCGTCTTCTTCCTCATCACTGGCCAAGCGTTCCGCGAGGAAATCCTTCATGACGGCGATTTCCCGCCGGTCGATGTGCCCATCGGAGGCACAAACGGCGAGGCCGAGTTCAGCGACGGCTTTGTCCACTTCCCGATCTCGAACGCTCAGTTCGAGAAAGCCGTATGTGTCCTGATTGAAGGTGAAGGTTTGGGTGGCATGGGCATAGACTGTCTCGTTGCCATCGGCGGAGCAGAGGATGGTCCAGACCTGCAGGCGCCGCCGACCGCGCCGGGGCGCGATGAGGGCCTCGGTGGGAACGATGACGATGGGGTAGTCCTCGATGATGCTCTGCTGGTGGGGGATGGTCAGGCTCTCCTCGTAATAGAAGAAGCCATGTTCATTGCGTAGGGCTTCCACGTGGCAGAGGACGGGGAAGCCGGAACCCTCCGTCTCGTCCAAAACGCCGACCCGGAAGAGGCAGGGCGTTTGGTCTCGAGGCACGGTGATCTGACCATGGGCTTTCACATTGCGGACCTTGAGGGTTTCGCCGCTCTCAAGCTCCAGATCGGAAGGATCGATGGTGATGTGAAAAGGCTGGAAGCTCCCGCCACCTGCGTTGTCGTCTTCGCCGAGGCTGGCGAGAAAACGCAGAAACATGAACAGCAGCCAAATGCCGATAAAGATCTCGAAGCCTGCGAGCAGGACCTCGGGATTCTGGGGCTCAGGCATGAACGGCGCTCCCTTATTCGATCACGAGATCGTCGAAGTCGGCTTCGTCGAGGTCATCGGTCTTCGCGCTTTGGCTACGACTCGGCAGGACCTCCAGGCGAATATCCCGTTGGTTGTTGCTGCCGGGCTCGAGAAAGCTGCAGGCGAGCATGCCGTTGAGATCATAGGCGAAGGAGACCTCGATGGGGCTGGAGTCTGGGAGGCCCGGCGGTAATTCCAGCGGCTCCTCACTCAGAATCTTCACGAACTCCGGATCCTCATCTTCGCCTTGGGTGACCTTGCAAGCCAGCGACCGTTGGTCCGCCTGCACGGTGTAATAGGTCTCCGTCCGTTTAGCTGGGAGGGGCGTGTTGCGCCGGATCAGAATGTCATTCCGAAGCTGGGAGGCACCGTGGAAGTTAGACAGCACGATGGTCCCAAAGCTGTGGGGCGAGACATCGGTGATTCGGGCATCCTTGAGTTGGTTTGCGATGGCGCCAACTGGCTCGATCATGCCCTCATCGACCATGATGATTCCGGCTTGAATCGCGGCGCCACAGGCGATGGCCTCGTCCACGTTGATGGTATCGATGGGATCCTTACCGAAGAGCTTACGTAAGAGCTCCTGGATCTTGGGGATTCGCGTACTACCACCGACCACCAGGACGTTCGCAACGTCTTCCGGCTCCATGTCCGCTTCTTCGATCACGCTCTCGGTCTGCAGCCTCGTCTGGTAGAGTTGCTTCTCGATGAGACCTTCAAAATCCGCCCGCGTGACGGGCACAGTGGCGAGGCGGCCGCGCCACTGGACGCTTGCCCGCACTTCTTCTCGTTTCGAGAGCCTGCGCTTAATTTGTTCGGCGTTGCGGACCAGATTGAACCAATCGGCTGGGTTGTCCTCCGGATTCATCTCCGAGCCGAGTTGCTCCGAGGCCGCGGTTAGGAGGTGCTTGGCTAAAGCCAGATCGAAGTCGTGACCTCCCAGCTCGTGCTCGCCATCACTGCCGATCACCGAGACTGTTTTTTCATCCTCCACATTGACCAGCGAGACATCGAAGGTGCCGCCGCCCAAGTCGTAGACGAGCAGTTTGCCGGCCGGATGACCGGACTGGGCATAAGCGAGGGCCGCCGACGTGGGCTCATTGATGATGCGTAAGGGTTCCAAGCCGGCGAGCTTGGCCGCTTCCATGGTGGCTTGCCGCCGAACTTCGTCGAAGTAGGCGGGGACGGTGATCACCACCGACTTGATGGGGCCCGTCGCCCGTTCCGAGTCCGTCTTGAGCTTCTTGAGGATCATCGCGCTGAGTTGAACGGCTGAATAGGACTGACCATCCAGTTCGAAGCGCCAATCCGGATCGCCCATTTTCCGTTTCACCCAGCGGACCACACGGTCCGGGTAGGCTGCCGCGGAATCCACCGCTTCTTGGCCGACGATGACGCCCCCGCCAGGGGCGAAAAAGATCGCCGAGGCTGTGGTGCGTTCACCATCGATATTGGGAACGATTTCCGGCCGTCCGGCCGGGTTGATGATGGAGAGGGCCGAAAAGGTTGTGCCCAGGTCGATGCCAACGGGGGGTTGTGTCATGCTTGTGTCTCCTCAGCGCGAAAGACGGCGACTTGGGCCTTCTCGAGTATCACCCTTGTCGCAGCAGGAATTACGAGCGCAGGGCTATAGACGAGGGCGACGGTTCCCTCTTGAGCCCCAGGTGTCAGTGGTTTCTTTTCCAGGCTCGTCATCCATGTTGCTTGAAATGTCTCGCCGATTTGAGGGGCTAACACGTCACAGCCCATGCTGCGGAGTTCTTCTCGAATCAAGTCCTGCAGCGTATGTAGATAGGTCGTTTGCTCATCGGCCTCAGCGCCCTTTTCCGGGTTTGCTAGATGTTTGTAGGTGGTACAATAAATGAGAAAAATAACCCTGGCCGCATCCTTAGCCGCCTTTGTTTGGATTCTTAGTTCTAGTTCCTTGCGGCTTTCGTCGAGCCGTTGCCGTGCTTTGACCACGTAGTCGTGCACATCCATCATTTGGGTTCGCATGGTGTCGACGGAGGCGCGCAAATCCGCAAAGTGCTCCGCTGTGCTGCGTTTTGGTGGGGGGCTTTCTTCCATGGGTCCTCTCCATCTTTACGGACGTCGGGGGCGACTTAGCACTCATTTCAGGGCTCTGAGAACCCCTTGGCGCCCGCACCTGTGCCGAGTTGGGTTTTAGGCGGCGCAGCGGGCAGTTTTTACCAAGGCGAGCCCCCGGCAGACTGGGATGCCTTCTTGGCGGCGGGACCCCCTCCGCTCACAGCCGATTGTCTGCATGGCGCCCCCATGATAAATGGACACCGATGTTACCGACCCCCAGAGCTTGGAGCCTTGTCGTGCTCCTCGTGTCCTTCGCTTCAGCCTGTGGATCCCAGGTGGAACCACCGGCCCCACCGGTGCCCCCTGGCTCGGGCGAATGCGCACCGATCGTCGAGTTTTTTGAAGACGCGATCTGGAAGCCTTTCCTGGGCTCCACCTGTTACGGCTGTCATCAGGAAGGGGGCGCTGGCGCCCGGGCCAGCGAACTGGTGCTCTCCCCCGTCGATCCCTTCGCGGAGCCCTTGGAGCGAGGCGCCCAGTTGGGCGCCAATCTCGCGGTCGCCCGACGCATGGCTGCGAAGGAAATCGCTGGGGAGTCCGTCTTGCTCATGAAACCCACAGGGGGCGGCGATCACGGTGGTGGGATCATCCTGCCGGAGGGCAGCCGTAATCTGGAGATGTTGCGGGCATTCGTCGAGCGCGTCGCCCGGGGCGGCGCATGTCCTGACGCACCGGAGGGGCAGTCCCCAGACAGCTTCGTGGATGAGGGCGACAATGTCTGTGATAGTCCGCCGGTGACGGCCCGCTTCGATGCGGAGCAGAGTCAGCAACTACCGACCATGAAGACCGCTCGACTGACTCAGTGGCAGTATCGATCCGTTGTGCACCGCGTCCTTGGCTATTACGAAAATCGCCTCGATCAGCGCTTGCCGCCAGATGGTGCCGCCGGGCCGATTCCCAACACCCAAGATCTGTCCTTATCCGCGGCCGATTTTGATCGCTACACCAGCGCTGCCAGGCATGTGGCTGAGAAGATTCTCGAAAAGGATCGCAGCCAGGATGGTGTGGTCTTCGCCTGTGCTCGCGGTCGTAACCGCTCCTGTGCAGAAGCCTATTTACGCCGCACCGCCTACCGTCTGTTTCGGCGCCCGATCACCGATCGAGAGTTCAACAGCTTCATCAACATCTACAATGTGGGCTCCCGTGAGAGTTTTGATGCCAGGATGCGCTACCTTATCGAGGCGCTCCTCGTCTATCCGGACACGCTGTATCATCTGGAGCGGGGCCGTGAGTTAGACCAGAACCTCGATGAACGTCGCTTGAGTCGCCTGGAGATCGTGAACCGGCTCGCCTTCTTCCTCACCAGCCATCCTCCGACCGAGGAGATGTTGGACGAAGCCCAGGCGGGGCGCTTTGATACCGATGAAGGCGTTGAGTCCTGGGCCCGAGAACTTTTGGCGCAGGAAACAGAATCCCGCTACGCCATGCAGCATTTTCACCAGCGCTGGTTGAACATCCACGACGACGCCTACATTGAGAAGGATGAGGACCACGTACGCAACTTCAGCGCTGAGACCTTTTCGGCCCTGCGCCGCTCGGCGGTGGTCTGGGCTGCCTATGTTGCGCTGAAGGGCGGGGGCTCTTTTCGGCAGTTGATGTCCTCAGCCAGCACGTCGGTGACCGGTCCGAATGATTTGGCTAAAGAGTACTTCGGCCTTGAAGGGGCCGAACCCATCGATACCTACGGCCAGTTCGAGATCCATGAGCTGCCGGCCAGCGAGCGGGCTGGGCTCATTACCCAGCCGGCCTTTCTCGCCAGCGCTTGGAACTCCGATGAAGCGAGCAGTCGCCCGATTTTACGGGGTGCGAACCTGTTGAAGGATGTATTTTGCGATGAACTGGCACCGCCGGTGAACAACTTCCCGCCGCCGGAGCGACCGGCGAACCAAACCGCGGCCGACGACCTGGCCTTCACGGTGGCAGCCCAGCCGTGCAAGAGCTGTCACGAACAAATGAACCCTCTTGGTCTAGCCCTAGAGAGCTACGATGCGGCCGGCCGATATCGCCAGGAAGACCGTGGGCATCCCATCGTGACCCAGGGCGAGTACGGCCAGGACAACCTCTGTGATGAAGAACGAGTCTCGTTCCCCGACAGTGTGGCCTTCGCCCGCAGTCTCGGAGAGAACCCCAGAGTGCAAGCCTGCTACACCCTACAGTGGTTTCGATACGCTCTGCGGCGGGATGCGACGCCCGAAGATGCGGGCAGCTTGGGGCGGATTCACGAGCGCTTCCTCGACTCCGATTTGAACATTCCCGAGTTGCTGGTCGCCATCGCCACCAGTCGCTCCTTTCTCTACCGTCAATTTGCCGCGGAGGCCCCGTAAGCCCATGCGTCCCTGGAGCCGACGAGATTTCCTGAAGATGACCGCCCTCGCCTCTGCGGCCGGGCTTGCTGGTCTCGTTCCCCGGCGGGCTTTGGCTGACGGGGTGCCTGAGCAGCGAGTTGTCTTCTACACCAGTCCCAACGGCTCCCGTATCATCGGTGGCTGGCGGCCGATGCTGAGCTCGGGCCAAGCCATCACCTCTGACAAACTGGGGCCCATCCTGTCACCCCTCGGGCGCTACGTAGATCAAATGCTATTGGTGGAAGGCTTGGATTTAGCCACCGAGCATTTCTTCCCGCAGATCCCTGGCGTCCGCCAGCGGGGCCATGCCGCGCGCTCCACCCTTTGGAGCGGATATCCCCTCACTCAACTGTCGACCTGCCAGGGCGACGATTCGATGGGTAGTGGGCCTACGATGGACCAGGATTTGGCCCGAGCTTGGGGACTCGATCCAGCGGACAATCATATCATCAAGATCGGTAAGAAGGGCAGTTGTGTCTTCGGCAATACCTGTGCCCACTACGCGGGCCTCCACAGCCCGATCATGGGTGACTTTCGTCAAGAGGACTATTTCCAGCGGATCTGGGGCGACCAGGCCGCTGGTAGTGGCTCCGACCGGGCCAAGGTCGCCCGCCACATGGGCTACGAGCTGGCGTACGGCCGACTGAATGAGCTGCGGCAACAGGTGTCGGTGGCTGACCAAGAAGGCTTTGGTCGGCACCTCGAATCCCTGGAGCGGGCCATGCGGAATCTAAACGCTGACCAGTTGGCCTGCGATCAGCCATCCCAGCCCACCGATCCCGATGACCTGAACTTGTTCCGCTTTAATTATGTGCCCTTTACCGAGACGTGGTTCGCGCTCATCGCGGCAGCCATCCGTTGTCAGGCATCTCGGATCTTCGGGGTCACTTGGGGGGACGAGGGAGCCACTGGGAATGCAAGACACCTGAATTCGGTGATCCCGAGCGGAGACCTCCACCCGATCTCCCATGAAGCCGATCGGGACCCCGACGCCCACCAGGTGATGGTTGATTTTAACCGGTTTCATGCCCAGCAGTTGGCCCAATTCATGGATCTACTGGCGGCGATTCCTGAAGCCGACGGGACCACTGCCCTCGACAACACGTTGATCATCTGGGGTCAGCCCATGGGCGAGGGGGCGACCCATTCATCCCGCAACTTGCCCTTTGTGTTGTTGGGGGGCCGTCGGACCCGTCTGCGCATGGGCTATTACCACAACTTCGGCAACTGGCCTTCCGGGGGCAAGTGGAGAGACCACGGTGGTCGGCCACACACCCTTTTACTCACGACGATCATGCACGCCCTGGGCCTCGACAACGTGGACCACGTGGGTCATCCCGACATCACCGACAAGGGGAACCTGGACAACGTCCTCCTGGGAGCCTGAGTCCTTCAGCCTCTAGGCAATCGAGGGGGACGTCGCTATGGACTGACGGTCGGTGATGGCCGCCTGCGGAGTCCCGGCAAAAGTCCGGGCCGATCGACCTTCGGGCCGCTTGCCAGATCGATGACGATCTCAAAGGGACCGGGCTCGCACTCCAGATTCAGGTGGGGGAGGAGGCCTTGATGGAGGGGGTCAAAGAGGACTTTCTTGTGCCTGTTGAACTTCACGCAGGGCGTTCACTAGGAGCCCATCGAGTGGGCGGCTTTCTTGGTTTGAAGCTGGCGCCCAGTCCTTGGACGACGGGCGATGCCGACCTTTGGGTCGGTCCCAGTGTGGGGCTCAGCGCCCGTGTGCCCGTCGCAAAAGGTTTCTTGAGTTTTCGAGTGTCCTATTTGGGCACACCGGATCCTCCGGCCGGTGAACCCGACGTGGACTGGATCTCCGTCGAGCACGTGGATGGTATCCTTTTTACGGAACTGGGGCTGTCATTCTGAGCGGGCCTTGAAGGCTCGCCTTTTGACCGGCTCGAGGGATCCAGTCTAGGCTGGGGGGCGGAGGCCGTATGACCCACTCACCGCCTTTGCAGCTTCTCTCGGCAATGGCTTTTAGCCTCCTGCTGACAGCCTGCGAAGGCAACCAAGACCTTGGGCTCGACGGGGGCGTCGGCGCGGATGCCCCAGGCCGGGATGTCGGGGGTATCGATATCGGCGCTCTCGATTGGGGCTTTTTCCCGCCGGCCGATGGGGGCCTGCCTCCGGCCGATGCTGGAGCCGAAGACGACCCCTGGTGTCCCCCGCGAGCGGAGCGCCCCGAACCCACGCTGCGGGATCGCTTCGAGGATGGTTCGCCGGAGATCAGTGGCCGTGAAGGGCCCTATCGTGTGATTGCTCCGGAAGGTCATGAGGCCTTGGTCGAGCATGCGCTGGCGGCCTTGCCCGGCTGTCATGACTTCCTTCGTGAGCAGATGGGCTACTGTCACCCTTGGCGGGAAGCCATCGTGCATTTTGGGCGCTACGAATCCCGAGCGAAGGCCGAGGATGGGGTGGTCTACATCGGGCGCAGTGAGGCGATGCTTAGCCGCTTGGGGCAGGGGAGCTCCTGGGCTGAGCCACCGGCCTTGTGTGGGGGGCAAAGCACTTTTGCCCACGAGTCGGTCCACACCTTCCAGCCGGCCAATCTGCCCGCTTGGCTCAAAGAGGGCTGGGCCGACTACATCGGTCTGATCATGGTCGGCGGCTCCACCTATGAATGTGGCGAGACATCGGTGTGTATTCGTCCGCCGCCGATCAATGGACGTCCGCCCCCCGAGGCATGTAGCAACGTGGTTGAGTATTGGGATTTGAGCGATCCAAACTGGTCTGGGGAGCGCCCTGATCCGGGAGAAGAGCCGGATCCGGACGAAGGCACCCAGTCCAATAAGGGGCGCTACTACAAGACGGGAACCTGTTTTTGGCAAAGCTTGATGGAGGTTTATGGCGCCGATGCCTTGCGTGCGGTCCAACAAAAGATGCACGCAGAGCCGCGGGATGACCTACCGGTCTTTCCCTTTTCGGCAGCGACGAACCGTCTGTTGATTCAAACCTATTTCGAGCCGCTGCTGGGGGCGGGGGTTTGGCCCTTGATCGAGCGCTACGGCATCAGCCCTGATTAAGCGCCCAGCCCAGGCCCGCCATGACCGCAGAAACACGCTACGAGAAACGCCAAGAAGGCCGAGCGATGAAGATCTCGGCGATCGGTCTCCTCGGCGGGGGCCTTTGGTTCATAAATGGTGCAGCAAACCCGGTGGCCGGCCTCATCATGATCGTTGCCGCTGGCATTCTTTTCTTGCTGTTCGGCAGTATGACGGTGCGCGTCGACCATGAGGTTTTGCAGTTTCATCTGGGCCGCGGCTTACTTCGAAAGCGCATTCCTCTTACGAACTTACGCTCTTGGCAGCCGATTGAGAGCCACTGGCTCCATGGCTATGGGATCCGTCGCTACGCGGGGGGCTGGATGTATCGAGTCTCTGGGCAACAGGCGGTGGAGTTGCATTTGTTGAACGGTGGGCAGCTGCGCTTGGGGACCGACGAGCCCGAGACCCTCTGTGCCGTCCTCTCCGCAGCGGTTCCCCAAGCCAAGCCACCGGTGCACAACCCATGACGGCATCGCGCTAGGGCCGATGCCCCTCTCACTGGGGTGGGGAAGCGACGAGCTCCTTGAGAAGGCCTTTCAGTTCATCTTCGTCGTTAAAGAAGCCGATGCGTTCGTTAAAGGGCAGCATCTGCACCACCGCCTGGGCGATCTTCAGGGCCGTCGTGCGGGCGCCGACAACCCCCAGATAGCGCAGGCGATGTTGGTGTCGAAGTAGCCAGGGCACCAGGCTCAGTTGACCGGCCAAGCTTGCATCCTCCAGGCCGCTGAGGTCGACGATCACATGGAGGCCTTGGTCGGCTGGAAGCCGTGCAAATGCGGCTTCAAAGGACCGGGCTGCCACGGCCATGCCCTCGACGGAACCGTGTCCATCGACCGAAATTCGAGCCAAGCCTTGGTGGTCGAGTTGGGTGCTGACCGTGACCTGGCCGAGGGGGTCACGCACCGTTTCATCAAAGAGGGGGCTTGGAGGGGACACGGGGAGGACTTCCGAAAGAGGCGAGGGGTCTGTGTGTAGGGGGGAGGAAGGGCTTGGACGAGGGCCTGCTAGTCCCAGCGACTGAGTAAATAGAGGGACCAGCCGGTGAGCTGACCGGTTTGGCCGCTGACGGTGTCCCGAAGATGGAGAGTCCAGCGTCCATTGACTTGATCATCGCCAGTGCCGACTCGGGCAATGATGGGTCCTGGGCTCCATGCTTCGTTTTCAAGCACCGTGCCCACCTGTCCGTTGGGGTCCTCCAGCTCGACGATAAGATCCTCCGGGCGGGGATGGTCCAAGTGCAAATAGAGCACGATATCCACCGGCACCGAGGCGAGCCCACAGGCGATGACGGAACTGCTGTAGCGGCTGCCATCTTCGGGCAAGTCGGCCAGGTCGTGGCTGTAGAAGTCTTTGGCGAACCAGTCGGCAACGCACCAGCCTCCTTCACCCCAGGCATAGGCGCCGAGGCAGGCGAGCCCTGGGCCACAGGGCGCTTCCAGACTGCAGGGGGCCTCTAAGCCCTCGGGGCTGACGTTGGTTTGTTCGCATTGGCCGGTGGCGCCGTCGATCCCTCGGGGTTCGCCGACGCAGCGTTCATTCTCGCCTGCACAGTCCGCATCGCTTCGGCAGCCTTCGCTGCATTGCGCTTCAATGCTGCAGTCGCTTGAGCAGCCATCGCCGTCGGTTTCATTGCCGTCGTCGCAGGTTTCGATGTTGCCGATGCGCCCATCGCCGCAGATGGAATCGGCGTTGCCATCGCAGTCTTGATCCACACCGTCTTCCCAGTCTTCTTCTGCGCCCGGATGGATGGCGGGGTTGTCGTCGTCGCAGTCCTCGGGCGGCCTGTAACCATCGCAGTCGGCGTCTTCGCCCCGGTGGGTAGCGTCGGGATCCCCGTCATCGCAATCGTCCGCTTCAAGGTGCCCGTCACAGTCCCCATCTTGGGCTCGACTGTAGGATTGGGCGTTGTTGTCATCACAATCTTGCGCCTGCTTGAAGCCATCGCAGTCCCCGTCTTCCGAACGGGGGCCGAGTTGACCATCTTGGTCATCGCAATCCTCGGTTTCGGGCACACCATCACCATCGGCGTCCACGGGGGCGGCTGGGCCTGCATCTTGGTGGGGCGGTGCTGGCTCGCTTGGCGAACAGGCCAAGGGAGGGATTGAAATCAGCAGCACGATGAGGGGCCAAGTCCGTAACATCAGGAGTCTCCGCTGCGCCCACAGTGGCGGAGCCGATAGATGGGCGTCAATGGGCCCGTGGCTTGCGCCTCCACTTCCAAAGGAAGGGGGCTGGAATAAAATCGCCGACCGCCCCCTTTCTCTTCTTGAGCCTCTAGGCCGCGCAGTCCGATGTCCCGATGGAATCGGGCCCCGGTGGCATGGGGGCATGACCAATGGGGGCTTTCCAATGTCCAAAGAAGCTAGGCATGCCCGCTCCGAATGTGATTCGGATGGTGCCATCGAGTTGAAGCCGAGGTCGACCGCTTGGGACCGCCATCGGCGCAATCTCTGGATCGCTGCGAGCTATGGTGCGGCCTGGTTGGGGCTGCTGCTGCTCATCGATTATGTGCAGAACGTCAAGGAGGGTCTGTTCGCCCTTCTCTTCGCTGGCGCCCTCGGCCTGCTCGTCTGCGGCCTCGCCTGGTTATGGGACGCGGCCTACAGCCCCGAGCAGCCCAACTGGCTGATGGGCGCGGCGAAATGGTCCCTTGTTCTGGCTTGTGCGACACTCATGGTCTTGGAGCTGAGCGTCGTGGTTCGAGACCATGCGGATCCTGACTGGCGATACCGTGACGCCGAAAGTTATCACTACAGCTGTTGAAGCGGATGGGCTGTCCGAAGCCACTGCGGCAAGATATCTTGCCCCCGAACGAGGGCATTTTGTCACGATCGACTGCGCGAAGTTGCTGGGCTGATCGTCGCTATTCAGTGGTCAGCATGTGGTCGGCGAGTTCCTGCCCACTGCGCCACGCGGCTTCCACGCCGCCGCCTCCGAGGTAGGCGCCACAGACGCCAATGCCCAGGGCCTTATCCCAAGCAAAGCTTGGCTCCCTGGGCTGCACAGCGGGGTGTTGGGCAAAGCGCCAACGGTGACTGGAGGTGATCGCTGGGGGCTCGGTGGCGCCCAAGAGTTGGCAAAGCTCTGTTTGCAGCATCGCCAACATCGAATCGCCCGTGGCTTCTAAGTGGGTCCTCGATGCCTCTGGAGTGATTTGGAGGACCCAGGACTCAGCTCCGGGGCGCCCCGGCTTGCTGTTGTTGCGCAGCGCCCGGGCCAGGTGGGGGTGATCCACGAAGTCAATGCGATCCCAGGGCAAAGCCAAGGGCCCATCCCAGCCGAACATGAGGATCCAGCAGGGCAGGCTTGGGGGCTGAGCTTGGAGGAGCGCGAGGGGGAAGTCTGTTCCGTCCAAGAGGGGAATCGCTTGTTCCTGAGGCGTGGCGATCACCACATGGTGAAAGGGGCCTTCTCTGCCTCCCGATTCCAGATCCAAAAACCAAGATCTGGCTTGGTTCGCCAAGGGCAGAACCCGCTGTTGGCGCTGGACGGTCAGCCCCTTCGCCAATTGTCGGCCCAGGGCGCTCATGCCTGGCTGCGCCACGAAACGCGCGTGCTGCGGACTCGCTTCAAAGCCTGTTTCTGGCTGCCAGGTCGCGGAGCGGGGCTGCCAGCGAGCGAGGACCCCTTCAGCGATCCATCCCTCGACTTGGGCGGTAAACCCAAGGGAGCGGGCGGTAAAGCCGTCGGCACCGTGATCGAAATGCCAGGCATCCAAGCGCCGCGTACTCATCCGCCCCGCCGTGCCCCGGGACTTCTCGAAGACCGTCACCGAGCGACCGGCAGCCTGGAGCCGTCGGGCGCAGGTGAGACCGGCCATCCCAGCGCCGATGATCGCAACCTTCGCCAGGCGGGGTGTTGAATGAGACACAGAAGATTTTCTCACGCCGTGGATCCATTGTCTGGACGTTGTGTAGTCGACCCGCAGGCGAGGGGGAAGCGCAGGGCGACAAAAGACAGTCGCTGAGGGCTGTTCTGTGAATGAAACAGCCTAGCGGACAGTAAAAAGATCAAAGGTTGCCGCGATACCGTCGGTCATCAAACCAGCCCGGCCCGTGGCGCTACGCTCAAGGTCCACCTCGTGGGGCTCTTGACTGATCTCATTACCGTTTTCCGCCATCTTGAAGGAGTCGATCCCCGCTACCAACAAGCGACGATGTCCGTCGTGCTGAACGAAGAGCCGAAGGGTTCGGCCATTGATTTCTAACTGGAGTTCGGGGGCTGGGCCTTCACCGGTGAATAGGGACTGGGGGAACCAGTCTTCAGCGGCCAAGGTGCCGAGTTCTTCACTGGTCCCGACAAGCAATGCGCCCGAGGGTAGACTGGGGTGATAGACCTCGATCACCGCGCGTTTTCGCCATACACCTTGCTCTTGGCTGTTGCGTACGCCGCCGAAGATGAAGGTTTGGCTGTTTTGATAGCGGCCGATCAGCCCGAAGCGAGCTTCGTTGGGGGGATCTGCCCAGCCTCCATTGGTGACCTCTGCCTGGATGATTTGGTCTGAAACGCTCGTGCCGGAGTGGAGCATACAACGTTGCCCCTCGCCGCCGCCCTCGAGTTGCCCGGCAACCACGTTCCAGGGCTGGTCGTTGGCGCAGCCCCCTTGCCAGGCTGCATTCAATTGGGCTGTCGTGAAGGCATCAGCTGCTCTCAGGATGGGGAGTGCTTGACCTTGGACTTCCGGTGAGGGGCGGCTGCTTCCGCTGACACCATGGCTGCGAACCGCAAAGTAGACAGGGATCCCATCCATGTAGGGAAAGTTTAGGCTATTTTCATCCACTTCGATTCGATTCGTGTAGCGACCCGGCCGGGTACCCCAAAGCACTCGGTAACCAGTGGCACCGGTAACGGGAGGCCACGTCAGATCCAAGGATCCGGCACGGGGGGTTATTTGCGGCTGAGTCGGAGCATCGATCTCGGTTTGTGAGGGCGTCTCAAAGGTGAGGAGATTCACCGACCAAGCCGGAATCATGAGTCCGTTGTTAGGATCCAGATCCACGACCTGAGCATCTTCATGTTCTGCTGGGCGAGGGGGGATGCAGGCCCGAGGACTATCGGTTTGAGGGCCATAGTTGCGGCTGTTTGCCGCGGGTGTGCTCAGGCTCTGAGCGTTCAAAAGATCGCCTGGTGAGATCACTTTCCCTTCGGCGATGAGTTCGACCGTATGCGGCTGATCACTGCGGTTGGTGATGACCACCCGAGTCACACCATCGGCACCGAGATAGGCTGCTGTGAAGGTCGCTGTTACCTGTTCCTCTGCTTCGGGGACCCAGCGGGCGGGTCCCGTGAGTAATTCTACACCGTGAGCCAGCGTTTTTAGCCCGCCGTATTGGCGGGCATGGAGTCGTTCGATGCCTGTATTGATCGCTCGATTGCTGAGACCTAAGCCCAAACAGGGGAGGTGGTCATAGAGTTGGTAATCGAT
>PBND01000076.1 GCA_002722845.1 Myxococcales bacterium | reverse complement strand
CACGTGGCAAGAGTTCGACCAAGTACTGTCTGCGCGCAAACAAAACAACGTGGTCGGTGGTACCCTTGGCGGTTTGGGTCTCGGTCTACTCATCTACAGCATTGGGTGGGGATCATGAGAAGCGCATCGATTCTATTGCTTGGTCTCATCAACCTTGGCTGCATTCCGGTCGACGGGGAAACCAGCCAATTTCATGCCGATATGCAACGGGCTCGACTGCATGACTGCAATTCGAATCAGCTCTCATGTGAAGAGATCGCCAACCCTAACTACTGCTCGCCAGTCCTCGTGAGTGGTGCATTTATATCGGACGAGACCGGTGGCGATGGACACTACGAGAGCCAACACCAATGCCTACTGCATTGCGAGGACGGGAGGCGCTGTCCCCAAGGCTACCGCTGCGTCGACCGGAACCATGATGGCGACAGGGCGCTCTGCCTCCGGGATACCCTTTGTCGCGGGAATGCCCATTGCATTGACACCTTTCATGGGCTGGGGGTGCTCGATAGCCACTGCGCCGAAGCACCCGCCCCCGTCTGCCGGGTGCGCCTGGGTCAAGAATGCGATCGGGACAGTGACTGTAGTGATCTTCATCCCCAAGCATCTTGCTACATGAACCGATGTGAATTTGAGGACGCACAGTATGGTGATGGCCAAGGTTGTGAACCAGATTTCCTCTATTCCGGTCGCTGTAAACCAAAAGCATCCGAGCCGACCCTCGAGGCGATCTGGGAGCAGATCGGGAGCGAAGGTCATGGGATGAACCCTTGTGACGAGTCCAATCAACAATGTAGCGTTTCAGGGGGTGGCCAAGGGGTCTGTGCCAACCTCTACGGGGACGGCCACCGCTGCCATCCCCTCGCTATGTCCCGCTCCGGCTGCCCCGGTGGTTTCTACCCCTTTGCGGTAGAGGGTGCCCAATTAGGAGTTTATCTCTGTATCCCCAAAATTCCATGCCGGACGATGCCGTCGGCCGTCACCGGTGAGAAGCACCTAGAACTCAACTGCGATCTCACAGGCACGACCTGCGTCGGCGAATCCCGGGTGTGTATCGACCAGGAAGTGCTCAGTTGTAGCACCGACGGGGATTGCAACGACCCCTTCACCTGCTACCTAGGCGTTTGCGCCGCGCCGGACGGAAGTGGTGCCTGCGCAAACAGCAGTGATGCGGAGCGGGCCCATATTGAAACCTGCGCACTACCGGATCAAGGTATGTAGCATTGCCCAAGGCCTAACAGTCCCCATCCACCACAAACCAGCGTTGGTCGCCGATCATCCATTTGCCGCCGACTCGGCGCAGAACCAACGCTTCTTGGCTGCCATCGTTGCCCACCAGAGTCACCGTTGTCCCCGATGCTCGCCAACGCCCCGAAGCACCGCCCTGTCCTGCGGCGCTAAAGCTGTTGGTCGGCGTGTTCGAATAGTAACTGCTGCTCGAATAGTCTCGGAAGCTGCCATCCCGGCACAGATCGATACGGCGGCGATCAGCTAGACCGCCACCCGTATGATAAAATTTCAATCGCTTGCCGGCAAAAGCAGCCGCTTGGCGTTGCCGCTCTTTGGCGCTGGGCAATCGAAGGCTCTTCATGATCCCCGCGGCCCGAGACTTGAACTTCGCTAGATCGGCCGGTGGACCCATGGCGATCACCCCAAAGGCGATACTGCCGGGCAGTAAACGGCCACGGGCATAACCACTCATGGGCCCTTGATCCGTATGGATGGTGTAGGTGTTTTCGTAGCCTTTGCCCCGGCGAGAGGCCCGGCCCAGCGGTTGTAAGGCCGTCATCTCATCAAGAGGGATCATCGAACTCAAAAACTGCTGCAGCCCTGCATCGGTGCTGCCCGTATCCCAGGTCACCATCATCATGCCCGCGTGGGTGTGCGAGGCGATGAGAAAGATGCCACCCTCGCTGAGCGTGCCAAACCAACCCTTGGGTACCACGATGCTGCAGTTGGGCGCAGGAAGATGAACCCGCTCGCCACCGGGGACCTGTTGGCCTGGCTGGGCCGTCAACACGGTGAGAAGAACGAGACTCTTCATGGGCTTTGCGGGCGACGCTTCGCCATATCCAAAGCCAAGTCTTCGATCATATCTTCTTGCCCACCGACCGTCTTGCGCCGGCCTAACTCCACAAGGATATCCCGACTCTGCAGACCGTACTTCTGCGCGGCCCGCTGGGCGAAGAGGAGGAAACTAGAATAGACGCCCGCATAACCCAAAGTCAGGGAATCCCGATCCACACGGACCTGATGGGAGGGCTGACGGTCCATCAATGGTACCACCAGATCTTCCGCCACATCCATCACCTTGTAGAGGTCACAGCCGTGGTCGGCGCCCATGCGCTCCAAGACCGCCACGAACACTTCGAGGGGGGTATTGCCAGCGCCAGCGCCCATCCCGGCAACGCTGCCATCAATGCGCAAAGCCCCGGCTTCCAAAGCCGCTAAGCTGTTCGCAATGCCCATGGCCAGATTGTGGTGTCCATGAAAGCCGATGTCCGTTTCCGGTTGGAGCCCGGCGCGCAGGGCAGCGATCCGGTCCGTCACATCCTCGGGAAGCATGTAGCCGGCCGAATCGGTACAGTAGATCGTGGTGGCCCCATTGTCCTCCATGATCTTCGCCTGGGCGAGGAGCTCCTCGGGGCTCACCATGTGGGCCATCATGAGGAAACCGACGGTGTCGGCCCCGAGCTTCCGGGCGATGCCGATGTGCTGTCCACTGATGTCCGCCTCGGTGCAGTGGGTTGCCACCCGCAGACAATGGACACCACAATCCATGGCCATGCGAAGATCATCGAGGGTGCCGATGCCCGGCAAGGTCAGTGCGCTCACCTTCGCTTGCTTTAAATGGGGAATAACGGCCTTCAAGTAGTCTTCATCGCTGTGGGCACCGAAGCCATAGTTGATGGAACTGCCGCCCAGCCCATCGCCGTGAGTGATCTCGATCAGCGGCACACCGGCTTCGTCGAGGGCGACGGCGATCGAACGCATCTCATCCAAACTGATCTGGTGCTGTTTCGCATGCATGCCATCCCGCAGGCACATGTCGTGGAGGACGACTTTTTTTCCCTGTAAGTTCATGCCTTCGCCCCCTGCGCAATCAGTTCACCGCAACGCAACGCGGCAGCGGTCATGATGTCGAGGTTGCCGGCGTAGGTGGGCAAGTAATCACCCAGACCTTGCACTTCCAAAAAGGTCGAAATGCGCCAGCGACCGTCGGCCAAGGGCTCGAAGACAGGGCCATTTTTCAGCAAGTAGCCCGGGACGTAGGTTTGCACGTCTTCGATCATCGCTTTCACACTGGCTCGAATCGCAGCCTCGTCGGGGCGCTCAGCCACCACGCAATGAATGGTGTCCCGCATCATGATGGGCGGTTCCGCCGGGTTGATGACGATGATGGCTTTGCCCACCTTGGCGCCCCCTACCGCCTCGATCCCCGCTCGGGTGGTGCGGGTAAACTCGTCGATGTTATTGCGGGTCCCGGGCCCGATGGACCGAGAGGCCACCGTGGCGACGATCTCGCCGTATTCCACCGGCTGCACTCGATGCACAGCGGCCACCATGGGAATGGTCGCTTGGCCTCCACAGGAGACCATGTTGATGTTGGACTCGCCGCTCGCCACCGCTGCCTCGAGATTCACTGGCGGAATACAATAGGGCCCGATGGCGGCGGGGGTGAGATCGATCATCTTCACGCCGAAAGGAGCGAGCGCATCGTGATTGGCCTGATGAACATAAGCGC
Source organism: Myxococcales bacterium (assembly GCA_002722845.1). Taxonomy (GTDB): domain Bacteria; phylum Myxococcota; class UBA4151; order UBA4151; family UBA4151; genus UBA4151. Next base: position 64,463 of record PBND01000076.1, on the reverse strand, counting down.
TGGTGGCATCAAAGGCCAACTGCAAGCCATCGGCTGCTGCATGGGGAACGAGCCCTGCAACCCCTTCATGGGTGGTCTTCAGCCCCAGTTCACGAGCCCGGGCAAGCCCCTCGGAGTCCGGATCGATCCCGACCATCCAGACCGGCTCCACCCACTCGCTGCGCAAGGCCTTGTAGAGCAGGTCGGTGCCGATGTTGCCACTGCCGATGATGGCGGCTTTCAATCGAGTCATGGCCTTGAACTTTCTTAGAATCTCAGATGGAGCGAAGGCGCGGTCACAGCAAGTCCGCGGCGATCAGGCAGGATCATGGGAGGTCCAAAGGAGAGCTTGGGCTTCGATCCCTTTGGATAGGGCTCACCCACATCGTGTCGACCCAAACGCCAGGCGGTGAAAACGCCGCCGCCGATGCCCGCCGCAAGCATCCCGAGCGCAATCTCCTCATCTGGCTCCGTTAGAATCAGGAGGGATCCGGCAGCAAGCGCTCCGGCGAGCCCACCCACCCAGAGCGTGAGGTAGCGACCATTGGGCAACGCCCGTCCATGACTCAAGGAGAGACCCAGTGCGCCACCACCCGCAGCGGCGAGTAACGCCACGTCCGTGAAGACCGCATCGGGTACATTGCCGATCATGCTCAAAATCAAAACGGCCTCAATGGCTGCGCCAATGGCCAGCGTACCCGCCAACCGAACGCCCGACTCATGCACATGATAACGCTGACCCAGATACGTTCCACCGGCAGCAGAGAGCGTCGCCACCACGGTGGCCAGCAGCAAAGCTGCCGGCTCGTCATCGCCACTGGCATGGGCACTGAGAAGCCCTAAGGTCCCAATGAATCCGTACATCGCAGAGGCTGCGCCCAGCTCCACCGCACCGAGACTGGGTTCAAAGTGGCGGGCCAAAAGAAGACCACCATAGGCGCCGGCAAGGGCCGAGGTCGTTGCCACAAGAACGTGGACTTCCGGCGCAACGGCTTCACCACCAAACTTGAGCAGGCTGGTCTCGACCAGGCCACCGGTGAGGATCGCTGTGGTGGTCATGGAACTAAAGAGTGCGTCCCGAGCGACGCGCGCCTTGTCGATGCGATCGACCGCTTGCTGCGCCAACTCTTGGTAGGGCTGGTTCGGATCCAGAGCCAACCGTTGATAGAGACCTCGGGCCAGATCTGTATGCCCTTCGGCCTCAAGAACCGTAGCTGCACTCATGGTCCGAAGCGCGGCCTGCCCGAGACAGTCTTCAAGCGGACACTCCAGCCCCCCGGCAGCGGGGGTCATCAGCAGACTCAAGCCAAGGAAGAAGGCGTTCATCTCACCACCTCCACGTCATCAAAGGCCCATAGATGCGGAGCCCCCGGTCGTCCCGAAGCACCATGGGCGGGCCGATTTCGAGCCCGTCTAATTGGGCTGAGGCCCCCCGTTCCAGGCCGGTGGTCGCCAGATAGGCCAAGCCGATGCCGGTGAAGCTGCCCATGACCGTGGCGCCACTAATTTTTTGTCCGTCCTCATTGCCCAACAAAGAAGCGCCGGCTGCAAAGGACGCCATGCCAAGATAGCTCCCCAAACTGAGCAGCCGGGCGCGGTTGGCGGAAACGCTCGCCTGTCGTCCCCACCATGTGCCCAAGGCCATGCCCGTCAGAGAGCCGGCTAGAATGAGATCCGGGATACGATCTTCGATGGAGCCCCCCAATGCGCTCGCAAGCAAATCGGCATCGGTCGCGCCGACGAACGTGCCCAGCCAGGCCAAGGTCGCCGAGCCGCGATCGAGGGCCAAATGGCGGGCGCTGCGCACCCCCAACAACATACCGCCCGTTCCGAGGGTCACCATGCTCAAGGGAATCCAAGCGCCCATGCCTCGCCGTCTGGTGTCCACAAGCCCTTGGCGCTCCAAAATACTCCAACTCATCGCGGTGGCGATGGCTGCCCAGTTCCCAAGCAATAGACCCGCTTCCCCCTCGGCTCGAGTCAGCCGATACGACTGGGCCCACTGCTTGCCAGAATAGGCGCCAAAAACGGTCGCTCCGCTCGCGAGCAAGAAAATCATTTCGCCCGGTGGGTTTGCATCCGTCAACGCATCAAGAGTCGCTAGGCTTCCGATGGTGAGGGCCAGCCCCGACTCGGCACCGAGAAACATTCCATAATAGCGTCCCGGTGCGGGCAGACTGAGATCCACAGCGGCAAGATCGTCGAGCCGGGCTTGAGCCCGCTCATGCACCCGAGGGTCGAGATTCAGGGTCAGGACCTTGCGGTACAGGCGCAGGGCTTCATCGGCCCGCTCAGCTTTGATCAAGGCCTCCGCCGCCGAAAGGTAGCCCAGTCCGGGATCGGCGAAGCATTCCGGATCACAGGTAGAGCCTGCATCGTTGTCGGCGGCCTCGAGCGCCGTCTTCTCATCGCCGCCGACGACGGCACCCTTTGCCACTGGCTCCGCCATGTCACTGACCGGCGCTGCGGGGGCATCTTCTTCTATGGGCTGCTCGAGCGTTTGTGCGGCTGCATCGACAACGGTCTCTTGGTCATCTCCAGCAGCGGCCCAAGCCAAGGACGACTGCAAACCCAGGCTAAGCCAGACGGCGACAACGACATAGGGCCTCATGTGAACCGCAGCTCCGTCGCACCGAGTCCCTTGATCTCCATCTTCATCACATCCCCGGGAACCACCGGCAGCAAGGGCACCCAACTACCGGACAAGATCACATCCCCCGCATCCAAGGTGATGCCGTAGCGCCCGAGGGTATTGGCCAACCAAGTGACACACTTGACTGGGCTTTCCAGAGCCGCACTCCCCTTCCCCTCAGCCACCACCTCGCCATTCTTCCAAACGGTCATTTCTAGGTTGGGGAAGTCCAGGCCATCGGGCCTGACCTTGGGCCCCATGGTGAAGAGGCCACAACTGGCGTTGTCGGCCACAGTGTCTTCGATTTTGATGCGCCAATCTTCGATCCGGCTGTCCACCACCTCAAAGCAAGGCATCACCCATTCGGTGGCGGCGAGCACATCGGCGTCGGTCACGCCCGGACCAGCAAGTCCTGTCTTTAAAATGAAGGCGAGCTCGCCCTCAGCCCGGGGCTGAATCAAGGCGCTCGAGATGGGCATTTCACCTTCGTAGACCATGCGATCGAAGAGGAAGCCAAAGTCGGGTTGGTCCACCCCCAGCATGTTTTGAACCGCAAAGGATGTGACCCCGATTTTTTTGCCGATCAAGGTCTCACCCCGGGCCTGCCGGTGGGCCAAGATACGCAGGCTCACCCGGTAGGCATCATCGATGGTGAAATCCCCATGACGCTCCGTGATCGGCTTGAGCGTCTGGCGACTGCAGAGGGCCTCAAAGATCTCGTCACCGAGCGCTTCGATCAGGGATTGGTCGACTGGCAAAGCATCCCCTTCAAAAATTCCGCACAAAGCCGGTTGAACAGGGCCTGGTGCTCGACCATCACCCAATGTCCACACCGGCTTATGCGAAGGACGCGAATATTGGGAACGCTTTTCGCAAGTTTCTCCGCACCGCTGACGGGGCAAAACTGATCTTCATTGCCCCAAAACGCCAAGGTCGGTTGCTGAATGCCCTCAAGTCGATCGCTGAAGTTGGGCACTCGACTGGTGGCAAAAACCCCTTGGGGCTGGGTCTGCGCGATGGCCAGGCGTTGCTTCAAGAGATTGTCGTCGAGATGGGCCCTCTCGAAGAGTTGTTTTTCGAAGACCTTTCGCATGCTCCCTAAGGAGAGGCCTTCAGGATCGAAGATGGCCCGGAGCATGCTGCGGATCCCCCGCATCTCCATGTAGACCTCCCTAGCCTCCATGCCGCCTGGGGCCATCAAGACCAATCGATCCACTCGAGGGGCATGGTCGAGGGCCAGCTGCATGCACAACGCACCCCCCAGGCTGTTGCCCACCAAATGGAAGCGCTCGAGCCCGAGTTCATCGGCGAAGGTCAGCAAGGTCTCGGTGAGAAAGTCCAAGGTATAGTGGGCGTCCTCGGGCTTGGAGGAATAACCGTAGCCGATAAGATCAGGAACGATGCACCGAAATCCGGCCTGGGCCAGTTCTTGGTAGTTGTGCTGAAAATTACTCCAGCCACTGCCCCCAGGCCCACTGCCATGGACAAACAAGACCACGGGGCCCGTACCCGCCTCGTGGTAATGGACTTGAAGGCCATCGCCGATCTGAACGTAGCGCCCCTCAGGGACCCGCTCCGGCGTCATCACTTCGGCTTTCTTGGGCTGAGTACCATCGGCGGGTGATGGCCCCATTCACTGAGCCGATCGTAGGTTGTGGGCTGCCAAGTCGATGCATCGACCTCGCGGCCGCCCCAACCGCACTCGAAGTTAAAACCGCTGGGGGTTTGCGCATAGAAACTGAGCATACCGTCGTTGGGGTGACGACCCAGGGTTTGGACAAGCGGCAGACCGGCTTTCAACGTACGGTCCATGCACAAACCCACATCATCCAACCTGTCCACCTCCAGGAGAAAATGATTGAGCTTCTTTGGCTGGGGACCACCGAAGGCAAGGCTGTGGTGACGGGGGTTGGCGTGGAAGAAATCCATATCGATGTCATAACCAAAGTAACGAGTCACGATCGTGTCGCTTAAACGAAAGCCCAGCGTCTCTTCGTAGAAGCGCCGAGACTCAGCCTTGTCGTTCGCCGTGAGCACCACGTGGCCGAGACCCAGCTGGCCAGCGACAAAACCACCGAGGAGCTTGGGGGAGTGAAAAGGATCCAACTGCTGGGCCGAGCCGGTGACCAGCTCCGTCCGCACGCCGGCCGGGTCGTCGAAAAAGCAGAGGCTCTCGACCGCTCGTTCCCCGGTCAAATCGTGACCCCAACCGACCTCGACACCCCGAGCCTCCAAGGCCTCGATAGGGCCCAGGAGGTCGCTCACTTCCCAACCCACATAGGCGAGGTCATCCGCAGGGCCGGGATGGATGGCTAAACGCCAATTGCGCCGATCCATACGCAACTTGAAGCTACCGTCAGCCCCTTCATCGACCCGCTCCATGCCAAGGACCTCTGTGCCAAAAGAAGCCCAAGCTGAAAGATCGCTGACCTCAAAGCCGAGATAAGCCAGTTGGGTAACCGTCACAGGAAGAAATCCTTCGTTTTTAAGCCCAAAAGCACCCGGCCAAAGTTCTGGGCCGGCTTATGGGGATTGTTGGCATAATGACCCCGAGCCGCGTGCACCGCCTGAAAGAAGGGTCGGATGGCGGAATCGTGAAAGATCGCTCGGCCGCCACTTTGGCCATTGAGCTTATCCACCGCCTCCATGCACTTCTCCACGGCCTGAGCCGATTCGTATCGAAACTGGACCCGGCGCTCGATCGCTGGTGTCTCACCGGCCTCGGCTGCCGCCATCAACTCCATGAAGGTTCGCTCTAAAACAAGGCTCACCTCGTCGAGGGTGATCCGGGCCTCCGCGCAGACCTGCTGACTCCGGGCATCTTCCACCACCCGACTCTGATCACTGGCTGACACCTTGGCTCGAGCCACATCTAAATAGGCGTCGAGCGCACCGGCGAGAAGGCCGATGGCGCTGCTGGAGACGGAGCGGGTGAACAAGAGACCAAAGGGTAAGCGGTAGAGAGGGCCATCATTGATAACGTGACCTGGGCTGCTCAGCTTGAAACCATCGCTCATGCGGTGCGTGCGGTGCTCCGGCACGAAGGCGCTATCGATCACCACGTCGTGGCTGCCAGTGGCCTGAAGCGCCACGGTCTTCCAAGTATCTTCGATACGGTAATCGGACTTGGGTACGAGAAAGGTCCGCATATCTGGGCGGGGTGGACCGTCCTCGGGTGGTGGACAAAAACCACCGAGGAAAACCCAATCGCAGTGCTCACAACCGCTGGAAAAACTCCACCGACCGGAGATTCGATAACCCCCTTCCACCCGTTCCACCTGCCCCGTGGGCGCGTACGAGGAGGAGATCAAGACCTCGGGGCTTTCACCCCAGACCTCTTCTTGAGCTTGGGGGTCGAACAAGGCCAATTGCCACTGATGAACACCCACCACCCCGTAGACCCAGGCTGTTGACGGACAGTAGCGAGCGGTCTCGATCAAGGCGTCGAAGAAGACGAGAGGATGCTGCTCTTGGCCGCCGAAACGGCGGGGCTGTAGAACCCGCCACAAACCAGCGTCGTGATAGGCTTGGACATTTGCATCGGGCAGTCGGCGCTGGGCTTCCCCCTCAGCGATCCGGCCGGTGAGCTCGGGCCCCAGAGCCCGAACAGTCGCCACGGCCTGGGCTCGCTGCTCAGCCAACGAGGAGGATTGGGCATCTACGGTCGTCACAGCGACTCCCCTTCTGGGCCGAAAAATAGTTGCTTCGCGTTGTCGTAGAGAAAGGCCCTGAGAGCCTCTTCTGGCAAGGCCAAGTCACGGGCTTCGCGGACGCAGCGATCCATCCCCAAGACCGGATGATCGCTGGCGAAAATAATCTTATGTCGGCCCCGTTTCGCCATGAAGTTCAGCAAGGAAGGGGGAAAGTACTTGGGTGCATAGGCCGAGGTCATGAGATAGAGATTGCGGTATTTGAGCATGAGACGAATGGCTTCATCCCACCAGGGATCCGCGCCGTGGGCCATCACCAATTTGAGATCGGGAAAAAACAGACAGATCTCATCCAAATGCATGGGGTGCTGAATCTGACCGGGAGCCGGGGGACCAGGGATTCCAGTGTTCACTGAAATGGGCAGGTCCAGTTCCACACATTTGGCATAGATAGGATAATTGGCGGCCTCGTTGGGCGCGATCCCCACCATAAATGGAACGATCCGGGCGAGGCTCACGGGATGGGCCCGAACCAGGGATTCCAGCTCCCGGACGGCCTGCATTCCCCGCCGCGGATCCACGCTGATACTCAAGCGAAAGCGCTCAGGATGGTCTGCCGCAAAGCTGAGAATGCGTTCATCAGGCTCGTGGCCGCGCATCGTAATGATCGCTCGCTCTACACCTTGGGCATCCATCAAATCCAAGAGGGCCACCGCTTCGATGTCCTGAAAGATCTCGTCGCTTCGCTTAAAATAGTCTTCGGCGACGCGGGTGAGCCACTCTGGGCGCTCCATGGAGCCCATATTCACATTCACGAAGCTGTCGATGGCCGGAATCATGACACCTCTCGGGAAGTAGAACACGTTTCAGTTTTGTGGTCCAGCATGGGGGGAATGGGACCGACCAAGGACGGAAAACTTCCCGTTCACTGGTTGCGCCGCCTGGCAATTCGCAGGCCTCCAGACTAGAACCCTGCCATGAAGCGCCTTGCTCTCCTGACTGTGTTCGTCATGGCCTGCGGACCCGGACCGATCGAAGCCCCGCCATGGGATGCCGGTCCAGATCTTCCCGAGCCGACCGATGCCGGCCCCCTAGATGCAGCACCGCCGACCCAGGGGGACGACCACGCCAATAATGTCTACGAAGCCACGGTCATCGAGCCGGTGAGCCGAACCGAAGGCGAGATCCATTACGGTGGGGACCGAGACTTCTTCCGCTTTACCACCACGGAAGCTGGCATCTTCATCGCCTGGACCGACGGCAATCTCGACACCTACTGCGAATTGCTCACCTCCGAGGGGCGCTTTCTCGTGGGCGATGATGACAGTGCGGAGGGCCGCAATTGTCAGGTCCGCTATGAACTGCGGGCCCAGCGAGACTACGTGATCAAAGTGAAGCACTACCGCAGCCAAGGCTTAGGGGCTTATGGCCTGAACTTGGTCGGGCCCATTCCAGCCGATGCCTGTGGCAACGGGGAGGTCGACCCCGGCGAGCAGTGTGATGATGGCAACCAAGCCAACTGGGATGGCTGCAGCCGAGACTGTATGGTGGAAGAACTTCCCAGTGGTTGTGAGGAGCTCGAGACGGAGCGGCCCCATGCCACCTTTCTTTGCAACGAGGGGCAGCGCTGGGCTGAGGCCTTGGAAACCTGCCAGAGCTTCGGCGGCAGCCTAGCGACCATCGACAGTGATGAAGACAGCGCCTGGTTCGGCGGTCTCGCCGGGGGCGCCTGGATGGGCATGAACGACCGCCAGGTGGAGGGGGAATGGCGTTGGTCCGGTCGCGACAGCGACTACCGAAATTGGAACAATAATGAGCCCAATGACCACGGCCGCGGTGAAGATTGCGGTCAGGTACTGGGCAACGGTCGATGGAACGATGCCGATTGCAATCGGGCGAGCGCCTTCTTCTGCGAACGCTAGGCGCTGTCGGCTCGCTGCCAACCCTTTTTGATGTTGGACTCGATCAGATCATCGGCGATCTGCGTCGCTTCGGCTTCGTTGGCGGCGAGACGAACGGTCCGTTTTAAAGGTTTCGAACGCCCGGGACTGTAATCGGTCCAGTGAACCACGAAGGCCGGATAGTCCGTATCTACATCCTCCTTATTCGTCTTCCAAACCAAGAGCTTTCGTACGGAGACCTTGTCCTTCGAGGTCTTCGTGTAGACCTCTCGGCGTTGTGCTTCACTGGCCGGTAGGTCCTTGGAGGCTGCCTGTTGATCTTGCCCTAAAACCAGACAACGTTCGGCCACCTGGGCGAGGCGAGCGTCCACGCTGTCGGCTACCTTATCGCTGCGAACTCGCTGGATCCGAGGGTGGATCAGCGACACGCTGGCGACCCGACACAAAGGTCTCCAGCCTTCCTCATCGCCCAGCTCAATGGCCCAGCGCTCAATCGGGTCACCGGCCGAGTCCATGGCCTGAAGGTCCGTGCATTCCACCTCCACCACCACCCAAGGCTGAACCAATCGATACATGGCCCCACTGCCAGAGACCTGGCGAAAGCGGGAGGGCACCACCAAAGGCTCGAGGGAGGCTTTGAGGGCCTTGCGGTCCTCGTCGCTGCCCAGATTTCCGCAGCCACCGACCAACTGCACGCTACCATCCTCACGGACCAAGCCGAGCAGTAACGAGCGAGCTTGCTGGGGATCCTCACTGCGTTCGGTAAAGCCCAACACGACACAATCGAGAGAGAAACTCGGCTTCACCTTGTAGATTCGCCCAGCCCCGCTGCGCAGCACCAGGCCCTCCGCCTTACCGCTTTCGACATAGGCTTCGTAGAGCCCTTTAATCTCGGCCGGATCCGCCGTCACGGTGGTCTTGATCGCCTTCACCCTTTTGCCGCCGGCCAATAAGCGCTCCAACTCGGCATAGCGCTCGCTATAGGCCTCAGGCGGGGCCCCATGATCGGCGACGCTCACCACGTCGAAGGCCTGATAACCCAAACGCGCAATCTCGCCACCACCACCGAGCAGTGCGGCCACATCCCCCACTCTGGGACGCCCCTCACCGGAGAGACCAAAGAGTTCGCCCGCGAGGACGACCCCATCTGTAGCCCGAGTCGCAAAACCGGCACCCGCCTCCTTCAGGAGCGGCAAGTCGCCCCTTAGGATACGACCGTTACTGGCAATCAGGGCCACAGTGCCCGCGTATTTCACGAGATACCAAAGTTCACCGTCCACCTTCGGCGAGACATGAAACTCCCCCGGCGGCAGCTCGGCCAACTCGCTACCCTTCAGGCCTCGATAGGTACTGGCGATACGTTTGCGGTAGAGCTTCAACTGCCCCAATAAATCCTGATCCGTCACACTGCCGGCCGGATGAAGACGCCCCGCCCCGAGCGCCTGCCCTTCGCCCTGAAACCACGTCATGCTGATTCCTCCGGTCGCTTCAACTCCAAGTTCGAGAGGTGGAGGAGCAACTGATAGCGATCGCCGTCGATTCGTCCCTCAAGGAAGCCTCGATAGGGGCTGCCATTGTGCTGGAAAATGAGCGGATCCTTGCCCTTCTCCCCCGCGCCGATCAGGACCATTTGATCCTCGGCGTCGAGGGTCTTCGCCATCGAGAAGAGATAGTCGTAGGTTAGGCCATCGACATGGCGCAACTGCAGACTCCGACGGAAGGCAAAACGGCGCACCACAGCGGCTCGCTTCATCTTCATGGCCGTCCAGTGCACCGGTTCCACCTCGTTCACGTTGGCCAGCACGTCTTTGGGGGCTCGCCGTTCCAATTCGGCCCCCCCGGCGTCGAAGATCATCTCAATCACTTCGGGAGCGGCGTGGAGCACTTCGCCGGTGCCGTCGAGGTAAACCACGTCCGTGGCACCGATGCGGCGGCCGACCTGCTCTAGGTCCACTTCCGGATCCCCATCGACCAAAGCCTGACCGTAATCCTCCCCAAATCGGGAAGCGAGGACCTCATGGTCGGTCTCGGACACCATCGAGAGATAGCGGCGGAATTCCACCTCGTCATCGGGCAGCCCCAAGCGAGGGCCTGACGGGGCTTTAACCGCCGTGAATTGCACGGTGGTGTTGCGCCCCTCTGCGTTGGTCACATGGAGTTTGGGCATGGACGTCCTCCAAGCACACGCTAGGTCCGAGTCCTCAATTTGTGAAGACTGTTTCACCACCGAATTCGAACATGGGTCACGGCCTATGATCTCTACGAAGCCTCCACTTATCTCTACGACGAGGAAACCGATGAAGAAATCGAAGTCGAAGCCGGTATTCTTGGCCTCCTCGCTCCCGGTGAGGTCCTCAATTTTACCAATGTGAACTGGTACCGAGGGACGCCCAGCTATTACAGTTCCATCACCCAGAACGAGAAGTCGTTCTGTATGGGCACGCTGCAGATCAAAGAACAGGCCGTCGCTGAACTCGGCTGCGACGCGAAAGCGCTGGACTAGGCCTTAAAACATCTCGAAGTCGAGATCGTCTTCGAAGGGGTCTTCCTCTTCTTCGGTGGCGACGGTCTGCACGGCCACCGGCTCGATCCACTCCGGTGAGGTGGCATCGCCGACGATCGCAAAAGTACCCGCCTTATTGGCGACAAGGAAGGCGGTCTCCGCCTTGTAATCGCCGCGATAATTAAAGGCGAAGCGAAAGATAGAGCCCCCTTCCAGGGCCGCCTTTAGGCCCGGGTCCACATCCTGTTCAGCCAATGTGTAGACACTGGACATGCGCAGATCGAGGAGGACCTGGGGCTTCACTTCTTCCAAGGGCTGACTCGTCCCCAAGGTGCTCTCAACCTTGTCGACGACGGCGCCATTGTCATCCAACCCCACGAGTTCTTTATTGGGCACCCATCGCCCAGCGGCCGTGAAGTAGCCTTGGGCTGTCATCCCTGAGCGCAGCAGATAGCGACCGTCTTCCGTCAGGTTGGCTTTGGCACAGGTCTCACCGGTCCCATCCACCGCTTGACGACGGCGATAGCCATAAAGCTTCCGGCGACTGAGTTTTTTGTGGTCGAAGCGAGACTCCTGACCGTTCAAGCTAACGACGATGGGTTTGGCCATGGGTCGCTCCTCTCCTCACTGCAGCCAACGACACACCAGAATCGTGCCTTTGCCAAGGGCTCAAGGCTCGATTTCGACTTCACAGTCTGCGGAGCAACCATCGCCAACTTGGTCGTGCCATCGTCACAGGCTTCGAGACGTGAGTAGAATGCCAGGGCTTAACTTAGGGGTTCAGAACCCGGCCTATGGCTTCGTGAACCCCCGCTCCTCGCAGCCAAGAATCCGAACCGGGCTCGCGGCATCTGCATTGATCAATCGGGCCAACTGACACACCAAACGATCGCTCTTGGCATCGACGACCTTCTCGATCACCGCCCGAAAGGCCTGAAGCTCGATGGGGCGGCGACGGGCGAGTTCTGCCCGCCGCTTCGCTCGCTCATGGAGTAGACTGCGGAATGCTTGGGCGGCCGATGGATTTGGGTTCTGGTCGGGATGAAGGGCCAGCGCCCGGCGGCGAAATTCCGCCTCAAGCAGACCTTCATCCACCGTCTGGGGCCATGGATCGTCGTGGGTCAAAGAGGCCGCCATCTAGCTAATGGCTTCGATCTCGGCCAGCACCGAGTCCCAGTCCTTAAACTCACCGTGCTCACCAAAATGTAGATGCCGCCCCGAGAAGGCCCCCGCCCCTCTTTTTCGCCGGTCGTCGATAAGGACATCACCGCGAACGAGGTATTTATGGTGCGTCAAAATCAGCCGCTTCTCCGCACACTCACCCAAGTGCTTTTTGACCCAAAGCAGCTTGTCACTCCAGGCCGTTGGATTACCCCACGGAGCCGTGGAGAGGATGAACACGTCGTGATCTTCACACAATTTCTCGTACCCTTTGATGGCACCGTCCACCGGATCCATCAGTCGAAAGATGCCCGGGGCATCATCGTAGTTGCCCTCGTAACGGGCCTTGTCTTCCGGCTCCAGCCGGTCGATGCCCGTGGGAAAGTCGACCAACACATTGTCCATGTCGACGAAGATTCTCATGCCTCATCCTCTCGATCGTAGATCACCAAGTTAAAAAGAGCGCCGCATTGACTAGCGGCAAAATGCTCCACCCGCATTTCGTCAAGAATCCCAACCTTCGGGTATTGGGATTTCTTGCCCGTGACGCGAAAGTGAAAGGTATCCATCAAGCGATAAAAATCGGGAACAGACAGCCCAGTCAGGGGGTTCTCCGAAGAGAAGCCTCGGCCGACGACCAACTCCTGACAGCCCCTCTCGAGCCCTTCACGCTCCCCCTCCTCCAGGGGCTCGGTGGGCCGACCCAAGGCGTCGCCCTCACGATAGGCTTCAAGGCCCAGCTCAAGGAAGCGGGCTGCTTTGTGCTGAATGTAGCCTTCAACAAAGCTCTGCTCATCGGGATCAACCGGCGGTAGGGGAGGCCGTCGGAACGACCGCCCCGCCCCGGAGCGCCCTCCATCTTCGCTTTCGCCCATGGACTCCTCCTAGTCTGCGCCCCCCCGACTGCGCCCCACCCAGAAGGGTTCGCGTAATCTCCGCTTGTAGAGCTTGCCATTCGGGTCTCGGGGCAAGGCATCAGTGAAGCGATAATGCCGGGGCTGCTTGTATTTGGCCAGTCGCTCCTCGCACCAACGCCGCAATTCGTCCTCGTGGCCCTCTGCTGCCTCCGTCTCCACCACGGCCATCACCGCCTCACCCCAATCCTCATCGGGAATCCCAAAGACCGCTACGTCGAGAACCTTCGGGTGGGTGACCAGGCAGTTCTCGATCTCGGCCGGATAGATATTCACGCCGCTAGAAATGATCATGTCGACCTTGCGATCACAGAGAAAAAGAAAGCCGTCTTCATCCAGATACCCACAGTCACCGACCGTAAAAAAACCCTCGTTCCAGGCCTCCTCGGTCTTCGCTTCATCGCCGTGATAATCGAAGCGGTGCTCCCCCATCTTGATCCACACCGTCCCCGCTTCACCCACCGGCAAAGGTTGGAGATCGTCATCGAGGATCCGGAGGGTCGAAATGGGCCAGGGCGCCCCAACCGTCCCAGGTTTTTGCCGCCATTGGGCCGGCGTCGCCAGGGTGCCACCGCCCTCACTGGCGGCATAGTATTCGTAGATGCAGTCGCCCCACCAATCGAGCATCTGTTGTTTCACTTCGATAGGGCAAGGTGCCGCGCCATGGATCATCACCTGACAGGAGCTCACATCGAAACCATCCCGCACCGCCGCCGGTAACTTCAGCAGCCGACTGAACATGGTGGGCACCATGTGGCTCGTGGTGATGCGGTGGCGGTCGATGACCTCTAAACAGCCCTCGGGTGTCCACTTGTCCATCAACACCACGGTGTGACCCAAGTGCAGATGATTGCTGGCGAAGTTAATCACGGCCGTATGGTAGAGGGGCGCCACCACCAAATGCCGGTGCTCGCTGCCCGGTGGCATCCCAAAGAGACTCAGAAACAAGGCTTGCTGGGAGTAGACCTGCTCAGGACTGGCTTCGAACCAGGGCCGACGCACGCCCTTCGGCTTGCCCGTGGTCCCAGAGGTATAAGTCATCGGACTCCCGGCCCGCCGCTCGGCCGGAGGCTCCCCGGAGGCTTCTTCACCCAAATCCGTATAGGGCTCCAGGGGCTCCGGGTAGTTGTCGAGACCAAAGGCCCTGGGCGGATCCCCGAGTCGCTGCAGCGCTTGCAAGCCGAGCTGGGCGCAACGGGCACTCACAAAACAGGCCTTCGCACCACAATCCTCGAGGATGTAGGCCACCTCGGCTGGGGCCAAATGGCTGTTGATTGGCGTGATAAACCAACCGGCCTGGGCCGCGGCCATGAACAACTCCAAAATCTCGCAACGGTTCTCGGAGAGGTAGGCGATGGCATCCCCGGGCTCCAGACCCAGATCTCGCAGCGCTCGGACCAACTGATTGGACCTCGTGTGCAGAGCTCCAAAGGTGGTTTCCACGCCGGCAGCATCGATCACGGCAATGGCCTCAGGACGAGCCTTCGCAGCATTCCAAAAGCCCAAGTTGCTTGGTATCTTCATGATCATGTCCCTCCCATCTCGAGGATCAGTCGGCCCTGGACGCCACCTGCCCGCAGACGGCGCTGGGCTGTATCGGCCTGTTCGAGTCCGTAGGTCTCGGCAATCGCGGGGATGAACGGCCGCTCAGCGTGCAGGGCAGCAAGGGCCCTCATGGTCTCATGGGTCGCGCCGCTGCTCCCAGCGATTCGCAAGCCTTTCACCACCACCAAGCCTAGATTTAGCTCTGCGCGTACTTCTTGAACATTGCCGATAATCGAGAGGCCGCCACCCATTTTGAGACTCCGTAAACTGCTGTTGAAGGTGGCCTGACCGACACATTCTAAGGCCAAGTCCACAGGGCCTCCCGGGAGCGATTCATGGAAGGGTCCCGAGGGCCTCACCACGACCTCATCGGCCCCCTGGCGACGGCAAAATGCTTCATGACGCTCGTCCCGAATCACCGCCACCGACTCGATCCCTAGGCGCTGACATAACTGCAGGGCCGCACTACCAACGCCACCATTTGCCCCCGTGATGAGGACCCGATCTCCAGCCCGCGGCGGACCAAAGCGGGTCAACCCCCGCCATGCGGTGCCAAAGGTACAGGGCAGGATGGCCCCGGTAGCGAAGTCCATCCCTTCGGGCAGGGCATAGAGGGCCCGCTGGGGCGCCTTGAGCCAGGTGGCATAGCCCCCATCGGCCAATAAACCAAAGACGTGGAAGGCCTTGGTGCAGAGACTGGTCTCGCCCCTTTCGCAGTCCGGACACCGACCGCAATGATCTCGGTGCAGAGTCCCCACCCGGTCGTCGGGACCGAAGTCGGTGACCTGCGATCCCACCGAGACCACCGTCCCGGCCGCTTCGTGGCCGGGGACGATCGGTGTGCGTAAGAACGGAAACCGCCCGGAGCGGTCGATGAGATCCCGATGGCAGAGCCCACAGGCTTTAAGGCGAACCAGCACTTCGTCGCCGACCGGCTCAACGGGTCGCTCCTGGGGCTCAATCGATAAGTCCTGATCCCAGCCGGGTTGGCTAAGGACGGCCCGCTGCCCATCAGTCACCGGCATCCTCCTTCGCGGCTTCAGCGGCGAGAAACCCAAAGGTCAGAGCCGGGCCGATCGTCCCACCGGCCCCGGGATAACTGGGCCCCATGACGCTGGCACTGTTGTTACCCGCGGCATAGAGCCCCGAGATCGCCCGCCCCTCACCGTCGATCACCCGGCCCTTCACATCGGTCGCAAGTCCCCCCTTTGTGCCCAGGTCTCCCGGATAGATGGGCACCGCATAAAAGGGAGGCTTATCGAGGGCTGCGAGACAAGGATTGGGCTGCACCCTTGGATCGCCATAATAACGATCCGACGCACTCTCACCACGCCCGAAAGCCCCATCATGGCCTGCGCTTGCAGCTTGGTTGAATTCCGCCAGCGTGGCTTCGAGAACGGCCGGGTCCACTTGGATCACACCGGCCAACTCCCTCACCGTCGCGGCCGTCTTCAGATAGCCCTCCCGCAATCGCCGGGGCACCCGCTTGTCGGGCATGGCGTATCCGGGGGCAACCGGACCACAGGGATAAAGATGCCGGTAGCGAGCATCGAACAGCAACCAACAGGGCCCTTGGGACAGCATGTGCCGACCTGCGTCCAGATAAGGCTCGGCCTCGTTCATGAATCGCTGCCCTTGGGCGTTCACAAAAATGGAGCCCGGTAGATTCTTTTCCACCACGAGAACCCAGGCAAATTCGCTGCGCGGAACTTGACTCACCGGGGTCCACCACAACTGGTCCATCAAGCGCAAATCCCCACCGGCGACCTCACCCATCAAAATCCCATCGCCCTCATTTGCCTCATTGCCAGCGTTCCAGTCGGTTTGTGACTCGAAGGGATGAAAACGGTCTCGCAGCACCTGGCTGCGCTCGAAGCCACCGGCGGCCAACATCACGCCCCAACGCCCTCGCAACCGAAGGCTTGTCTCGCCTTTTTGGACCACGATACCCATGACCCGTCCGTCTTCGGTCACGAGTTCACGACAAGGGCTCTCCAACCAGAGTTCAACCCCCCGATCCATCAGGCTCCGCCGAAGACGGGCGCAAAGTGCATTGCCCGTAGTTAGGCGGGTATCTCGACCGAAACGACGTCGCTTCAACCCCCGGAGAAAATAGCCCACAAAACAACGAAGCATCAGCCACATCCGAGCCAGGAGAGAACCTGCAAGGAGAGTCTGAGCCTGGGCCGCGGTAATACCAAAAAGGCCAAGGATCTGGCTCTGGGGATGGGGACGCCGAAGCGTCTCGAGCGCATGGCCTAGTCGAGCCCCATCAAAGGGCCGGCTGTCCATGCTCCGACCACCGGGCTTTCCCCCCGGTGCCTCGGGATAATAGTCACAATAGGCGGGAATCGGATCAAACGCGAGGTGGCTCGTCTCGCTCGCCCAACGCAACAAGCGGTGGGCCCCATCGACATAGGCTTCAAGACGCGCCGGCTCCACTTCCCCCGCCGTCACGTGGCCTAAATAGGTCAAAGCCTCTTCACGGCTGTCCTCGATGCCAACGGAGTCCATCCAAGGATGGTTAGGAACCCAACACACACCACCACTCATGGCCGTGGAACCACCCCAGTGACTGGACTTTTCGACCAAGAGGACGCGGGCCCCGAGATCATGGGCGCGCAGGGCGGTGGAAAGGGCCGCTGCGCCACTACCCACGACCAATAGATCGAATTCGTGATCCCAAGGTTTCATCAGCTCGACTGAAACACGTTCTAGTCTGGTGGTCTAGGGGCGGGCGACTGCAACTCGCAAGGAGCCCCTATTTCGTGCCACACTGCATTCATGATCCGTGTTGTGGCACTCTTTTGCTCCCTCCTCATCGGCTGTCCGTCCAGTCCAGACGGCGATGGTGGGCCCGCCCCAGGTGGCGATGGGGGCCAAATCCCCGATGGGGGGACCTCCCCCGCTGATGTGGGGGTCGGTGATTGTGGCGAGAGCTGGGTGCTCAGCTACGAAATCGGCGGCTCATTTCATATCGAGGAAACCCCGCTGGGGGCCGGCGACAACGTCGAACCACTCACACCGGGCGTCTTACGCATCCGGGTACCAGGCGGTGAGGATGGTCCCGGTTCCGGGCAAAGCCATTTGCTCGAACTCAACTTCCGAGAGGACTTTGAGGTCACTTCCTTCGGTATTCGTACGACGACACAAAACAGTGTTCAGGTCGGCCCAGCGCCCTGTGGGGCTGGCATTGGTGACCTCCAAGGGAACATCCTCACCTGGGATGCTTGCACACCAGGGGAGGGTTTCGGCGTCGACCGGAACAGTTGGACGCCCGAGTCGGGGGCGAGCGGCCCTGGCTGTGCCCAGGATATGCGCACCTCCGGCAACGTCCATTGCGAGGGTGTCATGTGCGGCACCGCTGGCCTGGAGGAGGGGGATAACCCCCAGAATGACCGTTACGATCAAAAGCTCAACAATCTCGTCTTTTCGGCCGATCTCTCCACCGTGGAGATGGAAAAGGTGGAGATCCCCAACCGTGAACCGAGCCGCACCTTTATCAGCCTTACGGGGACACAGACCGGGGCCCAGCGGGCGCCCATTCCTGCCTGTCTTTGCCCCTAAGGAATTCGGAATCGTGCTCAGACGACGACTCAGCCCAACACGACTGCATGAGAGCCTGCTCAAGCGTCGCTTCCGCCGCAGTGGGCTCAAAGAATGCCTCGTTGAAACCCCCAACGGTGAACTGAGCTATTGGCTAGGTGATCGGGACGGGCCCCCTCTGGTCCTACTCCACGGCTTCGGTGCCAGCGCCCTGTGGCAGTGGCATCCCCAGGTGGCGGCGCTGGCAAAAAAACACCGTCTCATTATCCCCGATCTCTTGTTTTTTGGCCGCAGTACCACCGCCACACCGGGTCGTAGCATCACCCATCAGGCCGAGGCGGTTTGCGCCCTTCTCGACGATCTGAGCATCGATCAGGCCGACTTCCTGGGCATGAGTTATGGCGGCTTCGTCACCTACACCTTGGCAACCAAATTCCCGGACCGTATCCGCCGGATGATCCTTGTCGGCTGTCCCGGGGATGAGATCACCAAGGTCGATCATCACGCGTCCCTCGAGACCTTAGGTGTCCAGCATATTACCGAGTTACTGTTGCCCGAGGAGCCCAAGGACCTCCGCCGATTGATGGCGGTCGCCTGGCACAAGCCCCCCTGGATTCCCCTTCCCCTCCTGCGGGACGCACACAGGGTCCTGATGAACCAGCAGCTTGAAGGAAAACGAGAACTCCTGCTGGATCTACTCGACTACCTCGAGGGGGAACGTTCCCAAACGCCCCGGCACCCCCCCCAGGCGCCCACGCTCCTGATCTGGGGTGAGCACGACGCCATTTTCCCCCTGTCCCTGGCCAAGCGACTCCAGCGCAAACTCGGGGACCTGTGCCAGCTTGAAGTGCTCCGCAATGCCGCCCATGCGCCGAACCTCGAACATAAGCGGCGCTTCAATCGGGCTGTGCTGCAGTTCTTGGGGGCCCCTTGAGAGGCCTTTGGCGGCGAGTCAAAAAGCGCTTCGATCCCGATCAGGTCACGACGGTCAGCGACGCAGAGGAGCCGGCAGAAGCCGGCGACCTCACACCGGAGATCGTCGAGGGCATCTGGGCTTCAGTTCGGAACTACTACCGTCTAGGCCTCCAGCCAGGAATGAGTCTCTCGATCCGTCGGCGGGGCCGAGTGATCCTGGAGCGAAGCATCGGTCACAGTCGGGGGAATGGTCCGGGAGACCCCGACGACATGCCCCTGGTGCGGGCCCAGCCAGACACACTTTTTAATCTGTTCAGTGGCTCCAAAGCGATCACGGGCATGCTCGCCATGAAGGCCGTGGAAAAGGGCCTGGTGGATCTAGATGAACCCATCGTGACCTACCTGCCCGACCTGGCTGGAAGGCGCCGCGATGACATCACGCTGCGGCAAGTCTTAAGCCACCGGGCGGGGCTCCATATGGCCCACCCCCAGACCACCAATCTCGATGTCCTCCATGATCCCGTCATGTTGCTCCAGGCCTTGAAGGAGGCCGAACCGACAGGGACACCTGGCACCGGCCTGGCCTATCAAGCGGTCAATGGCGGCTTCCTGATCCAAGCCCTCCTCGAGCGGCGTACGGGGATGCCCTTGCGTCAGGTGCTGCACGATTGGGTCACCGAGCCGATGAAGCTCAACTTTAGCTACGGCATCAGGCCCGACCAATTGGACCACGTGGCCCGAGAGGCGGCCACCGGTCCACCCAGTCTGCCCCCCTTTAATCGCCAACTGATCAAGGCCCTCGACCAAGACATGGACGGCATTGTGGAGTTGACGAACGACCCGCGTTTTCTCACCGGGGTGGTCCCCAGTGGGAACATCGTAGGTACCGCCCACGAGTTCTCGGCCTTCTTCGAATGCCTCCTGCGGGGCGGAAAGTACGGCCGCCGAAGGATCTTTAAGGAATCCTCCGTACGGGCCGCGGTGATGGAGCAGAACGTCGCTGAGATCGATAAGATCATTCTCCTGCCGATCCGCTATGGTCTGGGTTTCATGCTCGGTTCGCCGCTGATGGGTCTCTATGGGGCAAAAACACCGAAGGCGTTTGGGCATTTGGGCTTTACCAATATTCTCTGCTGGGCCGATCCAGAACGGGATATCTCCGTTGCACTCGTCAACAATGGAAAGCCCTTTTTAACGCCGGAACTCCTCGTTTGGATGAACATCCCACGCACGATCTCGGCCCGCGTCCCGCGGGACTCATAGACCGGAATTACGGGCGATGAATTTCCTCCGCAATGAACCCCTCATCCCCTTTCTATTGATCGCTGGCCTGCTGCTTTGGTTCCGGACACCGGAGCCGAACACTGAGCGCGTGATCCAACTCAGTCAGTCCATTCGAGACGGGCTGAAAAAGGACTTCGAGCGGCAGCGGCGCCGGGCCCCAAGCGAGGCTGAGCTCGCGGGCCTTGAAACGGCCTGGATCGAGATGGAGATGCTCAGTCGAGAGGCCCGTCGTCTCGGTCTTGACCGCAACGATCCTGTGGTCCGACGACGCCTGGCCCAGGCGATGCGGTTTTTTCTAGAAAATGGGCTTCCCCCTGAGCCCCCTTCCGATGCGGAAGTGCAGGCCTATATCGAGCAGCATCAAGAGGAGTTAGCGCTCCCGAGAAGGCGTCGCTTTGTCCATCTCTTCTTCAGCCGACAGCGTCGCCAGGATCAGGCGCAATCGGATGCAGCCAAGGCTTTGGAGGGTCTGATGGACGAAGGGGCGAAAGACACACCGCCCCGTTTAGGGGACCCCTTTATCCATGGCCGAGTCCTCGGACCCATCGACCAAACGGGACTGGCGAAACGCCTGGGCGCCCCCTTCGCAGAGGCCCTGTTCAAACTGCCGATGGGTCCGCGCTGGCAGGGGCCCATCGAGTCCAGTTTCGGCTTCCATTTGATTCGGCTCTTGGAGGACAAGGCGCCGGGCTTACCCAAAGCGGACATCTTGCAGGCTGATGTGCGGCGCCGGCTTGAGAAGACCGCTCGCGGCGCTGAAGGCGAAGCCCGCCTTGAAGACCTCAAACAAAGCTATCGGATCGAACGGTGAGGAACGGGGCGCTCTTCATCCTCCTGCTGGCCTTCGCGCCGGCTGCCACGGCCCATGACGGCGGACTCGGATTCCTTGACCTCCAGGCCAGTGGACCGGGCAACTACCGCTTCTCTTTCGCAACCCGAGGCAAGGGGGCTCAAAAATTGAGTCCTCGCTTTCCCACCCGCTGCCAAACAGCATTATTGCCTGTGTACCCCCTGCAGGGTCGCTTAACCTGTGGCTCGAGCCTACGGGGTGCCACCATCGCCTTTCATCGACCCAAAGGCGCCCACCCGATGATCATCGCTCGGCTGCAGGAAGACGGCGAGACCCTGGAGACGAGCGCCCAATTGCCCCAACCCTTGGTGTTACCCGAGGCGCCTGGACCAGGTCCCGGGCTCGGGGCGAGCCTGCGCTTGGGCTTTGAACACCTGCTTGCGGGATGGGATCACTTGCTCTTTCTCTTGGTCCTGAGCTTGGGCGTGCGCAGCCTGAAAACCCTCGTCATCCTTGTGACCGCCTTCACCCTGGGTCACGCGGCTTCCTTCACCTTGGCTGGCTTCGGCTGGCTCCGCTTCCCCCCCCCTGTGGTGGAAGCACTGATCGCCGTCTCCATCGTCC
The DNA here is from genome assembly GCA_002722845.1 of Myxococcales bacterium. Lineage (GTDB taxonomy): Bacteria > Myxococcota > UBA4151 > UBA4151 > UBA4151 > UBA4151. The sequence goes on along the minus strand of PBND01000076.1, from coordinate 43,019 downwards.
TTGTCGCCCGCAGTGCCTTGCTGGACCGCGAGAGAATGCGCGGGCCGTTTGTCATCGGCATCGGCTTAATCCATGGTCTAGGCTTCGCCGGTATGCTGGATCAACTCGGCCTCGATCGCGGGGATCTGCTTCCCAAACTGGTCGGCTTCAATCTGGGCCTTGAACTGGCCCAACTGATGGTCATCGCCGGGCTGCTGGCCCTCGCCTGGATGCTCGCTCGCTGGGGTTCATCCTGGCTCAAGCGCGCGGAACAACTCGGGGCCTACACAGCCGGCGGCATCGGGCTGGCCTGGACCGTTGAGCGGAGCGGGGCCATTCTGGGCCTATGAAGCGCCTGCTCCTCGCTCTGTTTTTTGGCGGCTGCGCCCAGCCCTTGGGTCAGTATGACCTCGTCTACAGTGAGACTCGAGCCGTCTGTGCGGAGCGAAGCGAGGAGAAAATAGCGCTCTTCGGTGATCTTCACGTCCACACGGCGCTCTCTTTTGATGCCTGGACCGAGCACGTCCGCAAAGGCCCTGAAGACGCCTACGCCTTCGCCCAAGGGGCCTCGATCACCCTACCCCCACTGGATGAAAACGGCGAAGGCACCCGGCAACTCCAACTCCCTGCGCCGCTGGACTTTGCCGCAGTGACCGACCACGCCGAGTTCTTCGGTGAGGTGCAAACCTGTCTTGATCCGGCGGCCACCGGCTACGAGACGGCCGATTGTGCCACCTACCGCCAGGGCACCAACCTCTCAACGATGACGCTGGGGATGATCCTGGCGGAAGTGGTCCCGGCCCATCCCGCCTTTTGCGACGCCGCTTGCCTGGCTCGCAGTACCAGCGTCTGGGACCGAATCCAGGCCGCGACGGAGGCAGCCTACGATCGCAGTTCAGCCTGCCGCTTCACAAGCTTCCACGGCTACGAGTACACCGCAGCCACAGGGGTCTCCAACCTGCACCGCAACGTCATCTTCCGAAATGGGACGACACCGAGCCCCATCACCTATTTGGATGAACCGGAGCCAGAAGGCCTTTGGCGAGCGCTGAAAACCCAGTGCAACGAGGGTATTGAGGGCTGTGAAGCCTTGGTGATTCCCCACAACAGCAACCTCAGCAACGGTAAGATGTTCCGAGTCGAACACCCCGAGGGCCTAAGCACGACGGCCCGAGCGCAAGCCAACCAGCTACGCCAGGACATGGAACGCAGCATGGAGATCTTTCAGCATAAAGGTGACATGGAATGCATGACAGGTCTGGGGTCGATCCTCGGCGCCGTGGACGAGCAGTGCGGTTTCGAAAAAGCCCTCCCGCAAGACAGTGAAGACTGTGGTGATGGGACGGGACAATTCGGCATGACTGGCGGGGGTTGCACCTCCGTTCGAGACTACCTCCGAGGGGCCCTTATCGAGGGCATGCAGGAGGCCGAACGCAGCGGCGTCAACCCCTTCAAGTTGGGTGTCATCGCCAGCACCGACACCCACAATGCAAGCCCCGGCCACGTGAGCGAAAAGGCCTGGAAGGGTCATACAGGCCGGGTGGAGTGGTCTCCCGAGGCCCGACTGGGAGGCGACGAAAGTCTCACCACCAGCGCCTGGCGCAGCACCGGCGGTGGCCTCGTCGGCGTCTGGGCCTATGAGAACAGCCGCGATGCCATCTTCGAAGCCCTTCACCGGCGGGAGTCCTGGGGCACCAGTGGCCCCCGAATCAGTCTGCGATTTTTCGGCGGCTGGGATCTTCCCACGGATCTTTGTGACGACCCCGATCTCGTCAAAACTGCCTACGCCCAAGGGGTCCCAATGGGCATGGACCTGCCCGCACCCGGCTGGCTCGACGGCAAGCCACGCTTCGTCGTCAGTGCTTTGAGGGCCCCCGATCTCGAGGGTGAAGATCCGGCACCGCTGGAGCGGATCCAACTTGTGAAGCTCTGGATTGACGGGGATGGCCAGGCCCACCAATCGGTCATCGATCTGGCGGAAAGCGGCGGTGACTACCGTACGGACGCAGAGACTTGCGAGGCCCAGGGTCGCGGCGCCGATAGTCTGTGTGGAACCTTCGAAGATCTGGACTTTGAACCGAGCCAGCGGGCCGTCTACTACGCCCGCATTCTTGAGCATCCTCGCTGCCGGTGGAGCCAACAGGACTGCCGACGACTTGCGGCCGATGCCCGCCCCGAGGCTTGCCACGATCCAGAGGTCCCCAAGCTGATCCAAGAGCGGGCCTGGAGCAGTCCGATTTGGTGGAGCAGCCCCTAGGGCGTCGGCGCCTCGCATTGCCAGATTCGTCCTCCATCCCCTAGAAGGCCCCAGGAGGAACTTGCGTGCGCTTTGAGTTCAATGAGCTTCAACTCGAATTGCGGCAGGTCGTAGGCGCCTTTCTCGATGGCCTCAATCCCACGCATACCCTCCTCAGTCCCGAGAAGACCGACGAGACCAAGGCCTGGGCCCAGGCCGCGGAGCTGGGTCTCTTAGGCCTTAACGCCCCGGAAGCGGTCGGTGGCCTTGCTGGCGGGCCTGTGACGGTGGCTGCCCTCCTTGAGGTCATGGGGAACAGACACTGGTCGAGCCCCTACTTGAGCACGGTTGCGATCGGTCTCGACGCCCTCAGCTTCAGCCCGGATCAGCGCTGGGTCGAGGCCATCGTGAAAGGGGACCTTCAGGTGACACTGGCCGTCCTCGAAGGCCGGGGCAGCCTGGCCTTAACGGACCTTGAGTCGACGGTGCGAGGGGGACAGATCTTCGGGCGTAAAAACTTTGTCCTCCACGGCGGGGCAGCGGACCTGTTTCTCGTGGTTGCGCGGGAGGCTGGAGGCCATCTAGGGCTCTTTGCTGTCGAGGCGAGCGCGGTTGGCCTGACGGTCTGCGGCGAAGCGGCCATGGATCCTGGTCGCCCCCTCGCAACCATCACCTTCGAGGGAACTCCATGCCAACGCCTCGGCGGCGGTGATGCGGTGGAGAGGATTCTGAATCGGGCCCAACTCTACAGCGCCGCTGAGAGTCTTGGCGGCGCCCAAGCCTGCTTGGATCTGGCCGTCAGTTACGCCAAGGACCGCCATCAATTTGGTCGCCCTATCGGCAGCTTCCAGGCCATCCAACATCACTGTGCTGAGATGCTGCTGCAGGTGGAGAGTGCCCGTTCCGCAGTCTATGCCGCGGCCCATGCCGCTGAACATGAGCGTGAAGAGACGGCCATGCAGATCGCCATGGCCCAAGCCACCGCATCGGAGGCCTTCTTCTTCTGTGCCGGGACCTGCATTCAAGTGCTTGGCGGTATCGCCATCACCTGGGAGCATCCTGTTCACCTTTTTTTCAAGCGGGCCCAGGGCAGTCGAACCCTCTGGGGCGACCCCAGCTTTCAACGCCGGCGTTTTATCGCCCTGGGCGGCCTCGACCGCCCTCTTGCGGAGGCCCCCTGATGGACCTGAGCCTCCAAACTGAAGATCGAACCTTTCAAGATGAGGTGCGCGAGTGGCTCGAAGAACAGCTCGCCGGGGATTGGCAGCATCTGCGAGGCCGGGGCGGCCCCAGCGATGAGGATGCGCTGATCGAGGAACGCAAACTTTGGGAGCAACATCTCGGTGCGAACCGCTGGACGTGCTTAAGTTGGCCCCAGTTGGCTGGGGGCCGAGCGTTGAGCCTCGTCCAAGAGGTGCTCTTCCATGAAGCCTATGCCGCGGCCCAAGGCCCGGGGCGCCTGGGCCATATCGGCGAAACCCTGCTGGGGCCGACCCTGATTCATCATGGTAGCGACGAACAAAAGGGCCGCTTTCTTCCCGCCATTCAACAAGGCACCGATTACTGGTGCCAAGGATACAGTGAACCCAATGCAGGCAGTGATCTTGCGGGGGTTCAAACCCGGGCGGAAGTTCGTGATGGTCAATGGGTTCTGACGGGCCAAAAGACCTGGACCAGCCTCGCCCATGTGGCCGATTGGTGTTTTGTCCTGTGCCGGACGGAATTGGGCAGTCAACGGCACCAGGGTCTCAGTTATCTCTTGGTGCCGATGGACCAACCAGGGGTTACGATTCGCCCCATCAAACAAATCACGGGGACCAGCGAGTTCAATGAAGTGTTCTTCGATGGCGCGGTGACAGAACTTGGCCATTGCGTGGGGGCGCCAGGAGATGGCTGGGCCGTCGCCATGGCAACCCTAGGCTTCGAGCGAGGAGCATCAACCTTCGGTCAGCAACTCAACTTCTTCAATGAACTCCAAGACATCACGAACGCAGCGAAGCAGAACGGTTGTTTCGACGATCCCCTGATTCAGGACCGCCTGGCCCAGTCTTGGATGGAGCTTCGGGTGATGCGTTTGAATGCTTGGCGCATGATCCATCATCTGCAAACCGATCAACCCAGCGCCGTTGGCGCCATCAACAAACTCTATTGGGCCCGGTGGCACCGCAAAATGGGGGAGTTGGCCATGGACGTCCTGGGCCCGGCCTCCCAGCGAGCCCAAACGGACGGCGAACTCACCCGGCTGCAACGGGTCTTCTTGTTCAGTCGGGCCGATACGATCTATGCCGGCAGCAACGAGATCCAAAAAACCCTCATCGCAGAGCGGGCCCTGGGCCTGCCGAGGAGTGCCCGTTGAAGCGTCCCCCACCTTATCCGGAAGCCCGTGACCTCCTGAAAGGCCGCCGAGTGGTTGTCACTGCGGCAGCCGGAACTGGGATTGGGTTTGCGACGGCGAAGCGTTGCCTCGAAGAGGGGGCTGATCTGCTCATCTCCGATCACCACGAGCGGCGCCTGAACGAGGCTGCCGACGAGCTGCGAGGGATGGGTTTAGGCACCGTGTACGCCGTGGCCTGTGACGTGACCGACCAAGGGGCGGTGGACGGGCTCTTTCATGAAGCCGAAGTCCGCATGGGTGGCCTGGACGTCCTCGTCAACAACGCAGGGCTCGGCGGGATGGACCCCCTCATCACCATGGAGGACTCCACCTGGCAGCGCATCTTGGATGTGAGCCTCACCGGCACCATGCGCTGCACACGAGCCGGGATGCGGTCGATGATGAAGGGTGAGGGTGGTGCGATCATCAACAACGCCAGCGTGCTCGGGTGGCGGGCGCAAAAAGGTCAGACCCATTACGCGGCCGCAAAAGCCGGTGTCATGGCTCTGACCCGTTGTGCTGCGCTCGAGGCAGCGGAGCATGATATCCGTATCAATGCCGTCGCACCGAGCCTGGCGATGCACCCCTTTTTAGAGAAAGCGACCGGGCCCGAACTCTTGGAGTCCCTCCGCAAACGGGAGGCTTTTGGCCGGGCCGCGGAGGTTTGGGAGGTGGCGAACGTCATCGTCTTTCTCGCCAGCGACCTCAGCTCCTACATGACCGGCGAAATCGTCCCGGTCAGCTCCCAGCGGGCCTGACGCCATGGTGAACAAGGCGGCGGAGGGCCTCGTCGGCAATCGCTTTGAATTCCCGGTTGAGCGGGGCAAGGTCCTCGAATTCCTCGAAGCCACCGGCGGTGATGTGGAGGCCTTCGGCTCGTTGATCCCCCCCACTTACCTCACGAGCGCCTTCTTTTGGGAGGCCCGGGTGCAAGGGGCCGACGTGAAAGAGGCCATCGGTTTCGATCCCAGTCGAAGCGTTCACGCTGAACAGGAGTTCCGTTTCCATGGCCCCCCGCCCCGATTGGGCGATCGACTCACCGCGACGAGCCGGGTGGATCGAATCTATGAAAAGACCAACCGGGCTGGCAAAACGCTCACCTTTGTCGATGTCGTGACCGACTTTCGAGACGACAAAGAGCAGCTTCGGGCCGAGGCGATCATGCGGGCTCTGGAGTTCCCCCATGAGTAGGCAAAACCCCCTCGGGTGGGACGATCTTGAGACCGGCAGCAGCTTAAGTCCTGGGCTGCATTTGGGGCCGATCAGCCGCACCGACATCGTGCGCTATCAGGGAGCTAGCGGCGACTTTCAGCCCATCCATCACGATGAGCCCTTTGCCAAAGAGGCCGGCTACGAGGCGCCCTTGGTGGTGGGCATGTATCCGGCCGGTGCGCTCGCCACCTGGGCAGCAGCACGCATCGGCCCCCATCGAGTCCGCAGTTTTCGCTGCCGGTTCGAGCAGATGGTCTGGCCCGGTGATTCGTTGACGGGCAGCGGCGTCATCGCCGAACTCGACGAAGAACAGCGCTTGGTCACGGTGGAGTTGGCCTTGCTCAACCAGGAGAACCAGGTGGTGCTGACCGCGAGCCTAACCGCGGACTTCACCGAGCCTGCTTAATCCTCGCCTCGGGCAGCTGCCAGGAAGGCCGGTGCCTCACCGCCCCCGTGGAGTTCGAGACAACTCCCGCTGAGATAGGCGGCTTTTTCACTGGCTAGAAAAACACAGAGTGAGGCCACATCATGGGGCTCAGCCATGCGACCCAAGGGGACCGTTGCCGCCACCCGAGCAAGTCCCTCGCTCCCACCATAGTGGGCTTCACTGTCTTTTGTCCGAACCAGACCCGCCGCAATGGCGTTCATCCGAACTTTCGGCGCCCATTCCACGGCAAGGCTTCGGCTCAAACTGATGAGTCCTGCTTTCGCAGCCCCGTAGGCGGCTGTGCCGGGACTGGGTCGAAGCCCGCTGACCGAAGCGATGTTGATAATGACGCCCCCTTCATCCTGAGCTTGCATGATTCGATTGGCTGCCTGGGCACAATGCAGGGGTGCCAACAGGTTCAAGCGGATCACTTTGTCGTGAAAGTTAGGACTGGCCTCCGCAGCCAGGGCAAAGGGACTCCCGCCGGCATTGTTCACCAGCACGTCCAGACGCCCTAGACTGGCCAGAACCTGCTCCATCATGCCCTCAACAGCCTCTGGTTCGCGCAGGTCGGCGGTAAAGAATTGAGCCCCTCCGAGATCGCCGACAGGCTCACGGCGGGCCACCGCAACAACGTGGTAGCCAGCCTGAAGAAAGCCATCGGTAATACTTCGGCCAATCCCGCGGGTGCCGCCAGTGACCAGGGCGACCTTGTTCACGTGCCGTACACCGGTAAAGGCGTGGGCGCCTCGGTGAGCAACCCTTCAATGATGTGCTTAATCTCCTCGGACTCCCAACGGGCACTCTTGGTCCGTAGGGCAACCCGATGGTAACCGCCAGCCAAGGCCACCATGCCCCCCTCCACCTCAAAGATACGCCCCGTAATCTGCGCACTCTGGCTGGATCCCAACCAGACGGCCAAGGGGGCGATGTTCGCTGGGTCCATGGCGTCGAAGCCGTGTTCAGGCTTGGCCATCATCTCCGGGAAGGCCTCCTTTGTCATCCGGGTGCGGGCCGCAGGGCAAATGGTGTTGACCGTCACCCCGTAGCGACCCAGTTCGGCGGCTTGCACCAGACCGAGGGAGAGAATGCCGCCTTTCGCTGCACTGTAGGCAGCTTGCGCCACACTACCGAGCAGCCCCGCACCGCTTGAGGTGTTGATGATGCGGGCATCCCGCGTTCGACCGGCCTTCGACTCTGCGCGCCAATAAGCAGCCGCATGATGGGAGAGACAAAAATGACCTTTTAAGTGCACCCCAACCACACTGTCCCACTCCTCCTCGGTGCAAGACACGAACATACGATCCCGCAAAAAGCCTGCGTTGTTCACCACCACGTCGAGACCACCGAAGGTCTCAACAACACGCTGAACCAGGGCCTGACAGCCGGCGAAGTCAGTCACGTCGGTCGAGTCGGCGATCGCCTCGCCGCCCAAGGCCTTGATCTCATCCACCACCGCCTGGGCCGACGTTCCGTCACGCCCGCCACCACTGGCGTCAGTCCCGAGGTCATTCACAACCACCTGCGCCCCTTGGCGGGCGAACTCCAAGGCGTGTTCTCTACCGATGCCGCCACCGGCACCGGTGACAATGACGACGCGTCCACCGCAAATTCCTGTCATGGTGGGCCTTCCCTTTTTTGCCCACAGAGGCTGGAACAAAGTGGGAGCCCTGTAAACGGGGCGGCCCAAAACAGGATCTAAGCCTATGAAGCAACGACGAATTTTGATCACTGGCGCCCGGGGAGGCTTGGGGACAGCCATCGCCAAGGCGCTGGCAAACCCCCAGACCGAGTTGATCCTGGCAGGCCGCCAAGCCCCCGATGCCCTGGCCCATGAACTGCAGGCTCGGGCCATCGCTCTCGATCTTCGCCAACACGCCGATGTGGCCCGTTGCGTCCAGGAACTGGGCGACCTCGATGGACTGGTACAGGCGGCGGGTCCGGAACTGACCATGGATTACGCCGCGACCTTCGAGCCCGGTGATTTCCGAGCAGGCCTCGAGACCGAACTCTTAGGTCTCATCGCCCTCGTCGGGGGTGCCTGCGATGGCCTACGTCGGCGCCGAGGGGCCGTGGTTGCGCTCACCTCTGCAGCCTTGGAGCGCCATGCGAGTCAGGATGCCCTCTCCACCGTGCCCAAGGCCGGCGTGACCGCCTACCTGCGGGCCTTGGCCAAAGAGGAAGGCCGCTACGGACTGCGGGCGAACTGCGTTGCGGTCGGCGTGATCGAGGCGGGCATGTTCCTGGAATTGAAAGAGGAACAACTGGCCGACAACTGGTTGGCCTCGGCTAAAGCGAACATTCCCCTCAGCCGCTTCGGTCAGGCCCATGAGGTCGCTGCCGCCGTGGCTTTCCTGCTGAGCGATCAGGCCAGCTATATCACGGGCCAAACACTCCACGTCGACGGGGGTTACTCTATCTAGCTTCCCTCGCCCAAACGTCAGGCGATCCACTCCCGTAAGACAAACTTCGTGACCTTACCCGTGGCATTCATGGGCAGAGCCTCCACCACCTCAACTCGGCGGGGCACCTTAAAATTCGCCATATGCGCTCGGCACCAGTCTCGAAGTTCGAGTTCGTCCACAAAAGCCGTTCCGCTCGGCACCACGAAAGCAATACCCACCTCGCCAAGACGCTCATCGGGCACACCGATCACCGCCACCTGGGCCACATCCTCCCGGCGCAGGATGATCGACTCGATCTCGGCCGGATAAGCGTTGAAGCCACCGACAATGAACATGTCTTTGAGTCGGTCGGTGATACGGAGGTTTCCGGCCTCGTTGAGAATGCCGATGTCACCGGTATGCAGCCAGCCCTCCGCGTCGATGGCCTGGGCCGTCGCAACATCGTCGTGGAGAAAGCCACTCATCAAGTTGTAGCCGCGCACCAAAATCTCTCCAGGTTCGCCCGCTGGACAGGCAGACCCATCCCGGTCGACCACACAGACCTCGACGCCAGGGATGGCCCGCCCGCTGGTCGTCGCGATGGTCTCGTCATCGTCTCCATGCCGGCACATGGTGGCGATGCCGCAGGCCTCCGTAAGCCCGTAACCCGTGATGACCGTCTCAAAGCCCAGTGTCTCCCGCATTCGCTGGATCAATTCGACGGGAATGACAGCGGCCCCCGTGACCGCCAACCGCAAGCTACTGATGTCGTGATCGCCCAAGCCCGGGTGGGCCAGTAAGCTTTGATAGAGAGCCGGCGGCCCCGGCAACATCGTCACCCGATCAGGACCGATGCGCTCCAGCACTTGGCCGGCGTCAAAGACAGCCTGGGGGAGGATGGTGGCGCCACTGAGCAATGCGGCCAACCAGCCCGCCTTGTAACCAAAACAATGGAAGAAGGGGGCCACGACAAGATAGCGATCCTCAGTTTTCAAGCCGACCACGTGGGCCCAGTCACTGTAGGCCCGTAGGGTCTGACCGTGATGGCAGACCGCCCCCTTGGGAGCCCCCGTCGTGCCCGAGGTAAACAAGACGTCACTGGGGTCTTCTGGGCGAACCTGCGACCAAACCCGCTCCGGGTCCTGGCCCTGACCCAAATCTATAAACGCATTGAGACTTATCCCCCCATCACCCCGCAATAAGACCGTGCGCTCCAGGTGAGGACACTCGCTGCCTACGGCTGCAAGAAGGGCCAGATAATCCGTATCGAGGAAGCCCTGGATGGTGAACAAGAGGCGGGCCCGACTCTGATTGAGAATCGTCGCCGCCTCGATGCCCTTGTAGCGGGTGTTCAGCGGAACCAATACGGCCCCGGCACCGTGGATCCCCAAGGCCACCGAAATCCACTCCCAGCAGTTCGGTGCCCAAATCGCGACCCGGTCCCCTGGCTTGATACCAGCGGCCATCAGGGCCGCGGTGATGCGCCGAGCGCCAAAGCTCAACTCGAAATAGCTGATTCGGATCTCACCCTCTTCGATGGCCGTCCGGTGGGCGTGTTCACGGGCGACGCGATCCAGCATTCGCGGAATCGTTCCGTCGAGCAGATCTCCCCGTGTCCCCTCTTCCATACGCTTCGGCCTCCAGGCGCCGGGTTGACCGCCAAACTGAAACACGTTTCACTTCGTTCTGCTAGCCCCCGGAGACCGCCCATGCCGATCCAACGCCGTGTCCTTGAAGGTATCGCCGAGGTCGTTGTCGATCTTCCCCCGGTGAATGCCTTGAAGGTGGACGATTGGTTCTCGCTCGCCGACCAGATTACCGAACTGGGTCGAGATCCCGAGATCCGTGCACTGATTCTAGCGGCTGCCGGGCGGGGCTTTAATGCGGGGGTGGACATCAAGGAGATGCAGACCACCCCAGGGTTTAGGGCGCTCCTTAACGCCAATCGGGGCTGCTACGCGGCCTTCAAGGCTGTCTACGAATGTGAGGTTCCGGTCATCGCTGCCGTCCACAACTACTGCTTGGGCGGCGGCATGGGACTGGTGGGCAATGCAGATATTATTATCGCCGGCGAGGGTACGGAGTTCGGCCTGCCGGAGGTGGATCGGGGTGCTTTGGGTGCAGCCACTCACCTTGCTCGCCTGGTGCCCGCCCACAAACTTCGAGCGATGGTCTATACGGCCACCACCGTCACCGCCGAAGAACTGAAAAGTTATGGTTCGGTCTATCAGGTGGTGCCTGAAGACGAGCTGATGGGCGCAGCCTGGGAGTTGGCCCGGGAGATTGCTGAAAAGAGCCCCAAAGTGATTCGGGCCGCCAAGCAGTGCCTCAACGGTATCGACCCGGTGGACGTGAACCGCTCCTACCGTTTCGAACAGGGTTTCACCTTCGAACTCAACTTGGATGGGGTGGCCGATGAGGCCCGCCAGGCCTTTGTCGAAGGTCGCCACGCAGAGTTCGGCGACGAAGATGGCTGACAAACGCTGCACTGTCGCCGAGGTGATCGGAAAACTCGAAAGCGGGATGACCCTGGGCATCGGTGGTTGGGGTAGTCGCCGCAAACCGATGGCTCTGGTGAAAGCCCTCGCCGAGAGCTCGGTGACAGATTTGACCGTCGTCAGTTTCGCCGGCCCCGATCTCGGACTCCTCTGTGCCGCCGGCAAGGTCCGTAAGGCGGTCTATGGCTTTGTCAGCCTGGATTCCATCCCCCTGGAGCCCTTCTTTCGTCGGGCGAGACAACGGGGCGAAATCCAAGTGCGAGAGTGGGATGAGGGTATGATGGTTCTCGGTCTTGAGGCCGCATCGCGCCGCCTGCCGTTTACACCGACCCGAGCCGGCCTTGGAAGTTCGGTGATCGCCCTCAACCCAGACCTCAAAACCGTCACAAGCCCCTACGAAGATGGTGAAGCGTTACTCGCCGTCCCGGCCCTGCCTTTGGACGCAGCTCTTCTGCACGTGCACCGGGCCGATGTGGGCGGCAATGGGCAGATCCTCAGCCCGGATCCCTTCTTCGACGAGCTCTTCGCCCGGGCAGCGCAGCAGGTCTTTCTGAGCACGGAGCGCCTCATCGACACGGCTGACTTTCCCACAGAAGGGTCGGTCGACCGCATTCTGATTCCCCGAATGCAGGTGACAGGTGTCGTCGAGGTACCGGGCGGCGCAGGCTTCACCGAGTGCTTACCCGACTACCCTCGAGACGAGAGCGCACAGGCCGCGTACGCGGCCGCCGTGGGCGCCGAAGACCCCTTGGCTGCTGCCCTGGCGAGTCTGTCATGACCGCGACCGCCGAGGAACGTTGCCTTTGGGCCCTCGCCCAGCTTTTTGCCGACGATGGCGAGATTCTTGCCAGCCCCATGGGCCCCGAGCCCCAAAAAGCAGCCCGTCTTTGCCGGCGGTTTCTCAACCCTGATCTCATGTTGAGTGATGGGGTCGCACACTTGATCGATGGGGCCGGCGCCATCGAGGGCCCGATGAACTACGCCCGGGTTTTCGAAACCTTGTGGAATGGCAAACGCCACGTCCTTATGGGTGCCAGTCAACTGGATCGCTTTGGCAACCAGAACATCAGCTGCATCGGCCCCCACCCCCAACCCAAGGTCCAGTTGCTAGGGGTTCGGGGGGCCCCCGGGAACACCATGAACCACCGCACCAGTTACTGGGTTCCCAAGCACAGCACTCGAGTCTTTGTGGACACGGTGGATGTCGTCAGCGGGGTGGGTACCAATCACGCTGAGGCCTTGGGGCCAGCCAATCGACGCTTCTTCGATCTCTACCGCGTGGTGACCAATCTGGGGGTCTTGGACTTCGGCGGGCCTCAAAAGAGCCTACGGCTGGTCCAGATCCAAGGGGAAACCGATCTCGCTTTCGTCCACGAACAGACAGGCTTTGAACTTGTCGTCTCAGACCAATTGGCCGTCATGCCAGACCCACCGGCTGAGATCCTCCACTGGCTACGGAGGGAGGCATGAACCACCCGGCTCTCAAGACGGACTTCTGTCGACTCGTCGGTATCGAGAAACCCATTGTACAAACCGGGATGGGATGGGTCAGCGGCGTCGAGCTCACTGCGGCAACCAGCGAGGCTGGAGGCCTGGGTATCTTAGCAGCCGCCACCCTGAGCATGGGGGAGATGGAGGCGGCCGTCGATGCTTTACTTGGCAAGACCAACAAGCCGTTTGGCGTCAACATCCGCAGCGATACCCCCGATGCCATGGAGCGCATCGACATCCTCATCGAGCGGAAGGTCCGGCTGGTGAGCTTTGCCGCCGCGCCCAAAGAAGCCCATGTGCAGCGACTCAAAGAAGCGGGGGTTTTGGTCATGCCGACGGTGGGAGCACCACGGCACGCAGAAAAAGTGGCTGCGTGGGGCGTTGATGCGGTCATCGCCCAAGGCCAAGAGGGGGGCGGTCACACCGGCCGGATCCCCACCAGCATTCTCCTGCCCCAAGTGGTGGGGGCTGTGGACATCCCCGTGCTTGCAGCCGGCGGCTTTAAGGATGGTCGTGGCCTGGTGGCTGCCCTGGCCTGGGGTGCCAGCGGCATTGCGATGGGAACGCGCTTTCTCATGACCCAAGAGAGTCTGGCTTCAGCACCGATTCAGGATCGCTATCTGCAGGCTTCGGTGACCGATACTCTGGTCACTCGAGCCATCGACGGGCATCCCCAGCGGGTCCTGAACACCGCTTTTGTACGTGGTCTTGAAAACGCCGGATCAATTCGCCGATTACTGCTCACCCTGCGATCGGCCTGGGCATTTAAAAAACTCACCGGCAACTCGATCTGGAGCCTGCTTAAGGCCGGGATCAGCATGCGGGGGCGGCACGGTCTCACCATGAGCCAAGTGATGATGGCCGCCAATGCGCCCATGCTCACGAAAGCCACCATGGCCGACGGTCAAACGGACGTGGGCATCATGCCGACCGGGCAGGTCTGTGGCGCGATCGACCACGTGCCGAGCGTCGCGCAGCTGCTCACACAGATCAGCCAAGAGGCCGAGGACGTCCTCAATACATTTGCGAGGGAAGGGGGTCCCCCATGACGAATTGGGTGGTCTACGAACAGCGAGGCCCCGTGGCCTGGGTCACTATGAATCGCCCCGATGCAGCCAATGCGCAGACTGCCGCCATGACGCGAGCGATGGATGAAGCCTTTCGGCGAGCGGTCGACGATGACGAGATCAAGGTCATCGTGCTGGCAGGAAGCGGCAAACACTTCAGCGGCGGTCATGACATCGGCACCGAGCAACGGGACATCCACAAGGACTTCGAGCGCATTGCCACCACTTGGTACCCCCATGAGGACAAAGGCGGCGCCGAGAATCTTTTTGCCCGGGAGCAGGAACTGTACCTGGGCATGTGCCAGCGGTGGCGGGAACTCCCCAAACCCATGATCGCTTCGGTCCAAGGGGCCTGCATCGCCGGCGGCTTGATGCTGGCCTGGTGCTGCGACCTCATCGTGTGTTCGGACGATGCCGTGTTTAGCGACCCGGTGGTACGCATGGGCATCCCGGGCGTGGAGTACTTCGCCCATGTGCACGAGTTGGGTAGCCGCAGGGCCCGAGAGTTTCTCTACACCGGGGCCCGGATCGATTCGAAGCAGGCCGAAGCCTGGGGCATGGTCAATCGAGTGGTGAGCCGGGACGAACTCGTGAGCAGCACCCAAGAGTTGGCCGAGCGCATCGCCAAAATGCCCCGCTTTGCCTTGGCGCTGACCAAGAAGGCCATCAACCAGGCTGAGAACCGAATGGGCCGACAGGATGTTATGGATGCCACCTTCGGACTTCACCATTTAGCCCATGCCCACAACGCACTGAGCAGTTCAGATCACCTGGCCGGCCATGACGCCAAGAGCATGAAGGACGACTAAGTGGACTTGCGCTTTCGCCCCGAGGACCAGGCTTTTCGTCAGGAGGTCCGTGCCTGGTTGCTCAACAACCACCCGGGACACTTGCCCAGCGGTGATACGACAGAAGGCTTCGAGGCCCATCGGCCCTGGGAGCAAAAGCTCGCGTCCGCCGGACTCTCCGCGGTCAGCTGGCCCGAGATCTATGGAGGTCGAGGCGCCAGCCTGATTCAATGGCTCATCTTTGAAGAGGAATACTGGGGCCTCGAATGCCCACAACGCATCACCCAAAATGGCATCTTCTTGCTGGCGCCTACCCTCTTCGCCTTCGGCAGCGAGGAACAAAAATCTCGGCTCTTACCGGCCATGGCGAAGGCAGAAACGCTCTGGGCCCAGGCTTGGAGTGAGCCCGGTGCCGGCAGCGATCTCGCCGCACTGAGAAGCAAGGCGGAGAAGGTGGACGGCGGTTGGCGACTGAGCGGTCAGAAGACCTGGTGCACTCGGGGCGCCTTCTGCGATGGGGCCTTTGGACCTTTTCGCAGCGATCCAGACAGCGAACGCCACCACGGTCTGACCTACTTCCTCTTTCCCCTGCAGGGCGAGGGGGTCACCGTCCGGCCCTTCCGTCGCCTCGACGGTGACGATGGCTTTGCTGAAGTCTTCTTGGATGGGCTCTTTGTGCCCGATGAAAATGTGGTCGGACGGGTCGGTGAAGGCTGGAACGTTGCCATGGCGACCACCAACACGGAGCGGGGGTTGAGCCTGAGAAGCCCCGGTCGCTTCCTGGCCACGGCCCAGCGCTTGGTCGAGCTCTTCAAGCGGGTTGGACAGCCCGATCAAGGCGCCCTCGCCGATCGCATCACCCGCTGTTGGATCCGAGCCCACAGCTATCGGGCCACCACCTACCGATTTGCGGCGCGCATGGATGCTGGAGACGACCCGGGGGTCGAGTCGAGTCTCAACAAAATCTTTTGGAGCGAGTTGGATGTGGAGATGCATCAACTCGCTTTGGAGCTGTTGGAGACACGGGCCGAACTGACGGCGGGCCCCCTTGCAGAGGAAGCCGGCCGGTGGATGGATGGTTATCAGTTTGCGCTCGCCGGCCCCATCTATGCCGGTACCAATGAGATTCAGCGAAACGTCTATGCGAAACGAGGCCTTGGCTTGGGAGGGCAGCGATGAAGTTCGCCTTCACCGAGGAGCAAGATGCCCTGGCATCGGCTGCGAGAGATCTCTTTGCCCGCCACTGCAGCCCAGAAGCACTGCGGACCAGTTGGCAGGACGGCACCGGGCGAGTGCCTGGGCTCTACCAAGCCCTGGCGGAACAAGGCATGCTCGCCGTCGTGGTCCCGGAAGCACAGGGAGGCCTCGGTCTTGGGCCTTTAGAGATGTGCCGCTTGCAAGAGGAGGCCGGCTTTTTCGGCTGTCCTGAACCCTTTTTGGAGGCTGCTCTCGCCGGGACCTTCTTGCCCAGTGAGGGGCTCGCATCAGGCGATCTTCTGGTCAGCGTCGCGAGCGATGAACATCCGCTCTTTCTCCATGCAGAAAGCGCTCAGGATTTTCTCTATGCGGCGCCGGAGCGCCTCATCCACTTCCAGCGTGCCGATTGCGAAATGCAGCGGCAAGAGAGTGTCGATCAAGCGCGCCATCTGTATGCGGTCTCTGCTTCCCACCACGACGAACTCGACCATGACCCGCAACGACTGATCGACCACGGTCGACTCTATGCGGCCGCCCAGTTGCTGGGCCTGAGCAGACGCTTGCTCACCCTCAGCCAGGATTATGTGTCCCAACGCCATCAGTTCGGTCGCCCCATTGGTCGCTTTCAGGCGGTGAGTCATCCCTTGGTGGATGTGGCCAAGGAACTGCTCTTTGCAGAATCGCTCTTGTACCGAGCAGCCTGGCTGCTCAGCGAGGACCACAGCGAAGCACGACGAGCCGTGACGATGGCAAAAGCGGAACTCAGTGAAGCCGCTCGCCTCGCCTGCCGCACCAGCCTGCAGGTCCATGGTGCCATGGGCTACAGCTTTGAAGTCGACCTCCAACTCTACCTGAAACGAGCCTGGGCTCTTGCAGCCACATGGGGCGATCCCCATCGACTGCGCCAGGAGCTCGCCCACACCCTTTTCGAGGAGCCCCATCATGCCTGAAGCCTACATCATCGATGCCATCCGCAGCCCCGTGGGCAAAAGGCGGGGCAGTTTGGCGGAGATGCATCCCGCTGACTTAGGTGCCCACGCGATCCGAAGTTTGATGGATCGCCAAGACTTTGATCCCGGCGCCATCGATGACGTGGTCTTTGGCTGTCTCGACACCCTCGGCCCCCAAGCCGGTGATATCGCCCGAACGTGCGCCCTGGCGGCCGGGCTCCCCCTCCACGTGCCCGGAACCACCGTGGACCGGCAATGTGGCAGTTCCCAACAAGCAATTCACTTTGCTGCTCAGGGGGTCATGAGCGGCACTCAGGATCTGGTCATCGCCGGTGGCGTTCAAAATATGAGCATGATCCCCATCGGTGCCAGTTGGCAGGCGGCGAAACAGTTTGGCTTGCCCGACCCCTTTACGACCTCGGAAGGCTGGGTTGCTCGCTTTGGCACCCATCCCGTCAGCCAGTTTCTCGGCGCCGAGGCGATCGCAAAACAGTGGGATCTGAGCCGTGAGGACATGGACCGCTTTGGTCTTGAGAGCCATCGCCGCGCTCTTCAAGCCCAAGCGGAGGGCCGCTTCGATCGGGAGATTGCCCCCTTGAACGGACTGGACAAAGACGAAGGACCACGGTCCGGCTCCACCGTCGAAAAGCTCGCCGAGTTGAAGACCATTATGGACGACGGGCGCATCACCGCGGCCACCAGCTCCCAGATCAGTGATGGCAGCGCTGCTCTTTTGATCGCCAGCGAGCAGGCGGTGAAAGATCACCGACTTCAGCCGCGCGCTCGAGTCCACCACATGAGCGTCCGGGGTGATGATCCGATCATCATGCTGACCGCCCCCATTCCGGCCACCGAATACGCACTGAAACGCAGCGGCATGAGCCTCGACCAAATGGACCGCATCGAAATCAACGAAGCCTTTGCCAGTGTGCCCATGGCCTGGGCGAAGGAGACCGGTGCGGACATGGAGAAGGTGAATGTGAACGGCGGCGCCATTGCGCTGGGTCACCCTTTAGGTGCAACCGGTGCTCGACTCATGATCACCCTCCTCCACGAGTTGGAGCGGTGTGGCGGTCGCTACGGCCTTCAAACCATGTGTGAAGGTGGTGGGCAGGCCAATGTCACCATCATCGAACGCCTCTAGGAGCCCCCATGACCTTTCAGCCCAATCTTCTGCAGGGGAAAGTCGCCTACATCGCCGGTGGTACCCGGGGCATGAATCTAGCGATCGCTGAACGCTATGCGGAGTTCGGTGCCTCCGTCGCCGTCATGAGCCGCAATCCCGAGCGCTGCGCTCAGGCCCAAAGCAAACTGGAGGGCTATGGGGTCGAAGCCCTCGGCATCCCTTGTGATGCCCGCGACTACGATGCGGTGGCCGAAAGCATGCAGCGGACGGCGGAGATCCTGGGGCCTATCGATCTCGTCGTTGCGGGGCAGGCCGGCAATTTTTATGCGCCGGCCCACACCATGACCTCGAAGGGCTTCCAGACGGTGATCGACATCGACTTGGTGGGTACCTTTCATGTCTTCAAGGCCTGCTTCGAACACCTCCGTCGAGAGGGCGCCTCACTGATTGCGATCACGGCCCCCGAGGCGGTTCAGGGGCTTCATTTTCAAGCCCATGTCTGCGCGGCCAAAGCCGGCGTAAATCAACTGATTCGGGTGCTCGCTCAAGAATGGGGGCCTGCCGGGATCCGAGTGAACGGAATCAGCCCCGGTCCGATCGAGGGCTCGTGGGGCATGGAGAACGTGGCCTCACCCCATCCGGAGATCGTGGAGATGATCCGCCGGGCGATTCCCCTCAAGCGCTGGGGCAAGGAGTCGGATATTGCAGACACCGCGCTCTTCCTCGCCTCGCCCGCGGCCTCCTACATTACCGGCACCATCATCGAGACCGATGGAGGCGTCACCATTGCCAGTCCTGAAATGAGTCGCTTCAACAGCATCGACGACCTGGTCAAGGATCCTCGAGTCCAGCGGAAATCCTGAGCGCTTTGAAGCGTTCGAGGGCAAGGGGTGTAGAGTCGATGAAGAGCCAAACCGTCGTCTGGATCCTGCCCCTCATTTTTGCAGCCCCGGCGCAGGCAAGCCCCAAGCCGGTCAAGCAAGCGGCAGCGCCAGGAAAGCTTGTTCGCACCGGTCCCCACCAACACGGTATGGACTGCCCCCAGCCTCTCGAGGCGGCCACTGCTCAGCCCAAAGGGGCGCTTCCCCCCCCTGGCGACAACTGGCAGATCCACGCCCAAGGCGTCGGCGACCTTTGGATCGGCGAGAAGCTCCCTTCAGCCCTGTTAAAAAAAGAAGGTAGCGATCCCGTCCAAGAGTTTATGAAGAAGGTGAAGGGCCTCGATTCCAACGCCCTCCTGAATGAGGGCCTGGTGAATCAGGCCGGCTATCCAATCATTCGCCTAAAAAACCTCGAAATCACCCTGTCCTTTGCCCAGGAATGGCGGGTGTTGAGCATCGAGCCAGGCCCCAGCATTGTGACCAAGAAGGGGACCGGCAAAGGGAGCTCCCTGGCCGAGCTCAAACGGGCCCACGGCCGCTTTGAACTCCACCGAAACCCTGAGCCTTATCACTGTGTCGCCACCGTCCCCGATGTACGCTGGCTGGCCTTTCGTTTCAGTGACTGCGCCGCAGCCTGCCAGGGCGAACGCTCGAAAAACGTGACCGTCGGCAAGCCGAACTACGACTACATGGAACAACGCTGGCTTCAACAGCCGAGCCGAGCCCCGGTGTCGAAGCCAGGCAGAGCGAATCCTCAAAAATAGAATTCACGTCCTGAACCGCTCCGTTGGAACATCGAAAAGCAGTCGAGATTGAGCCTTTCATTCAGGGGCCGACGGGCCTAAGTTACCGCCCATGTGTCCCATTCGCCTCTGGTGATCGGTGCACTCATGAACATTGTGGAAGTGGCTGCGGGCCGGGGAACGAGTTGTGCTCGATCCCTTGATCAAAGTGTCTATTGTTGGGGCAGAAATCACTTCGGACAACTGGGAACGGGCAACCTTTCCAATGGGAGTTCCATCCCGCGCCAACTTACCTTCGATTAGCTCCAAGAAGCCTCGGTTCTTTGCCACGTCAATCTGGCTCTGAGACCTACGACCTACAAGTGCTCGAGATACTGAATTAGGTCGTGCTTTTCCGGTGCGCTTAACTCATCGCAACCGAAACGATGCCCTTTGCTGGATTGGGCCATCTCGAGATCTTCCATGGGGCGCTCAGCCAAGCAAAGCAGTTGCTCAAGGCTGTCGAGGGCACCGTTGTGCAGCAGACGAGTCCGGTAGCGCTGACCGGCAAGGCGAGGTGATTTGATCATGCCCGTCGCTCGCTCACCATTCACATCAAGGCCGCAACACAACTTGCCGTCATCGTCAGGGCTATAGATCGCTCGCATGGCCGTATCGGTCCCAATGGTCTCGAAGCGGTACAGTTCGCGTCCCTCACCACTGGGGCCATCGTGACAATCAACACAGCCCGTGCTCGCAAAGAGGGTAGCCCCCCGCTCCACCGCGTCCGGGTCGTGGGGGTCCAAGGCTGGGGGTGGACGCAAACTGTAGATGTACTCAGCGAGGGGGGCTAGGTCCCCATCCTCCCACGCTTCGGCCGATCCGCTGATGGCGACAAAACCGTGCAGAAAGCTCATCAGAGATTCGCCAATCCCTGTCCAACTCAGCAGCGCATGCGGCATGCTGGCATCCTCGATATGCTCCTGCGTCGGCAGATTCCACAGGGAGATAATTCGGCTGACAGTCCAAACGCCATCATCGGTCATTGGCTTGGTCAAAAAGTCCATGGTCCCACTGCGCAACTGCCAAAATTGCAATTGCTCGGCTGGGGACAAATTAATGCCACCCTCGGTCAAAATATCACCACCTCGCGTCATCACGTTGAGACCGAGCCCGCCAATGGCGATGAAAAATCCCGGCTGTTGTCTGGCCTGGTGAACCTCGGGGCCCAGCGCTTCACGAAGGACAGGGTGAACGGCCTCATCCTCTGGGTTCATGCCCAAGCGGATAAGAGCCACCATGGCGGCGAAGAAACGCCCATAGGCCAGTTGATGGTTTGGATAACCCACCGCATAACGACCGTCGGGCATCTGGCCAAAGTGGCAGGCTGCACAGGTGAGTGCATGGGTGTTCATCTCGCCCATACGCTGTGTACTTGGCACAAGACCGAGGGGAATCCGATCTTCGGCCCCGGGGTTGGGAACAAAGCCCATCTTGGCAAAGCTTGGCCCAAAATAGGGCTGGAACCAGTCTTGAAAGACTTCAAGCAAATGGCTCGGAATCCCCACCGTGCCGAAACTCTCATAAAAGAACATCCACTTGCCGCAGCGAAGTCGTGTTTCCCGTCGATGGTCACCGGCTCGGTAGGCATCACATGCCCCCTCTAGAGCCTCCCGTTCGAGCACGACCAACAAATCCGGGTCCGCGTCATGGGTGACCGGGGGGCTGGTTTCGGACCAAGGGCGTGGTACCGCACTCATCGCTTCATCACTGGCATCAAACAGAACCAGCGGCGGCTGATCGAAGCCGTCGATTGGCTGACCCGGCTCCGGACAAGCCGAAACCATGCAGGCAAGAAGGACAAAATAACGCCGATTCATGCTCGCCCTCTAAACCTACTGGCTGGTAGATTAAAGGCCTTTTTTGCCTCCAAAGGAGAGGTGACAGCCGGTGGGCGCTTCCGACCGCCTCCAGCTCCTTTGGGGATGCCGATGCTGAAGCCTCAGGCAGAAGGAGTACGGAGGCATAAGAAAAAAAGTGGATACCTGGCGTCGACCGGCGGCTTTTCCGTCAGTTCAACGGGTTTGTTCGTTCGTTCTACTCTGGCTCGTCTGGAACACCGAAGAAGAGCTTCCGGCTGAACTCTAAGGAGCGCTCTGTGGGCCCCCAGAGTCGGTCGCCAAGAGGACCGGATGCTCGACGCAAAAGGGCATCGCTTCCGATGAGGAGCAGGGCAGCACGAACATCGAGTCCTGGTGTCACACGACCCTTTCCTTCCCGTTCCACCCACGACTCAATGGTGTTGATGACGGGCTCAAAATAGTCGCCGATCCGGTTACGGGTCTCGCCTCGATCGTCGATGATATCCCGAACGACGAGCGCTGCGAACGCTGGCCGCTCGGTGAGAAAATCCAAATAGGCTTTCGTCAACCCAAGCATTCGGTCTTCGAAGGAAGCGGTGGGAAGAAAGTGCTCGGAAAGACTTTCAGCGAGGGCCTTAAAGAGTGTCTCGAGAACAGACTGGTAGAGGCGCTCTTTGCTCTCAAAATGATACAAGAGCGAAGCCCGTCGAATCCCAGCGTCGGCGGCGATATCAGCCAATGAGGCTTCCGCATAACCCGCCCGTGCAAAGCGCTGCTCCGCCGCCGTCAAGATGCGGAGACGAGTCGGGATTTTGATGCTGTCTAGACGAGGTCGAGCCATGGCCTCTCCCGATCGGTCAGTTACCGTACAGACGTTTATCTTCTTTCGAGTAGGTATATAGAAGAAAACGAGGGAAGATCCAATGCGCTATATTTCCTGCTTTGCCCTGTTCGCTCTGGTCGCCTGCGGCACGCCTCCGTCCGCCGGTTTCGAAGAGCAGGCCTACGACCCAGCAGAGACCAACAGCGACCGGAGTCCCGAAACAGAACAAGACCGTCGACCGAACTCGGACCCCCAGCCGGAGCAGGATCCGCAACCAGAGCAGGACCCGCAGCCAGAGCAGGATCCACAGCCGGAGCAGGATCCACAGCCGGAGCAAGATCCGCAACCGGAGCAGGATCCACAGCCGGAGCAAGATCCGCAACCAGAGCAGGACCCCCAGCCGGAAGAAGAAGGAGAAGTGGTCGACTTCGGTGAAGCGGGCGCCTTCACTTGGACGGAAACAACGGAACAGTACCGTGCAAGCCCCGAGTGCGAAATGACCTACCTGACCTTTGAGCCGCAGGAGCAGGTGGCGAGCGGCACCGTGGTCTTCCTCCACGGTTTTGCCCGAGGGCGCAGTCAGTTTCTCGATTGGGGCCGCCAATTAGCCAGTTGGGGCTACCAGAGCGTGGTCACTGACCTCTGCCATGCCAGTCCCTCCGGTGTGGACCCGGTGGCCGGAGGCGAAGCCATCGTCTCCCTTCTCGACGCCCTTGGCATCGAAGAGAGCATCATCGTGGGGCACAGCGCCGGGAGCATGGCGGCTCTCGTGACGGGCTCGGGCAGCGGCGCCGTGGTCGCCGTCCTCGGCCTCGATCCGGTGGCGCCACAAGAAGGTGACCTTGCCCCTCAAGCACAGGCCCTCGATGGTCAACTGGCCGCGCTCTACGGCGATCCTGGCCAGTGCAACTCGGAGAACAGCGGCCGGGCCGTCTACGACCAAGGCCGGGCCCTGTCCCTTAGCCTACCCGGTGCGACCCACTGCGACTTCGAAGCGCCGAGCAATGCCATTTGCTCTTTGTTCTGCGGCGGGAGTGGTGGCCCCGAAGTGGCTGTCACCCTGAAGCGACTGGTGACCTCCTATGTGTCCTGGAAGTTTGGCAATGCCGGTGCAGGTGCTTGGTGGACGCCAGGAGCGGAGCCCTTCGAAGCCCTCGAAGCCCAAGGCGCCATTCGCCGCTAAGGGGCTCAACGGGCCGTCTGGGCAAGCCTAGCTTCGTAGGGACCGGCTTTCGACATAGGGGTCCCACCATGGCGGTCGCTGGACTTCCTGTTCTTCGACCACACCGAGGAAGTCGGTCCAGCTCAAAGGAAGAAATCGCCCGTTCTCCTTTGCCCCCAAACTGCGCTCAAAAAGAGCACGCCCCGCTGTGGTCTCGAGGGTGCGCTTTGGGGCAAGGTTGACGAGCAAGAAAGGCCTGGAGCCGGCCAAATCGTGGGCGAATCGCCAGTTTCGTACCAACTCATAAAGACCACTCGATTGAGCCAGCCTCGGCTGGTCAAAAGCTCGACGCTCATCAAGGTAAGGGGCCCAGTTGGCCCGCTCCCGGTGATCGTTCGACGATTGATATTTGACTTCGATGACGACGAGTCCCGCAGGACCGAAGTCGAGAATCACGTCAGGCTCACTGCGGGACCGGGCCCGCTCCCCCAAATGATCTGAAATGCGGATCAGCCTTTCCTCCACGGCTCGTCCCCCTTCGCCCCCCTCGACAGAGGCCCCCCAGAGGAGAAGCTCGGGGGGCTGTTCGATGGACAAATCAAACAGCGCTCGACAGATGGCCGGAAGCGCGAAGGGAATCGATCGCTGCAGCCCCACAAAGATGGTCCAAGTCACCGCATCCTCGGAACGAATGAAGCCAAACTTCGCCCGCTTATTGCTCCGATTGTCCACATTCATGGACCGCTCGAGTAAGTCGAGAGCCCCAGGGCGCAAGGGGGGCGGGAGATTATCGAGGGGGTCTTCGTAAATCAGCGTCGGCCGACTGCGCCCGTTGGAATAGGCCACACCACAGCGCGCACACTTGCGCAGACAGTCCCGGTAACTCGCGGCCGGCCTGGGCCGGGCTGTCAGTTGAACCGCCGGCATGATTTGCCGACAGCGGGGGCAAGACAGGGATGGCAGGGACTGAACGACCACAGTGCTTCGCTAGCCTGTCTTCAACGCAAAGAAAAAAGAATAACCGCCAGCACAAAGGCTGGCGGTGGCGGGGCGGACGGGACTCGAACCCGCGGCCTCCGGCGTGACAGGCCGGCGTTATAACCAACTTAACTACCGCCCCAGCGGTGTCGTTGGGCAGCGGTTCATGGGGTAGATTCGAAGGCCTTGTCAAGGAGTTCTGAGCATGCGGTAGCCGGAGCGGATCATGGCATGCTGTCAGAGACTGACAGATTCCATTTTGCTCAGTATGAGGGGGCCCCAAAGACTGAGGATCTCGACACACCATGCCCCAAATCTTTCCTTTTCGCGCCCTTCGCCCGAGCCCCGGAAAAGAAGCCCAAGTCCATTGCGCCCCCTACGACACCATGAATCGAGAAGAGGCGGTTGCGATGGCCTCTGGAAAGCCCCACAGCTTTCTTCATGTGGACCGGCCAGATATCCACTTTCCCGCGGCCCATGACCCCCATCTGCCAGAGGTCTATGGTCGAGCACGCACCGAGCTGGCCCGACTCATTGAGGAGGGGGCCCTGCGTCAGGACCTCACCGATTGCTTCACCATCTATCGGCAAACCATGGATGGCCGCCAACAAACGGGCATCGTCTGTACGGCCCTGACCGATGATTACGACAAGGGCATCATCAAAAAACATGAATTCACCCGGCCCGATAAAGAGGACGACCGCCTCGCCCACATCGAGGCCACTGGCTGCCAATGTAGTCCGGTCTTTCTCGCCTACCGTAGTCAGCCCGGTTTAGATGCCCAGATCGCTGCGCCCGAAATGACCCCACCCGATGTCGACCTCACCGATGACCTCGGCGTCAGGCATGAACTGTGGATCATCAACGACGCAACGCAAGTCCAAGCCATCCAGTCCTCCTTTAAACAGGTGGATTTTCTCTACGTAGCCGATGGCCACCATCGGAGTGCGGCTGCGTCTCGCTGCGCCGCCCTCCACCCCGATGAAGGTCTCGCCCAGCGCTTCTTGGTCGTCGTCTTTCCCCACAACCAACTGCACGTCATGGACTACAACCGCGTCGTCCACGACCTCAATGGGATGGATCCGGAAACCTTCGTGAGTCGGCTTTCGCAAGATTTCCTCATCGAGCCCTTGAGCGAAGCAGAAAGCCGCTCACCACAAAGCCTCCAAACCGTCGGAATGTACCTCGGTGGTCAGTGGTACCGGCTCACGGCCCGGCCCCATACTTACGAAGGGATGCCCCCGGTCGAGGCCTTAGACGTGGCGATTCTCCAACGGCACGTCCTGACGCCTCTTCTCGGCATCGAAGACCCAAGAGTCTCGGAGCGAATCAGTTTTGTTGGCGGTATTCGTGGTATGGACGAACTGGAGCAACGGGTTGACGCTCGGGGTCACGGCGTGGCCTTTTCCATGTTCGCAACCCCAATGGAGGCATTGCTTCAGGTGGCCGACGACAACGACATCATGCCGCCCAAATCGACTTGGTTCGAACCCAAGCTGCGTAGTGGCCTCTTTGTAAACCCAATCTTCGACCTGCCCCCATCCCCATGACCACTTTCGTTCTCTTTCAGGCGCGGCGCTCCGATGACCCAATGGCCATCCATGAGCAGGACTGTGTTCGCCGAGGACTCGAACTCGAAGGCGATGAGCTGGCCATCTGGAACCTGGTCGACAGCGCACCACCCCAGGAGGTTCTCGATGCCGCGGATGCCTACCTCATCGGAGGCAGTGGGGCCTTTCATGTCTTTGACGATGAACCCTGGCTGAAACGGACCTTCGCCCTCTGCCGCGACCGCTTTGTCTCCGGCGAGAAGCCGTTTCTTGGCCTCTGCTTCGGTCACCAACTCTTAGCCGCCGCTGCCGGTGCCAAGGTGATTAACGATCCGGAACGGGAAGAGGTCGGCACGTTCGAAGTGGAACTCACTGCTGCCGGGCAGTCAGACCCGCTGTTTGAGGGCTTGCCCGCCCGCTTTCTCGCCCAACTGGGTCACTCCGATCGAGTGCATACCCTGCCCGAGCACTGGGTGACCTTGGCCTTCAGCCAGCGGGTCGACCTGCAGGCCTACCGGGTGGCAAACCTGCCGGTATGGGGGGTCCAATTTCACCCCGAATTGGAACGACAAGACAACGTCCTGCGCTTCCGAAGCTATGCGGAGCACTACGGTCTCCCCAAGGGGCAACCCCTTCCGCCTGAAACCATGGCTCGGTTTCAAGACAGCCCGCTGCCCCATCGAATCCTCAAGTGTTTCGCCAATGTGGTGCGAGAAGGAGCCAGTTCATGATCATTCGTTCGACTTGCCTCCTTTTGGCCTCAGTCCTCCTCGCCTGCGGCCCGGCCGATGATTCGGGACCGAGCACTGGAGATGGTGATGCCGGCCCGACTTCGGACGCGGGCCCCCAAGAGCCTGAGCCCCCCTTCACCTTCCCCTGTGATCACGGGCAAGGACTCCAAGAAGGCATGAATCGGAGTTTCACGCTCAACAATGGCCTGGGTCGCCGGAACGTCACCGTGGAGTTTCCTCGGGTCGATCGGGGCACAAAAATGCCTATCGTTTTCGGCTGGCACGGCATGGGCGACAACGTTGGGAATTTTAAGGCTGCCCTTAGCCTGAGTGCTGGAAACAGCGACTTTCCCTTCATTTTGGTGTTGCCCGAATCGACGAACATGAACTTTGCCGACCCCAACGACCCCGGTGTCGACTGGGATAATCTCGTCTCCGTCACTGGCGACGACAACAAGGAGGTGGCCCTGGCCGAGAGCGTCATCGGTTGCCTCATGGCCTACGATGACATCGCCTGGGACCAAATCTACTCGTTCGGCTTCAGCGCCGGTGCCCTAACGACCAATATGCTCCACAGCCGCCTGCCCCACGTGTTCGCAGCCACCGTTGGCATGAGCGGCGCCTGGTTCAATGACCAAGACCAAATCGATCTTCTCGACCCCAGCGGCCAAGGGGCCAACTTCGGCATCAACCCCGATCCCGTATGGGATCCTTTGCTGGCAGAAGATGGCGGGGCAGTGCTGCTAACCCACGGTGGGGCCCAGGACAATTATGGGGTGATGGGCATCGAGGTGATCAACTTCGAGAACGCACACACTGAGGCGATCAACCATATGGCGGAGAACAACCGACTCCTCGTGGATTGCGCCCACAGCACAGGCCACCGGCCCCACCCACAAATGAACAAGCAGCATTACCTCGACTTCCTCAGTGCCCATCGCCTGGGACAGGCTAGTCCCTATGCGACCAATGGCCTGCCGTCGGGGCTTGAAGGCCCCTGCGTTCTCCGCACGCCTTGAACCCAAAATACGCTGCATTCGGTCTTGGACTCCTGTGTCTGGTGGCGCTCTACGCCCCAGGACCAAGAGATCGTGAGTCACCTGGCCTGACTCAAACAAAAAACCTCCAACACCTTGTGGATGTGACCCGCAGTACCGAAACCAAAATCGGAACGAAAAAACTGAGTTTCCAGCTCGAAGGCGCAAACCTCTGCCGCCAAGCGGAGGCCGGCGATAAAAACCCGCTAACGAGCCAATCGGTTGCCCTCTGGAACGAGACGGTCAAAGGCTACACGGCCACTGAACCCATCGGCTGTAACTACGACCTCCAAGTCCTGCCCATCATCGTGGACAACGAGAAGGGGCATTTCCGCCTTCACCTGGGCGAGAAGGGGGTTGCGCCCATGTGGTCCGTGGCGGCCCGTGAAGCCGAGCCCAAACCGGACTGGCGAAGTCTACTTCACCCCCTTTTGGCGATCGTGATCGCCATCCTCTTTTCTCGGGTTGTTCTCGGACTCGGATTGGCGATCCTACTCGGCGCACTGGTCGGGTCCGATGGGGCCCCCCTCGCCGCCTTCTCCCTCCTCTTCACTCAGGTAAAGGCGACGCTCTATAGTCAGTGGAATGGCTGGATTCTCGTCTTCACCTGCGGCCTGATCGCCATGGTCTCACTGATGCGAATCAATGGGGGCATGGCCGGGCTTGTTCGCCTTTTATCTGCCCGAGTGCACAATCGGCGGGATGCAGAATCTGCCACGGCAACCCTCGGCTTCGGTCTCTTCTTCGACGATTACGCCAACACCGTGGTGGTGGGTTCAACCATGGGCGCCGTCACCGACCGCTTCGGCAGCAGCCGAGCCAAGCTAGCCTATATCGTTGATTCCACCTCTGCCCCGCTCGCCGGCTTGGCCTTCCTGTCGACCTGGATCGGCTACGAGGTCGGTCTGTTGGGGACCCAGTGCCAAGCCCTCGGTCTCGATCTCAACGGCTACGCGCTCTTTCTCGAAGGGCTCGGCTTTCGCCTCTACTGTCTGCTGGCCTTAGCCTTGGTCTGGATCAGCATCCGGAGCCGAAGGGAGATGGGCCCCATGCTTCAGGCCCAACGACAGGCCATGATGACACGTGCGCCCATCGACGACCCCAGTGACGAGGCGAAGGACGAGACCGGGCCAAGCCCCAAAGCGAGCCGAGCCATCATCCCCCTCGCCGTCACCTTCGCCAGCATCCTGGGCTTTTTCATCTACCGAGCCCAGCTCGGGGGCATCAGCCCCGATCTCCTCAGTCTTGTGGGGTTGCGGGAGATCCTCATGGCTGACGACCAAGCGCTGGGCAGCCTGAGCCTGGATATCGCTTCCATCCTCGGCTTATCGAGTCTTATCGGCCTACTGGTCTGCCTTGCTCTCGGTCGCCTCTCGCCGGGGGAGACGAGTCTAGGCGCTGGCACGCAAATCAGGGCCATGGGTCGGGGACTTCATGAGGTGCTTCCGGCCATCCAGATCCTCGTCCTTGCCTGGATCTTAGGGGGCATGACCGGCACCGTTGGGACCGGTACTTACCTGGAAGCGCTCATCGGTGAGAGCATAAACCCAGGCTTGCTCCCGGCGATCACCTTCTTGCTTGCGGCTGCCATCGCCTTCGCCACGGGCACCAGCTTCGGTACGATGGGGATTCTGATTCCCATCATCCTCCCCCTCGCCATGGGGATCGGTGATGTCGGCATTCTCATCATCTGCAGCGCTGCAATTCTCGATGGTGCCATCTTCGGCGACCACTGCTCTCCTCTCTCCGACACCACCATCCTCAGTTCCTTGGCCAGCAAATGTTCCCTCGATGAGCACGTACGGACCCAGCTGCCCTACGCCCTTCTCGCCATGGTGATCGCCTTACTCATCGGCTACATCCCGGCAGGCTTGGGCTGGTATGGCCCTTGGGCGGCAATTCCGGCCGGACTGCTCGTTCTCGGTGGCAGCTACTGGCTGATCAGTCAGCCGATCGAAGATGCTGATTCAGAGACGCTCGAAGCACCTGGACCGGCGGCGTCGCATCCACCCTAAGGGTGGCTAAGGCCTCGTCGAGAGGCCGCCTTTGACGGTCGAGCACAGCGAATTCCTGATCCCAGTTCGCCGCCTGGGTTAACTTCGGACGCTGACTGGTTTGATCGAGAATGCGGTCGGCCTGAAACGCCGGGGGAAGGTCGAGCCAAATTCGCTGGGCAAATCGCTGCCGCAAAACGCCGAGTCGCTCCCCTTCAGCCACAAAGCCGCCACCGACGGCGAGAACCATGGCCCCACTGTTGCGGCGCATTAAGTCGTCGAAAACACGCCTCTCCAGGCTCCGGAAGCGCTCCCAGTCCTCCGTATCAACGATCTCGTGAATACGAAGGCCTGCTCGACTCTCAACCAAGCGATCCAGATCAAAAAAAGGCAGATCCATATCGTCGGCAAGCAGAGGCCCAAGAGTTGATTTCCCGGCCCCGCGGGGACCATGAAGAAGAATCGAGACCTTGTTCACTGCAAAGCCCCCCATTTAGGCTTCAGCAACCGCTTCCGGTGGAATCAGAGCCAGCTTCTGCGCCAGTTCGTCCAGGCGGGCCGGGTCCAAGCTCTGGGCTCCGTCGGAAAAGGCTTGGTCGGGCTGGGGGTGGATCTCGACCATCACCCCGTCGAGACCAAGAACCCGGGTTGCGAGGGCCATGGGGACCACCATTTCTCGGCGCCCCGTGCCATGGGATGGATCGACGATCACAGGCAGGCATGAGAGGGCCTGAAGGCGAAGGGCTGAATTTAAATCCAGGGTGTTTCGGCTTGAGGGCTCAAAGGTTCGAATCCCCCGCTCACAGAGGACGATCTGCTCACTGCCGGCCAGCGCAATGTACTCGGCGGCCATCAGGGTTTCTTCAACGGTGGCGGCAAGCCCTCGCTTGAGTAAAACAGGCATTCCGGTCCCGCCCACGGCCTCCAACAGCTCGAAGTTCTGCATGTTGCGGCTGCCAACCTGCAGCATGTCCGTGTACTGGGCCACCAGATCAACCTGACCGATATGGAGGACTTCGGTGACCATGGCGAGGCTGTGGTCATCCGCTGCTTGACGCATCAGAGCCAGCCCCTCGCCCCCCAGACCTCTAAAGCTGTAGGGGCTGGTTCTCGGCTTAAAGGCCCCCCCTCGCAGCACCCGCCCACCGGCGGCGGCCACAAGCGCCGCTGTCTCCTGAATCTGAGCTTCACTCTCCACCGAGCAGGGCCCGGCAAACAGCGTAAAATTGGCTCCGCCTCCCACGGTCACGCCGTGGGGTAGACAAACTTCACATCGCTCCGGTCCTCGCCGGGCAATCTTCAGTTTATCCAGATCCATCTCAGACACCCTCCGCCTTCTCTATATCACTGGCTAGCGCCACCGACCTCGATCGGCGCTGCAAGAACCAATTCTCCCAGCAGTTCATTCCCCAATTCCTCCAGGGACTGTTCGGGGGACAGTTGGACACCGAAGAGTTCGACCGCAACCGGGGGGTCACCGTCGAGGTCCTCATCATCGAGGACCCGCAAAATGCCCGCCTCGTCGGGATCGCCATAACAGTCCAAGTCCGTCACAAGGAAACGGCTCTCCTCTTCGAAGTAACGAAAAAGGTAATCGGCCGCGGCTTGGATGACCTGTTCAGCATCCACTCGCTTGGCATCAAGGACGACGGGGTCGAGATGAACACGGAGGACCAGGTAAGCCTTATCATCGGCCGGATCGATCCGCACGGCGAGACCGAGGGGCTCCTGATCCCCATCGTCAGTGGGTCGAATCAGCTCAAGGTAACCTTCGGCATCGATAAAACTGCGCTGATCAGAAGCCCCCTCACAAAGGCCCTGTAAGGTTGAGAGCAAACTCTTCTCAGTCATGGAGGCCTCTTTTCGTCGGCAACCCCGCTACACCAGAGCGCTCCGGGACGAAAGGCCTTGTCGCATGGGCTTCCTGCCAAGAGTTCTGGGCGGACCGGGAGGTCGCCTAGAAGCGGTATCCCAGGTCGACCATGAATTGCTGGCGATCGAAGCTACCTGCAAAGGTCGGATCGACGGCCGGATTCTCAAAAATGGGACCACGCATGGTCTCGACGCCGTTAAGCCCAACCCGGGTGACTCGATAGCCAACACTCAGCGTAATCGGGATGTTGGGCATCTGCGCCCACACACCCACCTGCCCGCCGTACTGGAGGCCGGCCCAGGTGAAGCTCTCGTTGGTCGTGCGAACCTCCTGCCCCGTCCGCTCTAAGACATCGCCCGACTCATTCACCTGCATCTGCAACTGAAGAATACTGCCATGGGTAATCGCCAGGCCCAGGTCACCGCCGAGATAGAAACCAAGCCCACCATTCCCCATCACGACGGGGATATCCAGCCGACCGCTCAGGAAATTCACGAAGCGGTGGTAGCTCAACAGGTACCAAAACTGGTGTTGGCAGTTTTGGATGGATTTACCCGCGCAGCCCTCGGGTTCCATACTTGGCGTCAACTGCAGCCAACTCTCTAGCTTCTCCGATTGCTCGTTCATCACCGCTTCCAGCGGCATGGTGCCGACCTCAACCCCAAGGGCCAGCCTGAGCCCTCCCTCGCCCACGGGCAAACGCAGGTTTCCGGCCAAACTCGGGGTCACCCCTCCGCCCTCGACCCGAGAAGCGCCGCCACGAAGCATGAACTCACCGCCCACATTCCTTGACTGCCACTTCTTGAGCGCGGCGGCCCGAGACGCGTTTCTGGCGTCCATCTCGGCCTTCGCCTTGGCAGCCCGCTCGGTCTCCTCCGCATTGCGAGCGTCACGAATTTTCTGCAACTCGGCCTCGCGCTCAGCCTGAATCGCCGCCGCCTTGGCCTCACGCTCTTTGCGCTGAGCATCAAGGGCCGCGGCCAGTTGCTTGGCCCGCTGGTCAGCGATCACCTTCCAGGGGGCCAAGTCCGTCAAGGTCACGACAGCCTGCTCCTGGGGCTTCTTCGCCGGCGGCCGAACGAGGGTTGGCGGGTCACTGATGGGCGCAGGCCGGTAATCGCTGATCCCCTTGCCCAGCTGGGCCACCACATTGCCGACGGTTTCCGGATCAACCTTTTCGATCACTGCGCGGCGCTCAATCCGTTGCCCATAGGCCCCGTCTCGACTGATCCCGCGAACCCAGACCGTCACCAGAGCACCTTTATCTTTGTTGAGGGGCTCAATCGTCACCCGGGCCACCGCACCCAAGCGGCTAAAGGCCTTGCGCAGCTCCTTTGCGCAGATCTCCTGCTCGCAGCCGGCCTGCAGCAAAGACCGGAGCATCACAGCGATGGGTGTACGCAGGAGCTCCTTGCCCTTGAAATCGATCAGGTTGCCGTTGCTCAAGCGCCGAGTCATCAGCTTTGAATCTTCAAGCGCTTCGGCCAACTTGGCCACGGCACTGAGCCGAACATCCTCGCTGGCGCTGTTCACCTTCGGTCCGAGAACCAGGGTACGAGGGTTGGTTGCGCCGGGGATCGCGGCCACGATCAAAAGGAGATTCAACAACATTCTAGGCGGCCTCCGAAAAGCCTTTGCTGCCCGGGCTTGTGGCCCGGACTCGCCCCTAAGTGCAAGCCCCCGTTGTTCTCTGGGAAGAGCCAAGCTATGCCCCGGCCGCCAGGGGGAGGATTCACTCGATGGTCAAAGTGCTCGACAAGGGCTTTGTTAACATCGTCGATGCCATGGGCAGCGACCTGAATGTGGTCAACGCGGCCAGGGTTAGTTTCGGCAAGCGAAAAGATGAAATGGGCACGGGCGATGAAAAGCTTGTGCGTTATCTATGGCGCCACGAACACACATCTCCGTTTCGCCATGCCACGGTTCAGTTTCATTTGAAGGCGCCCATCTTTGTTTTGCGCCAATGGATGAAACATCAAGTGGGTTGTGCCTGGAATGAGATCTCGGGCCGCTACGTGAAGTTCGATTACGAATTCTACGAGCCCAGCAACTGGCGGGAGCAGCACGAAAGCAACAAACAGGGTTCGAAGGGCAGCGTGGAAGACCAAGACGGGGCCTCCGCGATCTACAGCCAAGTTCTGAGCCAACAATACGAAGCCTACGAGGCGCTCCTCCAACTGGGTGTTTGTAAGGAGCAAGCCCGTATGGTGATGCCCTTGGCCATGTACTCAGAGTGTTACTGGACGGCTTCACTGCAAGCCGTCATGCACTTTCTGCGGCTGCGGATGGATCACCACAGCCAATGGGAGATCCAGCAATTTGCCCGGGCCGTGAAAGGCTTGGTCGAAGACCGCTTCCCCGTCAGTCTCGATCTCGTCCCGCTGCCCGAAGACCCGGAGTAAGCCCATGCTCGACATCCAGTTGATTCGGGAAAATACCGCGGCCGTCAAAGAGGCCGTTCGCCGCAAAAAATTCCAGGTCGATATCGATGAACTTCTCGACGTGGACCGACAACGACTTACGGTCTTGGCCGACTGCGAACAGCTGCGGGCGCAGCGCAATGAAGTCAGCGCCCGCATCCCCAAAATGCAAGGCGAGGAGAAACAGGCGGCGATCGCAGACATGCGCAGTGTGCGGGAAACCCTAGGCGAAAAGGAAAGCGCGCTGCGGGACCTCGAGATCCGCTTCGAAACCCTCATGCTCAGCGTCCCCGGACTCCCCGTCGACGGGATCCCCGACGGGACCGGCGATGAGGATAACGTCGAAGTTCGAAGAGTGGGTGAGCTACCGGAGTTTGATTTCGAGCCACTCGACCATGTGAGCCTGTGCAAAAATCTCGGACTTGCGGACTTTGAGCGTGCTGCCCGCTTCGCTGGAGGGCGCTCCTATTTGCTGACAGGCCATGGTGCGATGCTTGAATATGCCGTCACCCGCTTTGCCATGGATCACCTGATGGGCCAGGGCTTTACACCGGTGGTCGCCCCCCTTCTGGTGACCGACAAGGCCATGGTGGGGACCGGCTTCTTCCCTCTTGGGCGGGAAGACACCTACGCCATGGAAAAGGATGAACTCTACCTCGTCGGGACCAGCGAGGTGCCGCTGTGCTCTATTCACCGCGAGGAAATTCTCGACGCCGACTCGTTGCCTAAGCGCTATGCCGGCTGGTCCACATGCTTCCGGCGGGAGGCGGGCAGCTACGGTAAGGACACGCGGGGACTCTACCGAGTCCACCAATTCCAAAAAGTGGAACAAGTCAGCATCATCGAGGCCGACGAAGCCTTGAGTCTCGAAGAGCACCACCGCCTGCTGGGTAACTCGGAAGAGATTCTGCAAGCCTTGGGGATGCCCTACCGGGTGGCCGTTGCCTGTACCGGTGAGTTGGGCATGGGACAGGCCCGCAAACACGAGATCGAGAGTTGGATGCCCAGTCGCCAGGCCTATTGTGAAACCCATAGTTGTTCCTCCCTGCACGACTTCCAGGCCCGCCGGAGTAAGATCCGCTATCGGCCCAGTGCCGGGGAAAAGCCCCGCTTCTGTCACACCCTCAACAACACAGCGATCGCAAGCCCCCGCATTCTCATCCCGCTCCTCGAAAACAACCAGCGGGCCGATGGCAGCGTT
This sequence comes from Myxococcales bacterium, assembly GCA_002722845.1. GTDB lineage: Bacteria > Myxococcota > UBA4151 > UBA4151 > UBA4151 > UBA4151. The sequence goes on along the minus strand of PBND01000076.1, from coordinate 8,056 downwards.
GTGATCCCCGAAGTGCTCCGCCCCTATATGAACGGGCTCGCCGTGCTTGAGCCCCATGACTGATCAGCCTTTCTCCCATCTCGACGAGCAAGGACGGGCCCAGATGGTCGATGTGGGCGATAAGCCGATCACTGCGCGCTGGGCGAAGGCAGAGGGGGAATTACACCTAAGCCCATCGATCAGAGACCGGTTCTTGGCCGGTGAACTCGGTAAAGGCGATGGTCCGGCCATCACCCGAATTGCCGCCGTCCAAGCGGCCAAAGAGACCGGGCGGCTCATTCCCCTGTGCCACCCCCTCGGACTGGATGCGATAGACGTCGAGGTCGAGGGCACCGATGCCGGCATGCGACTCACCGTGACCACACGGTGCCACGGGCGAACCGGCGTCGAGATGGAGGCCCTCACGGGGGTCAGTGTTGGCTTGCTCGCCGCTTACGACATGGTCAAAGCCGTCGAGCGTTCAGCTCAGATCACCGGCGTCCGACTCCTCGGCAAGGGGGGCGGCCGCAGTGGGGAGTGGCTCAGCGACGATTCTCGCTAGGCCCCAGGACCAAATCACAAGGGAAAATAGGCTCGCGGCAACGGCTCCGTAGAGCCCAAAAAAGGGAATCAGGGCGGCATTGCCGATGACATTTACTGCCCCCACGACCAGGGCGACTCGGGTCACAGCCGGTGCCCGGTCGGCGCAATACGCTGCAGACCTCAAGATGACTGCCGATCCAGTCAATGGCAGGGCAAAGAGCAACAAGCGCATCGGCAGAATGGACTCCTGATACTCCGGCCCATAAATCCCGAGCACGAGATACGGGGCGAAGACGCCAAGAATGACAATCTCAAGGGCAGTAAGCGCGATCACCCACCCGAGAATGCGTCCCGTGAGACTCCAAAGTTCAGAGCCTCCCCTTTTCGCTGCTTTGCCCTGCTTGGGTGTGAGCGCAAGCAAAAGGGCATTTTCTAGAACTCTGGGTGCAGCAGCAAGAGTCCGAGCCGCACCGTAGATTCCGGCGGCCTCCCGACTGAGCAGGAGGCGAATCATCACCGCATCGACGCGGAGCGTGACTTGCCCCACGAACTGACTAATGCCGAGATGGGCGCTTGAGCGAAGCCAAGCTAAATCCTCTCGTTCGAACCGCCACGGGCCCTTCAGACCGGCTGGGTGGTGGCGCCATATAGACCAGAGGCCACCAAAGACCCCCACAGATTCAATGCAGATGAGCAACTGAGCAAAGGCAACGGCACTGAATCCAGCGAGGAAAAAACCACATAGCAGGAGAACTTTGGAGACCGCCACCCCGAGGCGGACCCCCACATAGGGCTGGAGTTGATCACAACCCGCACCATAAGCGAAGAAGACAGAACTGACCGTCGCCAAGCCGGGCAATAAAACGAAGAGATAGGTGTGGGCCTGACTGCGATCACCAGCGACAACAATCCAGACCACGAGCAGACCAATCAAAAAACCGGCCCCTTGAAGGGCGAGTGTCAGCCGAATTGCGCGCCGTAGAATCCGCCCCCGGTCACCGTCACCACGGGCCGACTGAACCAGGAGGCTGTGACTGACCCCGAGCCCGATCAACAGGCTCACAAGGATGCCAACGCCTTGGGCAAAAACGTAATCACCGAGAACGGCCGAGCCGAACAACCGGCCCAATGCGACGGAAATGACGAAGGCTGCGAGAGCGTCCACAACGCTACTCGCACCGTAGCCACCCAAACGAGCAAACAGGTACTTGAGCGAATCCCTGTTGATTACTGGCAAGCGTTCACCAGGGCGGGCTCTTCTTCCGTGCCAAGATTATAGGGTCGGCAGCGGCCTCGACCACAATCGGAATCGGTACAACAAAGATCGCTGCAGACACCCGCAAGGCACCAACCACTGCGACAGTCCGAATCGCCACCACAGGCATTCCCAACGCCGGCGGGTCCGAGTTGAATGTCTGCAGACCCGCAGAGGCCCCAAATCTGGTTGCCTACGACACGAGTCGGATTACAGCGAAGGCCTGGCTCGCAATCGCTGCTCTTGCAGCACATCGGCTGGCAGCGGTTCGTCGTGTTGTCACAGAGGCCGGCCCGGCAGTTGTTCGTGCCGTTGGGGTCGCAGGCGCTGCCATTGGGTACCGTCCCGGCAAGCCCCCCGCAGACTCGCACTGCCAGTTGCTGCTGTTCATCCAACAGGGTGCCCATGCATGCTTCCTCGCCTCGACAATGGCTGTCATTGGTGCAGTCCTGTTGGCAGAAAGGCCCATTCGGTGTGTTCGCACAGACCCCACTCCGGCAATCTGCAAAGGTCTGGCAGGCGCTATTTTGGGGCCGGTCGAAACGAGCATGAACCCGATCACCAGGCACACAGTAAGTGACGCCGTGATGCGCGAGTGTGATGCACGTCGATGCCATGGGGCAGTCTAAGGAAGCACCGCAGGCCTGCGTGCAATAGCGTTGGGGTGGATCACCGACAAAACCACAGAACTCGGAGCGACAGGCGGCTCGTTCCGCACAGGTCTCGCCGTAGGCCAGCTCGCCCGGTCCACCCCCATCAACGCAACGGAGTTGGTCGCAAACCTCCCCCTCACCGCAGTGAGCATTCACTTCACACTCCTCGCAGCGATCGGCGACACAGATCGGGCGGGCCGGCGGGCACTCGACGCCACCACACTGACCCGCAGGCGGCTCACAAAGATTGTTACGGCAGGTCTCGCCAGCCTCACAATCCCCATCCAAAAAGCACTCGTAACATTGACCGCTTTGCCCATCGCAGCGGGGGCGCGCCTCGGGACAGTCCCGATCGGTCTCGCAACCGCTTTCCTCATCCCGGCAAACACCGTCCTCGCAATCCTCACTCCCTGAGCAGTGCTGAGGCGTGAGACACTCGACACATCGGTCGCCAGCGCAATGGGGTGTCTCGCCACCGCAGCGCTGACCGCCACAATCGTCGCCTTCGCCACAATCACCGAGCCCACTGACCGGATCGATGTTTTCGCAACGCACGCCGGCGGCACAACTGTCGTCGCTCCAACAACGACCTGCTTCGAGGGCTGCGCATTGCCCGGACGCGACGCGACAATAGAGCGAAACGCCACAATCGGGATGACTGGCACAGGGGTCGCCAACGGCAGGGACTTGACAGATGTTACTGCGACACACTCGCTGATGGGGGCATTCGGTGTGGGTCGTGCACTGAATGTCATCGGCCACACAAACGCCGCCGCGGCAGGCCTCACCGTCTCGACAATCCTGGTGCATGGCGCAGGGTCGATCCTCACCGACACATTGCCCCGAGGAACACAAGCTCCCCAGAGGGCATTGCCCGTGGTTTTCGCATTCCGGTGCACAGGCCGTCTGCGAAAGCACGACAAAAAGAAACACGAAACCGGCGATGACCCGAATTTTCACGCGTGGGTTTTCCCTTGCCTCATGGCCCGTCCCAAGTATGCCAGAGCCCCCTGGTTATGGCGAGGATTCTGACCATGCTTGGCACTGGCGATAAAGAACAGATGCGACAGTTGGGCAAGTACGGTGCGGTCGGCATCGAGATGGGACTTGCGGTCCTGATCGGCCTCCTCCTCGGTCAGTACATCGACAGTAAATTCGACTGTGCTCCCTATGGCCAAAATGTGGGAATCTTCGCTGGTATTGGTGCAGCGGTGAAAGCGCTCATTCGTGTCAGCCGCGACTATCAACGAGAGTTAGCGCGCCAGCGCGAAGCCCAAGGGGAGGAAGGCGGTGACTGAAAGGCCCGCAGATCCAGCCCCATTGCTAGCCATGCGCACCTTCATCTGGGGGCATTTTGCGTGGCTCATCCTGGCAAGCCTCACCCTCCTACTCTTGGGGAGGTCTGACCACCTGGCCGGCCTCTGGCTTGCTGGGGGCATCAATCTCCTAAGCCTCTATCCCGTCTTGCGGTTTCTGCAGGATTCCCCCGAGGCAGATCAGGGGGCCATTAGGCGCCTGAGAGCCAAGCTTACCCTCAAGTTCATTACGGTCCTTGCGACCCTGGGGCTCCTCATGTATCTGCGCCCCGCACTGGGTGTGGGTGTTGCGACCGCTTACGCCGGAATGCTCCCTGCGATCCTCGCAGTGGCATGCATCGGCATCTGGCAGCAACGCCGACACGGTTCGTCCTAGGAGGCAGTCTTGGACTCCCACAAAGAATCTTGGTTCACATACATCCCCGGCTACGACCGTTTAAACGACTACTTCTTGAACAGCACGACCTGGGGAAGCCACGATTATCCCGACATGGTCGCCCAGCACATCTACGGTGCGATCTTCGTGATCCTCTTCCTGGCTTTGGGCGCTTTCGCCACTCGGCGCACCTACAAAAATGGCCCCGTGCCAGCGAGTCGTTTCGGCCTCAGTGCGGTCTTCGACACGCTTCTAGGCGTCGCTGCCGGCCTGTGCCGGGACATCATTGGTGGCGATGAATGGAAGCGTTACTTCCCCTTGATCGCCACACTCGGTCTGTTCATTCTCTTTTCCAATCTGATTGGCCTGATTCCAGGCTTTGTTCCCCCCACAGACAATCTCGATACGACCATGGTCTGCGGTGTGATCGTCTTCCTTTATTACAACTTCCACGGCCTGCGTAAGAACGGGATGCATCACATCACCCACATGGCCAACCCAGTGGGTGCGGCATGGGGCTGGATCCTCGCCCCCCTTCTGTTCCCCATCGAGCTGGTCAGCCACCTGGCCCGGCCGCTCTCTTTGGCCCTCCGGCTGCGGGGGAATATGGTGGGTGACCACGCCGTGCTCGTGATCTTCTCCGGCATGTTGCCCTTGTTCCTTCCCATGCCCTTCCTGCTCATGGGAACGCTCGTCTGTGTGATTCAAGCCTTTGTCTTTTGCGTCCTATCCTGCGTCTACATCAGCCTCGCTGTGGCCCATGACGATCACGGGGACGAGGCGGAGGCTCACTAGTCGCCCTCATTCATTATCATCCTCGTCGGACCGGTGTAGAGAGAGAGATTGGTGCCCCGACGACCCTTTAACGATTCCGGAAAGGATCGATCATGTTTCAGAAGTTTGCTTTCTTTGCCACCGCACTACTCATGAGCAGCGTTGCTTTCGCTGCAGAAGCCAGCATTAAAGGCGATCCCGCCGGCTGGGTTGCCATCGGCGCGGGTTTGGCCATGGGCCTGGGTGCCTTCGGTGGCGCCATTGGTCAGGGCAACGCCGCAGGCCGTGCCTACGAGTCGATGGGTCGCAACCCCAACGCCAACATCTTCGTGCCCTTCATCCTGGGTTTGGCGCTGATCGAGTCGCTGGTCATTTACTGCTTGGTCGTGGCCTTCACCCTCATGGGCAAGATCTGATTTCAGGATTAGCCTTCGGGCTACTGTCATCATCGCTGCCGCAGCGTTATGCGGCGTGAAAGGGGAGAGGTTAAGCCTCTCCTTTTTCTTTTTTCTCGCGCGAGATTGCGGGCCTGGGGAAGTCTCGACTATACTTTGTGCACGCAATGCCCCCAGAAAAGGGTTCTCGATGTCCCGCCACGCCCTCCTCGTCTCTGCCCTCTTTATGATCGCTTGTCCCGGCTCTGAGCCTGCGCCGGGCCCCGGTGATCTGCCGCCGGATGGAGAATGCATCGATCACGATCGAGATGGTTATGGACCTGGCTGCGCCGCTGGACCCGACTGCGACAACAACGACGGCCGGGTGAACAGCGACTGCGCTGGCAGCGAATGCGTCGATGGGGATGGCGACGGCTTTGGTGAAAACTGCGACGCTGGCCCCGATTGCGACGACGCAGATCCGGCCAAGCATGACGACTGTGGCAGCGTACAAAACTGCAACCCCGGCGAGATCGCCACCAACTGCCCCTGCAACCTAGACGCACCGCCGGTCTCCTGCTGGGATGGGCCCCCAGAAGCCTTGAACGTGGGCATCTGCACTTCGGGCTCCATGAGCTGCCTAGACATCGGCGGTCGGGGCGTCTGGGGTCGTTGCGAAGGCCAACAACTGCCCCAGGCCAATGAGCGCTGCAACGAGATGGACGACAACTGCGACGGGCGAGTGGATGAGGGCGTCCAGTCGGCCTGCGGCAACTGCAACCCCCACTGCTACGCCGGTGGCGCAGGCCCGGAAAATGGCGAGCCCTTCGAGGAGCCCAACGAAGGCAACGGCAGCGGCGTGGGTCTCGATGAAGACGGCAATCTGGTCCTCAATCGGGAACAGGTCCGCTTCGAGTATCTCTGGGTCGCGAATGCGGGCGAAGGCACCGTATCGAAAGTCGATACAAGCGAGTTACGGGAGGTCGGCCGCTTCCACACCGTGGGCCCAAACCAACACAACCTGACCCCCGGCCAACAAAACAGCCCAAGCCGGACGGGGATTGATCTGAACGGTGACATGTTCGTGGCAAACCGGGCCTTTGGGCGTCAGGGCAGCTTCACGAAGATCTACAATGCCGACTGTGTCGACGCCAACGATGACGGTGAAATTACCACCTCCCAAGACATCAACAACAACAACATCATCGATCGGGATAACCCCCAGGAATTCCCGGGCAACAACGACGAGTGCTTTGCCTTCACGAAGCCCGTGGGTGGCAACAATGGGATGGCTCGAGCGCTGGCCATCGACGCCGGTGATGCGGCGAGTCCCTATGGCAATGTGTGGGTGGGGCTCTACCAGTCCCGACAGTTCTACGGATTCCAAGGTACCGATGGCGCACTTCTCGAGCGGGAGGGGCTCGAGAATCCAGTGGCTGTGGGCCACAGCCCTTACGGGGCAGTGGTCGACTCCAATGGCTATGTCTGGAGTGGCACGCTGAGCCGCGGTACGATCGTCGGCTTTGATTCTCGGACCGGGCGAGCCAGTGGTGTCTTTAGCCCAAATGGTGGGCCTCCAGCCTCTTCTTATGGTTTCTCGATCGATGGTGAGAACCGGCTATGGGTGGGCGCTCAAGGCAACGGCATGAATCGCTACAACCCCTATCGGGACAATCAGGGCAATCCGATTCAGGACCCCCTCGCCGGCGGCGGCGAGTGGCGTAACACGCCCTGTATCGCCCAACCTTGCTACATGCGCGGTATGGGGGCCGACGCCCAAGGCAGAATCTGGGTGGCCAACAACTATGGCAGCGTCTCAGCTTGGAACGTGAACAACATGCAGGCCATCGGCAACTACCCCATCGGTGGCTCCTCCGTGAGTGGTGCGGGCGTGGACTTCAACGGCTTTGCTTGGGGTGTGAGCGGCAATGGGTTTACTGCCCGCATCGATCCGAACAATCCCGACGACGTCCGACGGGTCAACGTCGGTGGCGGCCCCTATACCTACTCCGACTTCACGGGCTTCGGTCTGCGCAACTTCACCGCCCCCCGGGGTGGCTACAAGACCGTCGTGGAAGGCTGCGAAAAGCTAGATACGGACTGGCTATCCCTCGATGCAACGGCCACCCTGCCGGAAGACACCCGTGTCGAGTTTCGAGCCCGAGTGGCCGACGACTTAGCCGAACTGGTCGATCCCGGCCTGCGGGTACACGGCCCCTGGATTCAGAGTGCTGATGGTCAAAACGACCTACCGGCAGATCTGGGTGAACTACCACCAGGTCGCTACCTGCAGTTGGAGATCTTTCTCGTCAGTACGGACCGAGAGGCGACGCCCGTTCTGCGGGGCTACGATGTGCGCTTCCAGTGCCAAATCGAGGAATAAACTCGGCTTCTTCGAAACCCGGTTGGTGAGCCTTATCACCAAAATTTTCACGCAAGAGATTGCGCCCCTACGGGGCGGCCTGATAAGCTTGGTTGAAGCCTAATGCTGTTTTTGTCGGAGGCCCTCACCGTGTTGCGTTCCCTCACCGTCCCATCTGCCCTCGCCCTCGCCTGTCTTTTTGGCCTGGGCGCCTGTTCCAATCCTGAGGCTCCTACAGGCCCAGTTGACCCCGGCGGAGGAGATCAGTGCATCGATCACGACCGGGATGGCTATGGACCTGGCTGCGCCGCTGGACCCGACTGCGACAACAACGACGGCCGGGTGAACAGCGACTGCTCTGGCAGCGAATGCGTCGATGGCGATGGCGATGGCTTTGGTGAAAACTGCGACGCTGGCCCCGATT
>PBND01000075.1 GCA_002722845.1 Myxococcales bacterium | reverse complement strand
GCTGCAGCAACCTCCGGGGCCTCACCGTCCCGCTGGGCGTAGAGTGCACCGATCTCCCCTTGGAGTTCAGGAAACTCGCCCACCACCCCCGTCACCAGATCGGCCCGGGACAAACGAGCGGCCCGAGTCAATTGATCGGCATCGACCCTAAGACCCGACTCCTGGGCCAGCCATAAGGCCAGACCGCCGACCCGCTCCGTCTTTAGAGCGAGGGAGCCGAGACGCCGCTCCCACAGGACGTCCTCCAGGCGCTCGGCCTGTTCGATGAGCAATGTCTTTGCATCTTCTTCGAAATAGAAGCGGGCATCCTCAAAGCGGGCTTTCAGGACGAGTTCGTTGCCTTCAGCGACCACCTGTGGCTCTCGAGACGCCGTATTGCTGACCGCGATGAAGGCGTTGAGTAGCTGGCCCTGATCGTCCTCGACAGCCAGATATTTCTGGTGTTCTCGCATTTCGGAGATCAGCAGCGACCGGGGGAGTTCCAGGTAGCCAGCGTCGAACCGGCCCAAGACCGGCATCGGGTGCTCAGTCAAATCGACCAGCGTCTCAATCAACTCGGGATCTTCGACCAGCTGGCCGCCCGCCGACTGGGCCAACGCTTTTGCATCCACCAGGATTCGCTCCCGGCGAACATCTCGATCAGGCTCCACCGCAACGGCCCGGAGGGACGCGGTGTACGCATCGGCTGAGGCGATCTCTGCCCCTGCTTTACCATGGACGCGATGGCCCTGGCTGTGGCGACCAGAAGCCACCCCAAAGGCTTGGAAGGGAAGCGCCTCCTCGCCGTGGAGACTCACGAACCAGTGAACGGGACGGGCGAAGGGTCCTACATCGTAGCCCCAGCGCATCCGCTTCGGAAATGGGATCTTCTCAATTCGCTCGCCAAGCGTCGCCACCACCTCCGCCAAAGGCCGCCCCTGTTGCTGGATCCGAGTCGCGACGTAGTCGCCCTTGTCTGTCTCCAAACGAAAGAGGTCCTTGGTCTCCACCCCATTTTTCCGTGCGAAGCCTGCTGCTGCCTGCGTCGGCTCACCGGCTTCATCGAAGGCGATACGGGCCGGCGGTCCTTTCACCTCCTCCTCGAGGTCTTCGCCAGCGCTCCCCACATCGGCGACGACGACGGCAAGGCGCCGAGGGGTGCCGTAGACCCGGGCCTCGCCAAAGGGGATCCGAGCTTCCGCAAGAAGGTCCTCCACGACCCCTTTGAGTGACTGTAGGCCCGGACGAACGAACCGGGCTGGCAGTTCTTCACAACCGAGCTCGATGAGTAGCGTCCGACTCATGGTCCCTCCCCCTTCACCAGGGGGTGACCCAGTCGTTCCCGTTCTTCCACCCAGGCCACGGCCACTTGGCGAGCCAGCTTGCGCACCCGACCGATGTAGCCTTGACGCTCGGTCACGGAGATGGCGCCCCGGGCATCGAGCATGTTGAAGGCATGACTGCACTTCAAGGTGTAGTCATAGGCTGGAATCACCAAGGACTGCTCCAAACAGGCGCTGCACTCTGCTTCAAAGCGATTGAAAAGGTCCCGTTGGAGCTCCACGTCGGCCGTCTCAAAATTGTATTTGGAGTACTCGACCTCATCCCGGTGGTGGACATCGCCATAGGTGAGCCCTGGGGACCACATGAGGTCATAGACCGAGTCGACGCCCTGTAAGTACATCGCAATGCGCTCAATACCGAGGGTGAGTTCCACACTGACCGGATTAAGATCGAAACCGCCCACCTGTTGAAAATAGGTGAACTGGGTCATCTCCATGCCGTTGAGCCAGACCTCCCAGCCCAGCCCCCAAGCACCAAGAGTGGGGGATTCCCAGTCGTCTTCGACAAAGCGAATGTCGTGCAACTCAGGATCGATCCCAATGGCCTCCATCATCTCGAGGTAGGTTGCCTGGACGTCGATGGGTGCAGGCTTCATCAGCACTTGAAACTGATAATAGTGCTGTAATCGATTGGGGTTCTCCCCGTAGCGGCCGTCAGTGGGTCGGCGACATGGCTCGACGTAGGCGGTGTTCCAGGGCTCAGGCCCCAGAGAGCGCAGAAAGGTATGCTTCGAGAACGTACCGGCGCCGACTTCTAAGTCGGTGGGCTGGCCGATCATACAGCCGCGCTCCGCCCAGAAGGCCTGGAGCGCCAGCACCAAATCCTGAAAATACGTCTCCGGCTGCAGCACTGCCGCCTCCCCTTTGCCTTGAGCGGTGGGCTGTTAGCTGTCCTTGGGTTCCTTGGGAACCACGGAGATGAAGATCTTGTTTCGAACCTTGAAGAAATGGACATGGGTCCACTTGAACTTCGGGTTCTTGGACTCGACTGTCAGCAGGGGAATCCCACCAGCGAAACTCACCGGGTCGATACGGCTTTGCTTGCCATAATTCCGGTAGACCCATTTCACGAGGCGCTTCCAGTCCTGGCCCCTGCGATAAAGATACAGATTGGTCTGGCCTTCAACCTCCCTCGCCTCGTTAGGCAACTGGGCGAGACGGGGTGCGCCAACGGCGGACGTGGCCGAGATGAAGAGCCCCAAAGCAAGTGTCCATTTGAAAACAGATCGCATAGGCCTTTCTCCGAACGCCAACGAGTGGCAACTAGCAGATAACGGGATCAATTGCTTCGAACTTGAGGACCTCATTTTGGATCGCACATTCGTCGACGCCCAGACCACCATTCAGGGCTCCCTAGAAGGGCTGCATCTTGAGGTGGCCGGTCGAGTCCAAGGACAGGTACTCGGGCAGATCGTTCACATCTTACCCGGCGGCCATATCGAAGGCGGTGTCACGGCCGATGATGTGCATGTTTCTGGGACGGTCGAAGGTCCCATTCGAGCGGCCCGGGTCCAGGTCGCCCATGAAGGCCAAGCCCTTGGCGGAATTCAGGCGCCGGCCATTAGCCTCGCTGATGGCTGCACCATCCACGGCCGACTTGACTCCCGCCCACCGGAAGCCCTCCCTGGACACGATCCACGGGTCGCCCCCGCCCCCTCATGGGTTCCGCGAACTGCCTCTAGGCCTGCCGAAGGCCATCGCCCAAGGCCCACAACAGGCGAGAGCGATGCTGATGCCTCCCAACCAGAACAGGTAACGCGTCGTCCCCGCAGGGCTCCTCGTCGTCCGCCAAAAGCACCCGACCTAAGCCATATGACCCTTACTCCTGGAGAGAGCGATGAGCGCTAAAAAAGAACTCTTAGACCTCCTCGTTGAACGCAGCTTCGAGCGAAGAAAAGTGACCTTATCCTCCGGGCGGACCAGTGATTTTTATATCGACTGTCGCCAGAGCACCCTGTCGGGCCGGGGACACCTGCTGGTGGGAGAAACGATGCTCGCAGCCATCGAGGCGGAAGAAGCGGAACGCGGGCGGCCCTTCGATGCCGTTGCGGGCGCAGCGTTGGGTGGCTGCCCCCTTGCCAGTGCGATCAGTCTCACCGCAGCGCAGCGGGGCCGCGAGCTGCCAGCCCTTTACGTCCGCAAGTCAGCCAAAGACCATGGCGCAAACAAGGGTGTCGAAGGCGATGCCGCCCTCGACGAACACCTTTCAGTCGTCGTGGTCGAGGATGTTGTCACCAGTGGTCAATCGGCCGTCGCTGCCATCGACCGCTTGCTCGACGCAGGCCATCTTCCGAAGGCCGTCTTCGTCCTCGTCGACCGGGAAGAAGGGGGCTGTGAAGCCCTCGAGGACCAAACGGGCCTTGAGGTACGGTCCGTGTTTAAGCGGAGTCATTTTCCCTGATGAGTGATCCTTTCAATCAGGAAACAGAGCGCCTCTTCGCAGCGACGCTGAGCAGCCGCTACGCAGGCTTTCTTGAGGACGAAGTGTTCCAGGCCGACCACGAGCGCCACGAGGATCATGTCCGCCTTACCCTCCGGCTCGACCGAGCCGATGAGACCCAACGCTGGGTTTGGCAATCGCTCATTGAAACGAAGGTCCCGCAAGATCAAGACGATGCCTTGTTCCTGCTCGTCGACTTTTTCGACGCCTATCTTAGTGAGTTCTTCGCCTCTGGTCGCATGTTGCGGCCCCAGGCCCGCTTTGTGGCCCATGCCTTTCGCGATGTGGACATCTGCCTCCGGGGCCGGCGTCGGGACCTTGCGGCCGAACGTCAGGCTGCACAATGGCTCGGGGAATCGCCCGAAGCCGACTTTCCTGCAGAGAGTTAGGGACTGCCCTCGGGTGGCCCCTGGTTAGGGGGTGCTTCCATCGTGTTGATGGAAGGAGTCGCCCCCAAACCAGCCGTCGGCGTCAACTTCACGGGGAAGGCCAGTTCTTGAGGCTCGTCGCTAGGCGGCAGGCGGACCTTGATGAGGCGGGGCGTGAAACAGGCGACAAGGCCCGGAATATCCGGCTCGATCCGCTCCACTCTCAAACCATGAACGATCCCCTCCTTATCGGCCAAGAGGACGAGCTCTAGTTCGACGGCCGGATGCGATTCGGGTGTCAGGAAGCCCTCGTAGCAACTCTGGATCGTCGGCATCGCCAGTCGAAGCTGGCTTCTGATGTCGAGCAGGCTGGTGGCTTCCACCTCCTCAGCGGTCGGTGTCGGCCCAATCTTCTCAGCCACCACCTCCGTCTTCTCGGTTCCAGGGGGCTGGCTCACGAGGTCGCCGCCGTGAGCACAGCCAAGACTTCCAGCAAACAGGAACAGCATCCAACGCATCAGCAGGCTCCTAGGGTTGTGACGGCTGGAACTCACCGGTGGCAAAGGCCGTCCCGTTCGCTCCAGCGGCCCGGTCGAAGACCGTGACATGATCAAAATCTTGGAACTGAACCCCTTCGGGCATGGGAACGGTAAACTGAGCCCCATTACAATTCCCATTCGGGAGACAAGGATGATCGTCCGGACAACCCTGAATACGACAGGTCATCCTCCCTTTGACGACGATCAGACGCCCCTCCGCCGCCGCGATTTCGGGGTCACCCAAACTCAGGGCAAGAACGACGTCTAAACCATGAGCAGAGCCATCGTAATGAAAACGCCGAAAGGTCAAAGCCGGTCCTTCATCAATGCGGACACGACCAGATACACCGTGAAGCCGAGTCACGAGGTCGGCATTCCAGCCCACCGAGGGGACCCGGCGTACCTCACCACAGTAGCGCCCGGTCTCATGCTCAAGGCAGCCGACACGGTCCATGTCCAGTTGGGCGATGGTGGCCCAGTCGACGCAGTCAACAGCCTGCTCACAGGATGCCGCACAGCGGGGGTCGCCGGTCTCCCCGGCCAAGCACCGTTGGCCACGACAGTGATCGGCGCGAGTGCAGTAGGTCCCCGGGACCTGACCAGGCCCCAGATCGGGCTGAGGTCCCGCATCCAAGGGCCCCACATCGCCGGCCGCATCGAGGCCTTCTCCGCCATCGGAAACCCCCGCATCCGGCTCGGTTCCACCGCCCCGCCCTGGACTCTGGACGCAGAATCGACGGCTACCAGAAGAGTTGGCCGGCCGAGCACAGTCCGTATCGTCGAGGGAGATGCTCGCGCCCTGGGCGAAGTCGATGCAGTCCTCCAGGTCGTTGCAGTCAACGGTGCAACGGGGAAAACTACCGTTCGCCGTCCCCACATAACAGCGCTGTCGATGGTCGAGGCAGTCCGCTGTTTGGCTGCACAAGCTACCAAGAGTACCAGCAAAGCCCGCATCAAAAGGCGGCGGGCCAAGATCCGGCCGGCTCGCATCGATCGAAGCGCCCGCATCGGCCGGGTTGTCGCCACCACCAGGGCAAGCGACCACCGTCATGAGCATCGCAAGAACCAGAGGTCTCATTCCATCTCCCCTCGGAGGCACCTTAGCAGCTTCTCTTGAGCTGCAAACGAGGGCCCCTCCCTAAATCGCGTCCACACCAAGACATCATCGCCCAAACGCTCCACCAGTTCGACCTGGCCCCGGGTCGCCCCGGTCATGTGATCGGTGCCGTCGCCAGCCAGCGCTGCTCGGCCCTGGCCTCCCAAGGTCGCGGGTGCAGTAAAAGCGAGCCATTCATCGACGACGCCGGCGCGCATCAAGGACCCAGCAAGTTGGGGGCCCCCTTCCACGAGAACCGCGTTGACCCCTTCCTTGGCCAATCGCCTCAAGGCACTGGGCCAGTTCACCTCCCCACCACTGAGGCGAGGCAGATCGAGGTAGCGCTCAAAACTCGAGCCAAGCCCCGGACCTAAGTACCACCGAGCACCGCCTTCCGCGGGGAGTTCGTGATCACACCGAGCACCGCCGACCACCAGGCGTTTCGGCTGGTAGTCATTGTCGAGCCGCCACCAAGGGGTGTGTCCGTCAAACCGGGCTGTCAGCCGAGGCTGGTCGGCTTCAAGCGTGCCCCGACCAATCATGACCGCCCCCACCCGAGCTCGAAGTTCATGGCCCAGGCCGCGGGCCGTCGCCCCGGTGATCCACTGACTATGACCACTCTGGGTGGCCACGTTCCCCTCAAGGGTCGCAGCGGTCTTTAACACCACCCTGGGACGGCCCTCTTCTTGGCGGTGGATGTAGCCCGGATCGAGCGCTTCACAATCCTCCTGGCGAACACCGACGCGCAAGCGGATCCCCTGCTGGGTCAAGTGCTGGATACCCCGCCCACTCATGCGTGGGTCTGGATCGACCATGCCGACAACAACCTCCCGAATGCCGGCTGCCTGGATCGCCTCTGTACAGGGGGGCTGACGTCCTACATGGCAGCAAGGCTCAAGCGTCACGTAAAGCGTCGCTCCTCGGGCATCGGTCCCCGCTTGCGACAGCACCACAGATTCTGCGTGCGGCCCACCATCAAAACGATGCCCACCCCGGGCGAGCACTCGACCATCCTTAACGAGAAGTGCACCCACACAAGGGTTGGGCGCCGCGCGCCCAAGTCCCGTTAAGCCGGCTTCAAGGGCCAAGCCCATGAAGCGGTCATCCTCGTTCAAATCAGCGCTCACGCGTTGCCGATGACTCGCTCCACCACCGCCATCAACGACCCTGGGTCGACGGGCTTGATGAGAAAGTCTTCCGCCCCAAGTTGACGGGCTTCATCGGCCCGATCGGCTTCGTCTGGGATCGTCAACATCACCACGGGAATCTCAGCGTGCTCTCGCTTCACAGCCTTCAAAACGCCGATGCCATCTAATCGAGGCATCCGAACATCGACGATCATCATGCTGACACCATTTGCTCCGTTGGCGAGCATATCCAGGGCCACCTCACCATTTTCGGCGGTCAGGACCTCAAAACCACGCAACTTCAACACAGTCGTGAGCAAACGCCGCAGAACGGCGTTGTCATCCACAACCATAATCTGTCGAGTCGGCTTTTCCATCGGCCCAGCCATAGCGCTCAGCCCCCCCGGTAGCCAGCCTAAAAGGACCCCGGTGACATGGCACCAGCGCCGTGAGATATCACCCCGTCAGTCCAGTGGGTAAGGCAGCGGAAAACCTGCGCAGAGACGATGGACTTCATCCCGGACCTGCTGCTGACGGTCGCTATTGTCCGGATCCCGGAGCAGCTCGGCAATCCACACACCCATTTGGGTAAATTCGGCCGTTCCCATTCCGCGACTTGTCATCGCCGGGGTGCCTAGCCGCAGCCCAGAGGTGACGAAGGGCGTCTCGGGGTCAAAGGGGATCATATTCTTATTGGTCGTAATATCTGCGGCCTGCAGAATTGCTTCCGCCGCTTTGCCTGTCAGACCAGCGGGCCGGACGTCGACGCATACCAAGTGGTTATCCGTCCCCCCACTGACCAGGCGTAGGCCCCCATCGCTCAGGCTCGTCGCAAAAGCCTGAGCGTTGGCGACCACAGCCTTCGCATAGTCGACAAAAGAGGCATCGGCTGCTTCTTTCAGTGCAACCGCTTTGGCGGCGATCACATGGACGAGGGGACCGCCCTGGATCCCCGGAAAGATGCGAGAGTTCACCTTTTTGAACTCCTCGGCTCGACCCAGGATAAGGCCGCCTCGGGGGCCCCGGAGCGTCTTGTGGGTTGTCGTGGTGACGAAGTCTGCAAAGGGCACTGGGCTCTGATGCACGCCTGCCGCAACGAGCCCCGCAATATGGGCCATATCCACCATCAATTTGGCCCCCACCCCATCGGCAATGCTGCGGAAACGAGCGAAATCCAAAGCTCTTGGGTAGGCTGATGCACCAGCGATGATCATTTTGGGCTGGTGCTCATGGGCTAGGCGCTCGACCTCTTCGTAGTCGATTCGCTCGGTCTCCCGGTCGACGCCGTACGCAACGATATTGTAGAGCCGGCCAGAGAAGTTCACCGGTGAACCGTGGGTCAGGTGACCCCCATGGTCCAGGCTCATCGCAAGGACTGTATCCCCGGGTTTTAGCAAGGCCATGTAGACGGCCATATTGGCCTGAGAACCACTGTGAGCCTGGACATTGGCCGCTTCGGCGCCAAAGAGCTCCTTGGCCCGATCGATCGCGAGTTGCTCCACCTCGTCAGCGTGCACACAGCCACCGTAATAGCGCCGCCCAGGGTAACCCTCAGCATATTTGTTTGTGAACACACTGCCCGCGGCCTGGAGGACGGCCGGGCTGACGTAGTTCTCACTCGCGATCAGTTCGATGCCCTCTTGCTGCCGACGGATTTCCGCTTGCACAGCCGCCGCGACGATGGGGTCCTGGTCAGTCAACCCAAGGGAGGAAACCGCGTAACCAGATGTCATGATGAAGAGTCCTTTACGGATGCGCCGGCAGGAAAGAGATCCACACGGCGTTGATGCCGCCCGCCCTCGAACTCAGTCGAAAGGAAGGTCTTTAGCAGTTGCTTTGCGAGCCCTGGACCGAGGGTGCGAGCACCAAGGCAGATAACATTCGCATTATTGTGGGCCCGAGTCGCTTGCGCGGTGAAGTCGTCGCTGACGGCCGCCGCACGCACATGGGTGAACCGGTTGGCAACCATACTCATACCAATCCCCGTGCCACAGACGAGGACCCCCATGACTCCGTCTCCAGCGGCGAGACGACTGGCCAAACGCTGGGCCTGAAGCGGATAATCAATTGAGTCTGATGTGTCGGGCCCGAGATCCTCGACCTCAAAGCCCCAAGTCCGAGCTGCTTCTGCGAGCATGTGTCGAAGCTCGACTGCCGCATGGTCCGAAGCCAGGACCAGGCGTCGTCCCTGGCCCCAGGACATCCTAGTAAGACCGGAAGGCGACAGCAGCGTTCGTGCCACCGAAGCCAAGGCTGTTGGAGAGAGCAGCGGTGACCTTGGCCTGTCTCGCTTCGTTAGCGACGTAGTCTAGATCACATTCGGGGTCGGCTTCGAAATGATTGATGGTCGGCGGCAAAACACCGTCTCGAATCGCCATGAGGCTGTAGATCGCTTCGACCGCTGCAGCCGCACCCAGCAGGTGACCCGTCATCGATTTCGTCGAACTGACCGCGAGGGAATGGGCGTGGTCGCCGAACACCGTTTTGATCGCCCGCGTCTCCATAACATCATTGGCCGGTGTCGAGGTGCCGTGGGCGTTGATGTAGCCGATATCCTCTTTATTGAGTCCCCCATCGGCGAGGGCCATCTCCAAGGCATCGACGGCTCCAGACCCGTCGGGGCGAGGGGCTGTGATGTGATGGGCATCGCCCGTGGCCCCAAAGCCAGCGAGCTCCCCGTAAATTGTTGCGCCCCGGGCCGTCGCCATCTCCTCCGCTTCAAGCATGAGGAAACCGGCGCCTTCACCGAGCACAAAACCATCCCGGTCCTTGTCGAAGGGCCTCGACGCTGTCTCTGGGCTGTCATTGCGAGTGGAGAGGGCCTTCATGGCGTTGAAGCCAGCAATCGTCGTCGGCACGACCACCGCCTCAGCACCACCCGCAATCACCGCATCACAAGCACCGGCCTGAATGGAGCGTAATGCCGCACCAAAAGCATGGTTTGCCGAGGCGCAGGCGGAGGTCGCGGTCCAGTTCTCCCCACGGGCCCCTGTGTAAATCGACAAGAGGCCCGGCGCCATGTTGGCGATGAGCCCCGGGATGAAGAAGGGAGAGACACGACGGTATTTTTGCGTCGCAATCCGAGTGGAAATGGTCTGCTCGAGGCTGGGCATGCCCCCGAGGCCGACACCGACGATGCAGCCGACGCGCTTGGCGTTGCTGTCATCGATGACGAGTCCACTGTGCTCGACCGCTTCGAGTCCAGCCGCCACTGCTAAATGCAGAAAACGGTCGTAGCGGCGCACCTCTGGCGGCGTCATCCATTGGGCCGCATCAAAGTCAGGGACTTGACCGGCGAACTGGGTTGCAAGGCCGGAAGGGTCATCGAAGAGGAAGATGGGCGCAATGCCGCTCTTGCCCTCTTGAATGGCCTTCCAGTTCGTCTCAAGACCGATACCCAGGGGCGAGACGATGCCCATCCCTGTAACGACCACTTTACGCATGGCGGGAAACCCCGATGATCAGGCGGTGATGTTCTTCACGAAGTCGATGGTTTGCTGCACCGTCTTCAACGAGGCGGCATCGCCATCGTCGAGCTCGATATCAAACTCGTCTTCAAAAGCCATCACGAGTTCCACAACAGCTAGGCTGTCAGCACCCAGCTCTTCGAAGCTCTTATCCGGGGTCACGGACTCCGCTGGAACACCTAGATTTTCGGCGATAATTTCAGTCACTTTGGCGTCGAGGGACATGATCAGTCCTCCCCTGTTTGCGAGGCAGCCGTAACCGGGCTTTTTTGTCGGGGCAATAGGCAGTTCCTTGCGCAGCGTTCAGGCCGGGATGCGAAACACACTGCCCGGCTCCATAGGAGGGTAAAAAAAGGAAAAGAGCCGGGTGATCCCGGCTCCCATCCTGGCCTCGCCCGGGGGCGCTGCGTTAGACTCGACCGCTGTAGCGCTCGATGACCTGAATGGCATCGACGCTGAGGGGAACCTCATCGGCCTGGGGCAGGCGAGTCACCTCGATCTTGCCAGGCCCCTCTTCCACGTTAAGGAAGCCGGGAATCGGCATGGAGTGAGCCGGGTAGGCTCCTTCCTTGTCGAGGTTGTTGTTCCAAGTGCTGTTCTCTTTGATGGTGATCACATCACCGGGATTCAAGACCATCGAAGGAATGTTGGCCCGCTTCCCGTTGACCAGCACGTGGCTGTGGTTGACCATCTGGCGAGCCGCCCGATTGCTACGGGCCAAACCGGAACGAAACACGAGGTTGTCCAAGCGGCGCTCGAGCAGTTCGAGGAGCTTCTCGTCACTGGCCTGCTTGGAGCGGATGGCCTGCTTGATGACGCGCCGGAGTTGACGCTCCCGCAGTCCGTAATGGTAACGAACCTTCTGGGTTTCTTTCAGGCGCATTCCATAGTCAGACACCTTGCCTCGACGCATGGTAGGCCCATGCTGACCGGGAGGATACTGACGGGTTGGCTCCTTCTGGGCGAGGCCCGGGAGGGAGACGCCGAGACGGCGCATAATGCGAAGACGGGGTCCGGTATAACGACTCATTGCGATGCCCTTTCTGGCTCTTTTAAGTGCCCGGACTGCCCCGGACACGTCGCTGGTTGGTGGCGCCGTTTGCAGCAAAGCAGCGCGGCCGGCAAGGAAAAAGACAACACAACCGCTGGACGTCGCCGCCGATACCCCCCAAGATCGCCCCGGAGCCCCAGCCGTTATGGTCAATCGATTAGCCCCAAGCCCAACCCCCTCGAATCTACTCGAGGCCCTCAAAGCCAGGGGCTGGGAGGGAAACAGCGAGGCCTTATTGGCGGCTGCGCAGGATGCTGCCGGACCCGATGGCCGGATTTCACGACGCGATGCGGAAGCCCTTCCAGATGATCTCCGGCAAGCTTTTGCCTGGCTCCGTGGCGAGCAGCCCCGGCGAGGGGTGATCTCGGACATCGACAAAACCATCCTACCCAAACACCGCAACGATCAACCCAAGCCGGCCCCCTACCCGGGGGCTCGGGAACTCCTCGAGGCCCTCGACCAACGGTCAGGCGACCCCAAAGGAGACGTCTTTTACGTCACGGCCCGGGATGAAAAACGTCTCCGCGGCATGGACCTTTGGATGCGACGCCACGAGATGCCGACCGGGCCCATCGAGGGTGGTGTGGGTGGTGAACCCTGGTTGGCTAAGCCGGAGAAGATACGAGACATCGAACGAGTCCTGGCGGAGCAGCCAAACACCCGTTTCGTTCTGATCGGTGACAACAACCACGTTGACCACGAAGTCTTCGCGGAGATCATGACCCGTTTCCCCGACCGTATCGAGGCGGCATTAATCCATCGAATCAAGCCTCATGTGGGCGTTGCCGAGGGCATCTATCTTTTCGATGAACACGCCGAGGCCGCTCGGTACCTTGGGGCCCGCGGCCTTCTCAAACCAGACCAAGTCAACCGGGTGATCGAGGCGACGACCACCCCCCGTTGACAGGTCTCGGTCGCAGACGAGAGACTCGGGACATGAGTCTGCGTCTCGGTGCATTTCGAATGGGTGAAGAGATCGGCCGGGGCGGCATGGCCCGGGTCTATGCTGGCTACCACGAAAGCCTGGGAACCGACGTTGCCATCAAAGTGATGGCCGGACTGGCCCTTGAGACCAACGAAGCCCGGAGCCGTCGATTCGCCAAAGAGATCGAAGCCGTTGCCCGCCTTCAACATCCCAGTGTGGTCATGATCTTTGATCACGGTGTCATCGATGAAACCACCGCGGGCCAGCACCCTGGGCTTCAGGTGGGCCTCCCCTGGTTCGCCATGGAACACTGTGGCGGCGGGAGCCTTGCAGTACATCAGTTCGAATCCTGGACGGAGCTGCGAGCTGCCATCGTGGCCACCCTTGACGCCTTGGCCTATACCCACGCCTGTGGCGTGCTGCACCGGGACCTCAAGCCGGCCAATGTGCTGGTCTCAGACGCCAACGATCTGGGCCAAGGGATCAAGCTCGCCGACTTTGGTCTCGCTTTGGGCGAAGACGATGAGGTCACCTCCGTACACAGTAGCGTGGGCACGCCCCACTACATGGCACCGGAACAGGTCCTAGGACACTGGCGTGACTTCGAAGCTTCAACCGATCTCTATGCCTTTGGCTGCCTTGTCTGGCGATTGGTGACCGGTCGCCCCCCCTTCGCGCACGGTGATGCGGCGCTGACGCAAATTCTTGCCAGTCAACTGCGGGATCCGCCGCCCCGCTTCTTTCCCCTCTTCCCAGTTCCTGAGGGCCTTGAAGGCTGGCTACGTCGCCTGCTGCAAAAATCTCCGGACAAACGTTTTCGAGCCGGGGCCGATGCGCTGGCAGCTTTGCCCGATGAGGAGGCCGCACTCTGCGCCTTTGATGGCGATGATGACATCCAAATCACAGTCCTAGACCCCTCTTGTGAGGGCCCCGACGACCCCACGATCGCCCTCGAGCAAACCTTCGCTGAACCGGGCCTTCTCACCTGGGACGAACAGGCCCTCGCTGGGGCCCAGCCAGCACCGCCGACGAGCCAACCCACCGACGAGCCCACGGCGGAACTGTCCACCAACTTAGCCCCGGCTCTGCCGGCGCCCATGCCGTCGTCTTGGCGCCGCACGGGGGTGATGACACCAGAGGACCGGCTCCTGGGCGCAGGCCTTGCCCTCTTCGGTCTGCGCCCCACACCGCTGGTGGGCAGGCAGCCCCAACAGGAGCGCCTCTGGCAGGCTCTTGCCTCCGTCCGCGAAGAGCAAAGCATGAAGGCCATCCTCCTCGAAGGGGAGGCAGGCTGCGGCAAGAGCCGCCTGAGTCACTGGCTCTGTCGCCAAGCAGGCTGGGCCGGTGCGGCCCGAACGCTAATCGCCACCCATAGCGACGGCCAGGCCCCCGGGCAGGGACTCAGCGGCATGGTCGATATCCACCTGCGCTGTCACGGGCTGGAATCCGAGGCGCTCACGAAACGCCTCCGCACCCTGTGTGAGCGATGGAAGGTCGAAGGGGATTTCGAACATCGAGCGCTGGCGCAAATCGTTCGGTCCAACCAGGCGGAAACAGCGCTGCGCTTCAACAATCCCCAAGAACGCTACGCGGTCATTCGTCGCCTGCTGCGACGGATCACTTCGGAGCGTCCGCTTATTCTGGTCATCGACGATATCCAGTGGGGAAGTGACGCCCTCTTCTTCATTGAGGATCTCGTGGAATTGGCTGGGGTGCTACCGATTCTCGTGGTCATGACCGCCCGCAGCGAAGCCCTAAAAGAGCGCCCCTTCGTTCAAGGTCGCCTCCAGCGCATGATCGACCGAGAGCAACTTGAGCGGATGCAACTGAGCCCACTAACACAAACCGATACGAAGCAACTCATCACCGAGTTGGTTGGTCTGGACCACCGACTGGTCGGTCAAGTGGCCAAACGAAGTGAGGGCAATCCGCTTTTTGCAGTCCAGTTGGTCGGCGATTGGGTGGCCCGGGGCGTTCTCGAACCCAGTGCCGGCGGGTTCCGACTGGCCGATGGCGAGTTGGGCAGCGTGCCAGATGATGTCCATGAACTCTGGCTAAGACGACTGAGCGAGTTGGAGACGGAGCGTGGGGCTGGATCGGGTTCGGCCATGGAGTTGGCCGCGGTCCTCGGCCGGGATGTTGACGAGCATGAATGGGCCCAGTTGTGCGCTGCCTCGAAGATACCGATTCCCGAGACCCTAACCGACCGGCTCTTTAAGGCCGGCTTAGCCCTGCCTACCGAGTCCGGCTGGTCCTTCTGCCATGCCCTGTTTCAGGAAAGCCTAGAGCGCCAGGCGAAAGAAGCGGGCCGATGGGACCAACATCACGGGGCCGCAGCTCAGGTACTTGAGGACATGCTCCTACCGACGGCACCGAATCGGGCCCGGCGACTCGGTACACACCTCCTCGAAGCTCAGGCTTACTCTGGGGCTATCGGCTATTTATGGCAGGCGGCCAAGCTCCACCTCAAGGCCTCCGAACTGGTGGTCTTCGAAGAGATCCTCGATCTTGTTGATCCAGCCCTCGATGCCCTCCGCTTACCAGCGGATCATGCCTGGCGTTGGGATCAGTCTAAGTACCGCTTTCAACTGGCCGAAAAGCGCTTTCAAATTGAGGATGTCATGGCCGAGGTTGACCGGCTTATCGCCTGGGCCACGCGCCTTGGCGACGACGACCGAATTGCTGAAGTCGCGGTGATGGCGGCAAAAATCGTTGGCGACTCGGGCGACCTCGATGCCTCCCACCGGCTCCTCGCCCAGGCCCGTCAGCGATCACAACATCGCCCCAGCGTTCTTGCCCGGGCCCTCGCCATCGAGGCTCGCTTGCACAAGAACCGAGGGGACTTGGATCGGGCAGAACGAGCAGCCGCAGAGGCGATCGAGATCGAGACCCAACAAGACAACCCGGTCAGGGTGGCCTCAAACCAACAAACCCTGGCCGATGTCCGACTTGCCCAAGGGCGGATCCAAGAGGCCTTAAATCTCCTCGATCATGCCATCTCGATTGCCGACAAACAGGGTGAGGTGAGTTCCAAGGCGATGATGGTGAACTCCCAAGGCGAAGTGTTTCGGGCTGACGGACGCCTAGACGAGGCCCTGAAGGCCTATGAGGAAGCCCGGGATCTGGGCCTCCAACTCGAGAACACCTTCACGGTGGCCATGACCTCCTGCAACGTGGGACTCGTCCTACTTGCCATGGAGCGAATTGAGGAAGCGACACCCTATCTTGAAGAGGCGGATCGATTGTTCCGCCGGGGCGGCAAACTCTACTTTGCCTTGGTGAGTCAAACCGGATTGCTCGCTTGCTCGGCCCTTGAGGAGGACAGCGACACCGTCCTCACCGCCTTTGAAGAAATCCAGGCGACCATCCGACGCACCGGGGTCGTCGAAATGGACTTAGCCATGTGCCTACAGCTCACGGGCCGTCTGATGGCACGCCGCGAGATTTACGACGGTGCCGTTATCGTTCTTACCGCTGCCCTGCAGCAATGGGATCGCCTGGGCCTGACGGAGCACCGGGACCGCTGCCGACAGGACCTTGAATCAGCTGGCGTCACCGTGGAGCGACGCTAAACCCTATTCGGGACTGATCACCTTACGTACAAAGCCGGTCGCGTTCTGGGACACATTCCGCAGCACGACGGCGCCCCCGCCAAGCAGTCGATTCATCAGGCCAACCTGATCCGGCGCTGCCGCTGCTGATAAGCTAATACCGTCGAAAGTCACCGACGTCAGGCGAGCGCCCGCAGCTTCCCCGGCCGGAATCGGTGGGGCAAAGGTTGCGGCTGCTTCGGCCGATGGGGCGAAGACAACGACTCGACCCGCAGGCCCAACACCCACGAAGCGTAACAGGTGGGCCCCGGCGACCGGGCTCATGGTCACGGTATTGTTCAACTGGCTACGCTCGACCGTCTGCGGCACCGGCAGGTGGGCCGGGAAGCGCTGCTCAACGGCGAGGTTGCTGTTGGTCAAGACACGAGCTTGAGTCGTGAGCCCCTGATCCCGCAGCGCCATGGTGGCAAAGGCATACGGTGCCCCCTCCAGGCCGCCGTAGGCCGGAGCGATCGCGAAAGGTAGGCTCTGGGCCCCCTCACCGTTGCGAGAGGTTAGCCCCAGAGGAACAAAGCCTGTCCCCGGGTTCAACACACCGCCGACCACCACTTGGAACTCTGCCCCTGCCGCGCCTGGAATGAGGACCAAGGTTCGACCATTCTGACGCACACTTGGACGCAAGCTGCGACTGGGGAAGCGGCGCCAGTTGGCCACCACCTCGGTGGTGTTACCATCGCCATCGATGTCGTCCACATCGACAATATCCTCCATGCCGCTGAGATTGAGCCCGGCGATCAAGCCGTGATCGAAACTCTCCACCTGGGGTAAGATCGCCGCCACGACACGGCCGATATCTTGGGACCCCTGAATTTGACCAAAGAGCCCTAAAGCATCCACGCGGCCAGCGAAACTCCAAGCGGTCCGAACACCGGGGAAGCCACGGGCATAGACGGTGTTCTTGATCTCAAGTTGGATCGGCTGGCTGGTTCGGAAGGTAATCCCGCCGGGAATCGGCACCGTTTGATTACCCAAGCCAGGAATCGAGACCGGGGTGTCAAAAGTGTCACCCACAAGCCCGGGCAGGTCGAAGGAGAGTAAATCGGGCAGACTGGCTCCAGAAATACCCAGATCGCCGCTCCCCTGGGTGCGGACACCACCGAAGTCGACGGTGGCGGTGTAGCCGGCCGAACGGCTGACCATGGATTGGGGGATGGCGATGAGCCCGTCAAAGGGTGCCGCTGCCGAATGCGCGAGACCAAAGACAGCGATCTGGTCGTGATTCTCGGCGAAGACAGAAACGCTAAACTCGCCATCCTCTAAGTCCAGTTGCAGGCTGCCGCTTTCGTCGGTGCTGGCTTCCAGCCACTCGCCGCTCACGGCGACTCGAGCGCCTGCGACCGCGCGCCCTCGATCATCGACGACCCGGAGACGGCCGGGTTGGGCCGCCACCACCGTGGCTGTGACAGGGCGACTCTCCACCTCCAAGGCGGTGACCGTCACGAGACTGGTGCCGGCCGCGGCAGCCGTGAGGAGTCCCGAGTTCGAAATGTTCGCGGCCCCTTGGGACGACCAACTGAAGTCCAAGCCGGGAATTCCGACGCCATTGACGTCCAGGGCCATGGCCCGGAGTTGAACCTGCTCACCGACTCGCATGGGGAGGCGGCAAGCCCCTGCATTGCCCGAGTCACAGGCGCCGTAGGGGGTCACGACGAGCACTTTGTCCGGTGCGATGGCTTCGGGCCGAGCGCAGACCCCTGCGGTACAGACCTCGCCTTCCGCACACTGGTCGTTGGAGCGACAAATCGCTTCTACACAGTTGCCACCGACGCATTCGGTGCCATCCGGGCAGGTCTCGCCCTCCGCGCAACTGGGTACGCTATAACAGAACCCCTCATTGCAGGTTTGGCCGTCCTCACAGTCCGCATCTCGGAGGCAGTCCTCCCGGTCTTCACAGCGGCCATTGTCATTGCAGAAGCCCGCGGCGCCACACTGGTCATCCCGCTCGCAAGGCGTGTACTCCTCGCAGCGCCCATCATTGCAATCGTGGTTCACCGGGCATTCATCAGCCCCCGAACATTCGGGCGGCAGACACAGTCCCAGCCGGTTGTTTGGATCATCCATGCAGATCGTTCCGGGCTCCTGCCGCTCGCAGACGGAATCGTTGAAGCATCGGCTGTGGCACGTCCCCTCGTAACAACCGCGCATCCGACCGCAGTCCTCATCGTTCGCACAACGGTCGTCGCCGCCGGTGCCAGCATCCGCTGTCTCGCCGCCGTCACAGAAACCGTTGGCGCATTGTTGACCTGCGGGACAATCAAAGTCCCGCATACATTCGTCCCCCCGGACGGGACCCGCATCGGCAGCGCTACTCCGCTCCGCACAGGCGCCATCCTGGCACAGTTGGTCCGAGGCACAATCTGTGTCGGCCACGCAGGGCGCACCGACGCTGGGGTTACAAGCGGTCAGACCTGCGAAGAGCAAGAAAGAGACGATAAAATTCCGCATAGTCGCTCCAATGGCGTCGTTACCTTAGCTTGCGATGAGGACGCGGACCAGCGCTCTCGGTCTAACGACCGATCCCGAGCACCTCAAGAGCATCGGCTCCAATGGCGACACGGCGGTGACCAGAGGCCTTGCCAGTCCAGCCCAGGCCGTCACTTGCATAGAAGCCGGCCCCCAGGATCGGTCCCTCTTGACCATCGGCGGTCGTCGCTCGGGCCACCACCAAGAGGACGTTTGTCAACCGCACGAGATCCGGCTTGGTGAGGACTCTGTCTAACTGCTCTTCCACCACCCTTGGCGACGAGCCTGGGGGCAAGAGCAGGAGACCACGGGCCCGTGCTCGACCCTCCACGACCTCGGTTTTCAAGGTCAATAGGGCGCTGAAGTCCGCCGACTTTCGGTCTTCGATCCCCAGCCAATCTCCAGTGGCTTCGAGAATCTCGTCGGCCCTTTGGGCCAAGGTGTCAGAGGGGCGCTCTTCGGAGGGGCAACCGCTGACCAAAAGGAAGAGGAGAGGGAGCCAGCGCGGGGCCATCGTTACTGCAAGCGCTTGAGTCGGCGCTCGGCATCTTTCTTGTAGCGACCTTTGCCGTTTTTCACCGCGATCTTGTAGAAGGCTTTTGCGACGGCTTTGTCCTGCATCTGCTCGAAACACTCAGCCAAGCGAAAGACTGCGCGGGACCACATGTCGGCCTGCTTCATCGTTTCGTAAACTCGTTGAAACTGAGGGACAGCCTCCTTGGGCCTGCCCTGTTTCAGATAGCTTTCACCCAGATACACGTAGACATCATCTACCGCAGCACGGCGGCCCTTATCCCGGCTGCTGCCGAAGCGATTCAGCCAGGACTTGAGGGCCCGGCGCCCTTCCTCATGGCGCCCGCTCGACAGCAGGGAGCGCCCTCGTTTGAAAAGTGTGCGACTGTCCTGTTGGGCTTCCTTTTTTTCCCGCTCCGGCGAAGGTTGACGAGCCGCTTCGCCGGGGCTCTTCTTCTTGGCCACGACCACTGGCTTGCTGAGTTTCGCCTCAAGAGCTGCAACTCGCTCCACGATGAGCGCCAGCGCCTCCGTTTGGGTCTTGAGCGCCTGATCCACCTCAGTTCCGTCGGTCTGTCGGCTTCCCTGTTCCAGTTGTTCTAGACGGCCAACGACCGTGGCTAACTCCCGACGAATCGATGCGAGGTCCTCACCAAACCCAGCCTTGGCTCGACGGGCCAGGACTTCGACCTGGTCGAGGGTTTTTGCCAAACGCTGACTTTGCTCGTCGGCTTTGGCTAACTGCCCCCGTAAACGGCTCTCGCTGTCCTCGGCCCGGTCTTCCAACTCCATCACCCGATCCCGGAGGGTCCGAATATCCCCTTCCATGACCTTGCCCTGGGTCATCGGAACCCAGCAGCCACCAAGGGCTAGGCTGATTAAAAGAACCGTACGCATGGCTTTACCGTTCGAACTCCGCTCGCCGGTTCTTCGCCCAACTGGACTCATCCTGGCCCTCGGAGACCGGTCGGTTCTCACCGTAACTCACCACCGGCAGTTTGTTCTCTGGCACCCCCAGGTTGACGAGATAGCGTTTCACCGCTCGGGCCCGACGCTCACCGAGATGGAGATTGTATTCCTCTGTTCCCCGTTCGTCAGCATGCCCCAAGATTCGGATTTCCGCCTTGTCGATCTCACGCAGACAACGAGCTAATCGATCGAGGCGCTCTCGGGCGTCATCGGCCAGCTTGTCCCCGTTGAAATCGAAATGGACAGCAGCCCAGAGGTCTCCGGCCTCATCGGCACAAGCGCCTTGTCCGGGCTTTTCGGCCACGAGCGGCAGACAGCTGCCGTTTTGACAGCCTTCGTTCTCCTGACAGTCGCTATCCGCTGAGCAGGAACGCACGGCGGCGCAAAGGCCATCCACACAACGCTGTCCCTCTTCACATTCTTGATCCACCTGACAAGACTGGGCCCCCGTCGGCTCGGGCGTCACACACCGGCCTTCACGGCAAGCCTGCCCCTCGGCGCAATCGGTGTCCGCTTCGCATTCAGGCTGATCCACACAGACGTTCCGCTCACAGCGTTGGTCCGCCGAGCAATCCTTATCATCGATGCATTGCTCACACTTTCCAAAGACGCAGCGCTCACTCTTTTCGGAGCAGTCCTTATCCGTCTTACAGGCCGGATAGACCGGGGGCTTCGGGCAAGCGACCAGGCCAAGCCCAAGGGCCGCAAATAATACAAGTCGAGTCATCGTGCGCGAGCCTCCACGCCTCTCAACGGCCCAGAGACCGGTTTTGTTCAGACTCGCCATTCAGTCTTGTCACTTACGTCGCCGCGACGCCCCTCCGGCCAGGCATCTGCGGCCGGCCAGCCCACGTACAGAAAGCCCATCACCCGGGACCGGTCATCACAGCCGAAGTGCTCAGCGACCAGCGGGTGAGCCATCGGTGTGCCCGTCGACCAAAAGAGGCCGAGCCCTCTTGCGGCCGCCGCAAGGGCCATGTTTTGGACAGCACAAGCCACCGCCCACTCATCTTCATGATCCTTGGCCTTCGGGTGCTCCCCACCCTGGCGAATCACGACGATCAAAGTCGGTGATCGCAAGGGTTTCCCATGGACCTTTTTGCGCTTGTACTCGTCGGCCTTAGGCTCCGCAGCCAAGACCGCTTCGAGAAAAACATCGGCCAGTTTATGCCGTGCTTGCCCCTCAACGACCACGAAGCGCCAAGGTTCGGTCAGGTAGTGGCTAGGGGCCCAGTTGCCGGCATCGAGCAGGGCTTCGATCGCTTCCCGGGCCACAGGTCGGTCTGAAAGCGCACTGGGTTTGATGGACCGGCGTTGCCGGATCACCTCATGAACGAGGGCGACCTCCGTCTCATCTAAATGCCGGCCGACCATCCGCGAATCGCTCCTGCCGCACTAAATGCAGAGGACAGGTTGCGGTGTCCACCGCGACTTATGCTTCCTCCCCGTAAAAGGGCGACAGCGTTGCGCCCATAGACGCTTGAATGGCCCAGGACGGCGGTAGAACTGTTGGCAAGGATTCGACTCTTGGTGAGGCGAGCGGTTTCCACAGCGAAGTCGGCATCCATGACCTGGGAGTCATGCATTTGATCATCGCTGACCGCACGCATGATCGCGCCGATCGCCTGCTCAAGACGGCGCTGAACCGCCCCCAGTCGAGCGCGAAAGTCCATCACCCGCCCCAGGGCCGTCGACACCTGGCCCATGGCCTCGGGGACTTGGGCGTCCTCCCCTTGCACGAGCTCGTTGTAGTCCACCCCGAGCACTTCCGAGGCGCTGCTGTTGTCCACACCATTGACCTGGCTGTTGCTGCTGAAGCCGAGGGCGTTGTTAGCCGAGCCCCCGCCGATCCGTACTTCACCCCGTCGCCCCTCGGTGGAGCTACTGATCCGAACCCTAGCCGTCCCCCGAGTGGAATCCCCCGCATTGAAGCCGAGGGTGGCTGTGCCATTGCCATTAAGGATGCGCAGATGGGCGCTCGGGCCTGTGCCCGGTGGTCGCATGACCACCCGCCCCCCCCGGATCACGGCGAGCCCAGCGCTCACATCATTGATCGCAGTGCGCACATTCGCCGCGGTGTACTGGCCCCGCTGGCTGACGAAGTTTGCGAAGCCAAGGAGGCTGTTCATGTTGCCGTTGCGAACCTGGACGGCTGTGCCGGCCGCCGGTTGCAGACGCAATGCACCGCCGGCGACAGAAGCCAGCCCCGCATCGATGGCGTTGATCTGATCTCGAATCTCGCCCGGCTGATAGACACCGGCGGCGAGGCTCAAGACCCGCATATTCCCCTGGTACTGATAACGGAAGGTATCGTTGATACCGGCCTGGATCGTGTAGGGCCCGGCGTTGGTCGCATCCAGCGGACTGGTGTCGTCAAAGACCACGGTACGATTGACGCCATTGACCTCAAGGTTCAACGTATCGTTGACGCCGGCTCGAATATCGAACGGCCCCCCCTGGTTCGATTGAATCTCGCTGGCCTGCTGCCGGCTGATCATTTGAGCACGACCAGGAAACACGCCGTTGATGGCGTCGACCACCTGCTGAGAAGTGATGGCTGCCCCCACGGGCAGGGTGATATTTTGGAGCCCGCCGCCATCGATTCCTAGTTGGAAGGTATTGCGCCCTCCGGTGGTGTCGTATTGGCCCGCATTCGTTCCATCGAGGAGCGGGGACGTGGGTGCGGGGCCGTTTCGTATCGCCGTATTGGAGCCTAAACCTTCGGCACGCAGAAAAACACGCCCGGCGATGTCGAACGCGAGATCGGGAAAGACCGCATTGATCTGGCTGACCACCTGATTGGAACTGTTGGCCCCGGCATTGAAGCGGATCTCCTGAAAACCCCCGCCGTTGACTGCGATCCGCAGGGTATCGGTCTCTCCCGCGATAAATGTGTAGGGTTGTACATTATCCATCGCCAGGGTGGCCGCTGACGACAGCAGCAAGGTGCGATTGATCGAGAGTCCATCAACGCCCGCCTCGAGATTACTATCGAGACTCAAGCCAATGCGATCGTTGTTTGTACCTCCAATACCCATTTGGAAGGTCAGTTGGGTGGAGCCCTGAAAAGGAACGACTCCGTTAAAATTAGTGGTGGCACCGATGCGATCAATCTCGGCGTGAAGCATGGTCCACTCGTCATTAAGCGAGGAGCGCTCTCGGGGCCCGAAGACCTCACTTTGGGCTCGAAGGCCCAACTCTCGCATCCGGTGGAGGATGCCCACCAACTCCCCCGTCGATCGGTCGATACCCGAGACGAGATCGATGGCATCCAGCGCGTTTTGTCGTGCGCTCCGGCGCCCAGCCAAGCGGTTCTGAGCCCGGCTCGACAAATTGATCGCAACGGCGTCGTCGGCCGCGGAGTTCGCCCGCTTGCCGGTGGCTAAGTGCTCGCCTCGAAGCTGCTGCTGAGACTGCTGCCTCTGCATGCGGTGAAGGGCGTGAAGCGCCGATATGTTCGACCGTATCGCAAGCATCTTACGACCTCTTCCTTGAGATCCAACCGCTCCATCCTTGGAGCAGGGAGAACAAGCCTCCACTACCAACATCGACGGTTAAGTCTGGGTTGTTTAGGCCTAGTATTCTTCGTCGAGCAGATCGGCTTCGGTCTGTTCCTCGATGGAAGTCATCTCCTTCGGGGCTGTGCCCGTCAGGAAGGTCTCCTGGCGCGCGCCAGCAGCGCCTTCGGGGGCCAGAAGCCCGGTCTTCGGGTCGATGCGCGCAAAGACCACGCCAGGCGGCACGGCGAAGCGCTCCTTCGACTCCTTGTCCAACGCGGCCTTCATAAACTCCAACCAGATCGGCGCGGCGATCCCGCCGCCCGTCATGGCCGGACCGAGGGGATCATTGTTATCGAAGCCAAGGTAGACGGCCGTCACGAGCTCTGGAACGGCGCCCACAAACCACGCACTGCGCTGCTCATTGGTGGTGCCAGTTTTGCCGGCGACGTCCCGTTTTAAGGCTTTGACCGATTGGGCCGTGCCGCTCTCCACCACCGAGCGCATAAGCGACAACGTTAGATAGCTCACGGCGGGATCGACCACCTGGCGCAACTCCGCCTTGTTGGCTTCGAGTTGTTCGCCAAATCGGTCGTCCACCTGGGCGATGAAGATCGGCTTCGCTACTTTCCCGCCGGCGGCGAGGGTGGCGTAGGCATTGGCCAGTTCCAAGGGAAAGACCTCACCGCTCCCCAGAGACAAGGTCAGATCGTTGGGCTGCCGGCTCTCGATGCCAACGGATCGGGCCAGGCCCTTGATCGCGTCGTAACCGACGCTCTCGGCGATTTGAATGGAGCAGGTGTTCTTCGAGAACGTTAGGCAGTAACGCACCGAGATATCCCCCTCGAAGGCCCCCGAGTAATTCTTTGGCTTCCATGAGGTTCCCTTGACCGCATCTCGAAAGGTCGTCGGCTGATCGGTGATCATGGTCGCCGGCGTGAAGCGCCGGCTTTGAATCCCGGCGGCATAGACCAGGGGCTTGAAGGCCGATCCCGGTTGGCGACGGCTCTGGACCGCCCGGTTGAAAGGGCTCTCTAAGAAGGAGTAGCCGCCCACCATGGCGAGGACGTCCCGACTGCGGGGGTCGATGGCGATCAGGGCCCCTTGCACCCGGGGTTTTTGAATGAGCTGGGCCTCAAGACTTTGGTCCTCGTTGACCTTGGTGAGGCGGACCAAAACGATGTCCCCGGCCTTGATCCGAGTGTAGGGCCTCTGCCCATTGCCCCAGATTTTAGGCATCCGTCCGGGCAAGGGCTTTTGCCAGGCCCGCTCGCTCAAATTCACCCGTCCTTTGCGCCCGCCTCCCATGTCGAGGAGACCGAAGCGCTGGCGCCCCCGCCGAGTCTTTTGTTTCTCGATCGCTGTGACTCGTGCGCCCACACTCAAGCCCGGCGCGACCGACACCACGCGGATGGCCCCGGCCACATCCTTGGGCGGCTCTTCGCCGGCCAAGCCTTGGAGGTCGAGGATTTGCCCCCCCTGCACGGCCGTCGCTTCGATGGCCTTACCGAGGGCCACTTGGGCCGCCTCATCGGCCGGCCGGTAAAGGGGGCCCCGATAGCCCTGGGCCCGATCCACGCGCTCAAGCCCGGTCATGAGTGCTTTGCGCGCCGCTCGCTGCATCCCGAGATCCACGCTTGCTCGGATGTTGAGCCCCCCCTTGTAGAGCGTCTCCCGGCCGTATTCTTCTTCGAGGATCTGCCGGACGTGCTCCGAATAATAAGGCGCCTTTTCGTAATAGGGGTTCTGCGTCGGTCGAGTGAGGACGGGTTCCTCCTTCGCTGCGGCCACAGCATCGGCCGCAGCGAACTTCTTCTTCACCATCATCGAAAGCACCCAGTCTCGCCGCTTCTTGGCCTCATCGGGGCTTGTCCGAGGGTTGTATTTGTTCGGTGCTTTGGGAAGGGAGGCGAGCACGGCCCCCTCCGCCAAGGTCAGCTCCTGAACATCTTTGCCGAAATAGCGGCGGCTGGCTTCTTGGACCCCATAGCAACCGAAGCCGTCTTCCAAACAGGCACCGAAATAGATGTGGTTCAAGTACAGATAGAAAATCTCCTCCTTGTTGAACCGTTCCTCGATCTTCCAGGTCAGCATGATCTCCCGAATCTTTCGGGTGTAGGTTTTGCGCCGGTGGAGCAAAAATGCCCGGGCGGTCTGCTGGGTAATGGTCGACGCGCCTTGGACCCGGCCGCCGCGCACAAGGTTCTTAAATACCGCTCTCAGGATGCCCAAATAGTCGACGCCATCGTGATTGAAGAAGTCCGAATCTTCCGCGGCGAGAAAGGCATGTCGAACATGCTCGGGGACCTCCTTATAAGGCACCAGCGTGCGACGTTCCTCGCAGAACTCAGCAAGCAGTTGTTCGCCATCTCGGCTGTAGACTCGAGTGATCAGGGGTGGCCGGTACTCGGCCAGAGTATCGACCCGGGGAAGGTCCTTGCTGAAGTGCCAGATGACTCCGCCCACCGCACCGGCGGCCAGGAGCAGGCCCACCAGAAAGAGAATCAAGAGCACCTTAAGCCAGCGACGGGCTGGCTTTTGAGGCGCTGTCTCTAGCTCTTCTTCTTCACTCATCAACGCTCCCAGAAACCGCTAGATGTCGATCTTCTTCCATCGGTCCGACACCCACATCAGGCCCATCGCCACGAACAGGATGAGTGTAAAGCCAATGGCGGCAATCCAAGCGCCGAACAAACCGAAGTCGAAGGTGATGCCCAACAGATAAGAGCCGGGTACGAGCCAAACGATCCCCACGGTGGTTACCACTGCCACAAAGACCGGCATGCCAGCGCTGTAGAGGGCTTGGGAGAAGATCAGTGCGCCCGCAGGCAGGAAGGCACAAAGCCCCACGAGTCGAAGGGGTGCGACGGCTGCAGCCTGAAAGGCCGGATCCTGGGGATTAAAGATGGCCGCGACCTGGGCTGGAAAGATGGCGAGAAGGACACCAAAAAGCGAAACGATGACGCCGCCCACGAGGACGGTTCGCCAGCCGATCCGGCGAGCCCCACGCAGGAGCCCAGCACCCAGCTCGTGGCTGACCAGCGTGCTGGCCGCGCTGCCAAAGCCAAAGCCGGTCATGAAGAAGAGCATCATCACCGCGATGACCACTTGGTGGATACTCTGGAAGAGCGCTGTCCCCGTCCCCAACTGATCCATGATTTCAGTTCGTGCGGTCATCGATAGATTTGACACCACGTAGCCCGCTTCGGTGAGCGCTCGCTCCACTCGAACCTCGTCGATCATTGCGATGACCTTGTCGAAGGCTAAGAAGCCCAGGGTCATCAAGGCGGTCGCAATCCCGTTGGGTAGACTGAAGGTCACCACCCGCCACATCATTTTGATGCGCAGGCGCTTCCAATGGAAGACTTGATAGCCTTTATAGTCTTTCAGGAAGAGCCAACCGAACAGCACCACCAGGCCAATCGCCGCAGAGATCGCCGAGGCCCAAGCCGCCCCTTCGACCTCCATTCTGGGTAATCCCCAGGCACCGAAAACAAGGCCATAATCCAACACGACGTTCAGCGTGTTCATGAAGATCGCAACCCACATGAAGATATAGGTTCGGCCAATGCCATCGAAGAACGACCGGACGCTGGCGGTCATGACGATCACACCGATCGCCAGCAAGCGAATGCGAGCATAGAGAACGCCTTGTTCGATCACCCCCAGAGCACCGGCAGAGATCATCTCAAAGCAGGCGGGAAGCAGCACGATGGCGACCACCGTCACGAAGACGCTGGAGATGAAGGCCGCGGCGATGGAGTTGAGGGCCACCGCACCCGCCATGGGCCGATCCCCCTCGCCAAAGCGACGAGCGACCATCGCTTGGGTACCAATGGCCAGGGAACTCAGAAAGCCGGCATACAACCAGAGCAGCTTCATGCTGATTCCGATGGCTGCCTGACCATCCTTGATCTTGGTGGCCAGCTCGTTGCGGGCAGCATCGCTGATATCGACCCCGGAATACATGGGGTCCCAGGACCCGCCCAGATGGCCGATAAACAGCATATCGACTTGATTGATGGCCCCCTGGGTGACGAGGGCAAGAGCTGCGGGGACAGCGAGCAGAAGGATCCGCTTGGTCGATTCCGAGAAGGACGCCTCTGCCTCCGCCAAGCTCACTCCCAAACATGCCCTACGAAAGGGTCCGGGCTCTTAGTCCTCCTCCGGAGGACTTTGCAAGCGAAGGCCCCATCCAGCCGGGCCGACGAGACCGTCCAAGGCCGGGATGCCGGCCTGCGGCTTCAGGCGCAGATAGACACGGACTCGCCCGGGTTCAAGGAATCGCTTCATACTACAGCTCGCCATCCAGGGGATCTCTTGGACCTGTTCGCAATGGTCGGTGGCACCGGTAAGGGCCCTGTGCAACTGCAGGGCCGGCAATCGAGCCGCAAAGGGCGATAAGCCGATTTCCCCGGGCTTACCGAGGGGGATCAACGTGAGGCTGGGCTCGGGGGTCAGGCCTTTCAGGCTCGGCATGGGCAGGCCCGGCTGATGGGCGACGAGAATGAGCAGATCCCGACCATCGGCACTGAGCCATCCCGCGGTCTTCTGACGATAGGCCGGCTCCAGGACCGTCTTCGCCCCCGGACCGCTCATCCACTGCTCATCATAGTGGATTTGTCCGGCCTGGCCGATGGCCTGCAGACGTAGTCCACCGGGAAGCCGAGCTTTCAGTTGGGCCTCCACGTCCAAGCCGGCCGGGTCGATCACAACCGCCTCGGTCTCTTCGTTTTGGCTCAGGCTCGCCAACACCAGGAGGGCAGATGCATCGGCTGCATTCTTCGCCTTGGTTTGGGCCCAAAGCACGCGGCCCCCCTCAGCCACAAGGTAGTCGAAGGCCGCTCGGGTCGCCTTTGACTGACGGGCTTCCCGGGGCCCGGTGAGGAGAAACAGTTGGGCCTTTGGAATGACCGCGGTCAAAGCCCCGGGCATCGGCACCCGACTGGGAAACAGGCTCACCGCGAAATGCTTCGTGGAGCGGGCCTGGAGTTGCTCGAGCAGATAGGCGAGGCGGGGCAAAAACATGGCCTCGTCCCAGCGGCCCCGCTGCCGGCGCAGGAGCAGCGGGATCGCCCCTCTGAGGAGATCATCATCCACCTCAGGCAAACCGAAGGAGGAAGGCAATGGCTGGGGGTGGTAGAGCGGCCCAAAGGCTGCCTGGACACCAGCAATTCGCTGAGCAAAGAGTTGCAGCTCCACCAATTGGGCGAGGCCCTCGGGGGATTCTGCTTGAAACCCCGCCGGCGGTTTCGCTTCGAGGAGGGCCCAGCCGGCGAGGTCAGCTTTGACCATGGTGTCGGACCCACGGGTCTGCCACATGAGCAGGACCGCAACCCCGAGGAGCCCAGCCAGGCCGACCAACCACCATCGCTTCGTCATTTAAAAAGACTCATTCCGTAGAGGTCTTTAAAATAGCCGTTCAGCCAGACTTTGTAGCGACCCATCAGGGATTGGAGGCGTTGTTCTTGGCCCGCCAAGCCTGGACCAGGCCTCAGATCTTCTAAGATCGCCCGCATTTCCTGTCGGTAGCCCTCGCCATCATCACCGAAGCCATAGTCCGTCGTTAGGCATTCTGGGGGAATCACCAACCCGCGTTTTCCTCGACCGCCGTCTTCGCCAACGCGCTTCGTTCCTAGGCGTGATTTACCGCGCTCTCGATCGATCACTCTCTGCCCTTTGATATAAGCAGACCGCATACAGTCGTTCAGGGCGACAAACTCGTTCGGCAGCCTCTTCTGGGCAGCCATCACCATCAAAACCATGGACAGCAGGACGACACCGACGGAAGCCCGAGCAAGCCAACTCAAGATGTTCAACTGCCGTCGCTTGATCAATCCATGGACGAGGAAGAGGAACCCAATCCCACCCACAAAGCCACCGATGTGTGAACCATGAGCCGCGTGCAGGCCTGGCAGCAAACCGATCAGCGTAATAAAAATGAGCGTTCGAAACATGTCTCGACTCAGTGGATTGGTCCAACTGCCAAACTGCAAACGACCATAGCCGGCAAGGGCACCGATCAGGGCCATTAGACAGCCAGATGCGCCCACCACCGGTGCTGTGGTCATCGCCAACTGGACAAGGCCACCCACCACACCGCCGAGGACGTAGATCACCAGGAAGCCCCGCTGACCGAAGATTTTTTCGGCCGCGGGTCCCAACTGGGCGAGAAAATACATATTAAAGCCAACGTGAAGCAGGCCACCGTGCAAGAAGGTCGAGGTGACCAATCGCCACCACTCCCCTTCCCCCACCAACCAATTCTCCTGCATCCCCATCCGCAAAAGAATGTCCGTCGATGCCCCTATGGCGAAGATTCCCCGACCGCCAATGTCTCCCGTCGCCTTTAAAGTCAGCCCGAGGCCTACGATAAACAGCGCGATGTTCGCACCCATGATGATCTGCCACCAGGCGATTTCCTGGCCCAACTCGACGGAACTGCGCACGGTTCCATGGACGAAACGACCTGCAGCACCAAGGTTGGCACCACATTTGTGGCAACTGGTTTCGTCAACGCCGACGAGGGTGCGGCATTTGGGACAAAGCTGAGGTCGATTCATGGTGCGGGCACTCTGCCGAGTCGGCCTTTACGAAGCAACCACGGTGTGAAGACTATTCCCCGCTAGGGCGATTCCGCAGCGTAGAGATCGGTGAGCGCCTGCTGGGTTTCCGGGTCGAGCTTCTCAAGATAAGCCCGCGCAATTTTCTCGGAGCCCGTGTAGTCGTGCTTTTCCTTCATGATGAGCGTCCGCATGGAGGTGTAGTGCACGCCCTCCGGCAAGCCCATATGCTTGACGAGCCCATACCACACCGAGGAATCCCGGCGGCCATGGTCGTACTTTAAGCTGGCAGCAGCGGCCGTAAGCCCGGTGAGCTCGGCGATCTTTCGATCTTTGATGGGATAATCAGCCTCCGTGTTGGCCAGGTGACGGTTGTACTCGACCATGGTCACCGCCCGCAGCGCTTCCTCGCCCATGTGGCTGTAGTGATCATTGACTTGCATGCTGTAGGCCTTTCGACCGTCGACCGTCTTGGTTTCAAACCGAACCACTGGCTCCTCAGCACCCCCTTTGAAGTAACCATCGGAGATGACAGCCCCTTCATGGCTGAAGCCCCGGAAGGTGGGATTGTAGAGATCCACCGTGTTGGCGAAGAAGGCGGCCGTCGCCGGCAGGTCACCGTTCAGGGTTCCGTCCTTCGGCGCCTTCGCTTCAAACTCCGCGTTCAGTTGGGCTTTGACCGGCAGCACATCCAAGTTGAAGTGCTTGTCTTGGATGTCAACGACCCCATCAGCGTCACTGTCGCGCAAGCGGTTGCTGACCCGCAGGTCGATGGGCGTGATGTAGTTGCCCAGCTCTTTGCCGTGATTCCAGCCCACCGCCTTGGACTTGATGTCCTTAGAGATGCTTTGCCAATCGGCTTCGGCTGCCACCCCATTGATCAACTCGTTCAAGGCCCGAGCATCTTCACCGTCACTGAACTGGGTGCCATCCTTCGCCCCCTTGGTGAAATAGGAGGAGTTGAAGGTGGTCACCAGTTGAGCATCTGGGAAGGCCTTGCGCACCCGATCCACATTGTCCTTACCCGAACACAAACCGAGGAAGATCAGTTTCCCCTCGCCCGTAGCCTCCGGTGCATTTTCCACACTCCGCCGGGTGTTGCCCCCCAGATTGGAGTGACCGCCATAAACGATCATGTCGTAATCAGGATTGTTGATGTCCTTAAAGCTGTCTTCCCGGAAGTGGCGAAGGTGCACGTTGATGGTCTTGCCGTTTAAGGCCTTCGTCAGCACTCGAGGCGAGGCGAAATTCCCCTCCTCTTTGACCTCAAAGCCCTTCTTTTTGAAGTACTCGGTCATGCCTTCGTAGAAGCCCTCACCATGCCCTGCAGCATAGGAGATGTTCACCGTGTCCTTACCATCTTTAAAGAAGTGCTCGTAGGGCGGTGCCTTGGGCGCAATCTCCTGGCGCCAGCCATCCACCACCTTCGCCTCGGGGCCATCGAGACGACTCTGAATCCGAACCCCGTTAAAGATCATCGATTCTTTCAGGCCGGTCACCGTCTCGTTCTTCACCAGGTCACCGTAGGTGCGAAAGGCTTCTGCCTTGAGGCGACCCGCATCCCCATCGTGACCGAGACCAGACATCAACTCGGCCAAGTTGGTCGCAGCGGCGCTGCGAACCCTCGCTTTCTCATTGGGTGCCATCTCTGAAGTTTGGACGCGGTGCAGGGTGTCCTGGATCGAGCTCAAGTTCGCTTTCTTACCCTCTAGACCCACGCCGGCGGCCGTGTAGAGGTCGATCCCTTCGGGAAGTCGGCCAGACTGAACCGCTGCTGCTTCTAAGCCGGCGATTCGCCCCTCAAGCCCTTGGCCTGACACACCGTCCGCGACGAAATGGCCTGCATCGGAGACCGAGATGCCGCCGGCTTGACCGGCGAACAGGCCAGGTCGTTCCGTGGCGACGTCGCTGCGCAGCGTGATCTCCGCCCCCCGGGCACTCCGGACGACGACATTCCGGCTGTCGCCGGTTTCAATGGCCGCCTGCAGAGCCCGCGCAGCCTCATCACTGAGTTGACTGCGATCGATTTGCAGGTGCTGGGTCGTCGGCGCACTGTACTTGCCTCGCTCGGCCCGAACGAAGAGATCCACCGCACCGTCTTGGGGGTTCATGGACAGCCGATCCTCGGCTTGGGTATCGGTATTCTTGACGGTCTCCAGCACACGAGCGTTCAACTCGTACTGGGTACCGGTCTTCGGGTCGCTGAACGAAATCTTCACGTTACTGGGCATCGGGCTCTCCTGTCCTGCGCAGGGGTTATCGTAGGCGAGGTGCGCTGGTTGCGACTAGCCCCGACAGTCGACCGATCTAGGAAAGGAGTTCTTCCAGTTCACCCTTTTGGTGCAAGGCTGCCAATTCCTGGTAGCCACCGATGGACTGCCCATCGATGAAGATCTGGGGCACGGTCCGCTGTCCAGTGGCTTCCACCAGCCAGGCTCGCTTCTCATGGTCCGCATCCACGCCGATCTCTTCGTACTCTTGGTCTAATCTTGCGAGCAGTCGCTTGGCCATCACGCAATAAGCGCAAATACGAGTGGTGTAGATCTGGACCTGTGCCAATGGAGTCTCCCTGATCAGACGATGGTTTCGTCTAACGAAATTGATAACCCGACAGCGGTGTGGCCAGACTGTCGTCCATCTGGGCCCAGCTCATGTGGTCACTGGTGTGGTGAATGCCCACCTCACCATAGGGATTGATGAGAATCATGCCACCCAAGCTCATGGTACGCCGCTGCATCCGCTCCAACGCGAAGCGAGCAGCTTCCATGCACAGATCACCTTGGGGCAGCCGGTCGAGGGCGACTTGGCAGACCACGGCTTTCAAGAGGTCTTCGCCTTTGCCCGTGGAACTGGCGGCGCCCAACTCGTTGTCGGCCGCCAAGCCGCTGCCGACGACAGGACTATCCCCGACCCGGCCAAGAGCCTTGTAGACGATCCCGCCCGTGCTGGTCATGGCG
This sequence comes from Myxococcales bacterium, assembly GCA_002722845.1. Lineage (GTDB taxonomy): Bacteria > Myxococcota > UBA4151 > UBA4151 > UBA4151 > UBA4151. The sequence goes on along the minus strand of PBND01000075.1, from coordinate 32 downwards.
GCCACGTCACCATGGGCGTCGAGAGCAACGGC
>PBND01000074.1 GCA_002722845.1 Myxococcales bacterium | reverse complement strand
GGCGATCTACTTACGAGAGTTAGCATCGCCTAAGTTAAGGCAGTGGCTGAAACCAAGCCTGGAGATGCTGGCCGGCATTCCCACCATTGTTTACGGTTATTTTGCCCTTCTTTTCGTCACGCCACTGCTGCAAGAATTCTTACCCAACCTGTCGGGCTTTAATGCCCTCAGCCCTGGCATCGTCATGGGGTTTATGATCACGCCGATGATCGCCTCGTTATCCGAAGACGCGCTCAGCGCCGTGTCGAATGACCTACGGGAAGGCGCCTATGCTCTTGGCGCAGGGCGAGCTTCAACGATCTTCCGAGTCATTTTACCTGCGGCCCGCAGTGGAATTGCGGCCGCCAGTTTGTTGGCCCTTGCTCGAGCAGTCGGTGAGACCATGATTGTAGCGATCGCGGCAGGTCAGCAGCCTCGGTTTACCTTTGATCCTCAGGTTCCGGTGGAAACGATGACTGCCTATATCGTTCAGGTGTCCATGGGCGACACGCCCCAGGGGACCCTCGAGTATCAAACGATCTTTGCCGTCGGGCTCACGCTGTTTGCGATGACCTTCATCGTCAACATCTTCGGCCAGCGTCTGGCTCGAGGGAAGCGATCATGAACCACCGTATCGCCGATCGAATTTTGGTGGTTGTCTGCTTTATGGGGCTCTTCTTGCCTCTGGCTTGTCTTGTGGCCCTGATCGGCGATGTGATGTGGGACGGCGTCGCCCGAATCGACTGGTCGTTTCTCACCAGTTATCCCAGTCGTCATGCGGACAAAGCTGGGCTCTTGCCCGGCTTGGTCGGCTCGCTCTTTCTCGTGCTGCTCACCGGGGTCATCTGTATGCCCCTCGGTGTCGGTGCGGCGATCTACCTCCAGGAATACGGTCAAGACAGCCGCCTGAGCCGTTTCATCGCCATCAATATTGGTAGCCTTGCGGGCGTTCCTTCCGTCATCTACGGCCTGCTGGGGCTTGGGATCTTCGTCCGCACCTTTGGTCTTGGGCGCAGCTTGATTGCTGGTGCGGCCACACTGGCGCTGCTGGTGCTGCCCATCGTCGTGATCGCGAGCATTGAAGCCCTGCGGGCCGTCCCGGGGAATTTGCGGGAAGCGGCCCTTCGTTTAGGGGCAACCCGCTGGCAAGTGATCCGTCACGTGGTGCTACCGGCCGCATTGCCCAGTATTCTGACAGGCTGCATCCTGAGCATGAGTCGAGCGGTTGGCGAGACAGCGCCTTTGATCGTCGTTGGCGCCCTGACCTTCGTGACCTTTCTTCCCGACGGCATTGATGCACCGTTTACAGCCTTGCCAATCCAGATCTACAACTGGGTCTCGAGACCACAGGCGGGCTTTGAAAATACCGCTGCCGGTGGCATCGTGATTCTTTTAGGCCTCCTGTTGATCCTCAACCTCGGCGCCGTTCTGCTGCGCGCAAAGCTTTCGAAAGATCGTTAAAATGTCCCAATTTGAGGTGGGTAATTTAAAGGCGTGGTACGGCGAGAAACAGGTCCTGATGGACGTGTCTGTCACCCTACCCAGTCAGGGTGTTACCGCCATCATTGGGCCTTCAGGCTGTGGCAAGAGCACCTTTATTCGCTGTCTCAACCGCATGCATGAATTGGTGGTTGGAGCTCGAATGGAGGGGCGTATTGTTCTGGGCTCAGAGGATATCATGTCCCCAGAGGTCGACCCGGTTCTGCTGCGGCGGCGGGGCGGTATGGTCTTCCAGAGACCGAACCCATTCCCCACCATGAGCATCCGCCAAAATGTGCTGAGCGGATTGACCCTGACCGGGCGTTTGAACCGCAGTACGGCCGATGAGGTTTTGGAGAAAGCATTAGGGGATGCGGCCCTTTGGGATGAGGTGAAAGACCGGCTCGACACCCCAGGTGGGGGTCTCTCCGGTGGTCAGCAACAGCGTTTGTGCATTGCACGGTGCTTGGCGGTGGAGCCAGACGTGCTGTTGATGGATGAGCCGTGTTCAGCCCTGGATCCCATCGCGACGGCCCGCATTGAAGAGCTCATTGCCCAGTTGCGTGAGCGTCTGACGGTGGTGATTGTCACCCACAATATGCAGCAGGCCGCTCGAGTCAGCGACCGAACCGCATTCTTCTTGATGGGCGAGTTGGTGGAATTGAGTGAAACCACCGTGCTCTTTACGCAGCCGACGGATCAAAGGACTGAAGACTACATCACCGGTCGGTTTGGATAGGAGGCGAGATGGCGAACGAGCATACCAGTAGCGAATACCAAGCAGAACTGAATGATCTGCGCGAACGGCTCCTCCTCATGGCTGGGCGTGTCGAAGAGATGATTAGGCTGTCGGTACGGGCCGTCGTAGAGAGCGATTCGAAGCTCGCGGAAGACACGATTCTTCTCGATCGACAGGTGAACCGAGATGAACTTGAGATCGATGACTTATGCTTGGTTCTCCTGGCGCGCCGCCAGCCGATGGGGACCGATCTCCGCTTCATTACCCGCAGCATGAAGATGGTCACCGATTTGGAGCGGATCGGTGATTTGGCTGTGAACATCTGCGAGCGGGCCAAGGATCTCGCCGCCCTTGAGCAGTTGCGTCCCTATGTCCGGATTCCGAGAATGGCGACGAAGGTGCAAGAGATGGTGCACGAGACCTTCGAAGCTTTCATCTATGCGGACTCGCAAAGGGCCCGCATCGCCATCGATATGGATGACGAGGTCGATGAACTTTATCATCAAGTGATTCGAACCGTGCTGGAAGTGGCCGGTGGCAATAAGGAGGTTTACCCTCAAACGGTCCACGTTCAAGGGGTTGCCAAACTCCTTGAGCGGATCGGGGATCACGCCACCAACGTGGCCGAGCAGGTGATCTTTATGGTCGATGGCACTGATATTCGCCACGAAGGCAAGCTGCACTAAGTCCGCCGGTCTAGGGGCCGTGGAACGAGCGGTCGTGCGCAGCCATTTCTAGAAGCAGTGCAGGGGGTTGAAAGCGCTCGCCGTGTTGGGCGGCCAAGGCCGTTGCTCTCGACACGAAATGCTTCAAGCCGAGCCCGTCCATGTAGCTGAAGGGGCCGCCTGTAAAGGGGGCAAAGCCCCAACCTAAGATGGCACCGACATCGCCGTCGGCCACCGAGGGGAGAACGCCCTCCTCAACGCAGCGAGCGGCCTCGAGGGCCTGGGTGTAGAGAAATCGCTCGGCCAAATCTTCGACTTCCGGTTGGGCTGTGGCCCGGGGGAACAGGGCGTCCAACTCAGGCCACAGGGTCTTCTTGCGCTCGTGATAGGTGTAGAAACCCTTCTGGTTTTTTCGGCCCAAGCGCTTGGCTTCCACGACCATGCGTTGAAGGACCGGCGTTGAGGGGTTCGGGCGATAAGCATCGCCTAAGTCCTTCGCTGTTTGCAGGCCCACGTCGTGCATGAGTTCGAGGCCCACTTCGTCGGCGAGGGCGAGGGGGGGCATGGGCATGCCGCTGGCCCGGCCTGCGGCCTCGATCAGGTTGGGGTCGACGCCTTCGGCGAGCAAGCCAAGGCCTTCGGTGATGTAGGTGCCAAAGACCCGGCTCGTGTAGAAACCCCGGGCATCATTGACCACGATCGGTGTCTTGCCCAACTGCTGGATGAAATCGAGGGCATGGGCCAGGCACTCATCGCTGCTTTGTTTGCCCACGATGACCTCGACGAGGGGCATACGCTCCACGGGGCTAAAGAAATGTAAGCCGATAAACCGATCGGGCCGACTGCTCGCTTGGGCCAAACCGGTGATGGGTAGGGTACTGGTATTGCTGCCGAAGAGGGCATCTTTGTCCAGTTGGGCTTCCGCTTTGGCGGTGACCTCGGCCTTGATCTCTCGGTCTTCGAAGACCGCCTCGACGACCAGTTGGCAGCCAGAGAGGTCGCTGTAAGCAGCGCTCGGATGGATGCGGCCCAGGATGGCTTGTTTCTTTGCTTGCGTGCTCCGACCTCTCTTGATGCGCTTGTTGAGTAGGTTTTCGCTGTAGGTCTTGCCCTTTTTCGCCGTCGTCTCGTCCCGGTCGAGAAGGACCACGTCCATGCCGGCCTTGGCACAGGCATAGGCCACGCCACTGCCCATCAAGCCTGCGCCCAGGACGCCCACCTTTGAGAACGCCTTGCGCGGCAGTCCTTTGGGGCGAGCTGCCAGCTTGTTGGCTTTCTCTAGGTTGAGAAACAGGGTGCGGACCATGGCCCCGGCGACGGGGTCGAGGAGCAGTTGGATGAAGTAGCGTTTTTCCACCAGAAGACCTGCGTCGAGGGAGAGGCGTAGCCCTTCGGCGAAGCAGGATAGGATGGCTTTCCCCGCCGGGTAGTTGCCATGGGTTTTTGCTTGAAACATGGCGGTGGCGACCATGATCACCTGGGCACCATAGCCGTCCATATCACCGCCGGGGATCTGGAAGCCTTCTTGATCCCAGGGCTGCTTGGCCGCCGGGTTCTTCTCCAGCCAGCGTGTTGCGGCGCTCAGGAGTTCATCTGCGGGCACCACCGCATCCACCAGGCCCATGGCGAGGGCCTCCACAGCGCCGAGACGTTTACCCTCCATGATGAGACCGAGGGACTTTTCGATGCCGATCATCCGGGGCAGGCGTTGGGTGCCGCCGCCCCCCGGCAGCAGGCCTAATTGGGCCTCGGGAAGCCCCACCTGCAGTCCCGGGCTGTCGGCGGCGACCCGGTGGTTGCAGGCAAGACAGAGTTCATAGCCGCCCCCTAAAGCGCTGCCGTTGATGGCGGCGACGGTCGGAAAGGGCAACAGCTCCAGGCGCCGCAGGAGCTCCGACAGTGCGCCAGCGCTCCCATGCAGCTCCTCGGCGTCTTTTCCCCCGATCGCAATGGCTTCGATGGCATCGAGGTCGGCACCGGCCAAGAAGGTCTTTTTCGCCGAGTGGAGAATAAGCCCCTTCACGTCTTCGCGCTGTTCCAGTGCATCGAGCATGGCCGCAAAGGCATCGAGACTCGCCTGATTCCAGACGTTCGCGCTGCGCTCCGGCATGTCCATGGTCAGGGTAACGATGTGATCGGTCTCGCTGTGCAGAAACATCAATCCAACCTCTCGATGACCGTGGCCGTCCCCATGCCGGCACCCACACAAAGGGTGACCAGGCCGTAGCGTTTCTCTTGGCGCTCCAACTCGTGCAGGAGCGTGCTGACCAACATGGCGCCGGTGGCGCCCAGCGGGTGACCCAAGGCGATCGCACCGCCATTCACGTTGACTCGCTCGCCATCGATGGCCAACTCGTCCATCACCCGCAGCACGACAGCGCTAAAGGCTTCGTTGATCTCCCAGAGATCGATCTCTGGGGCGCTGAGTCCGGCCTGGGAGAGGGCTCGCCGACAGGCTTCGACCGGCCCATCGAGCATCATGCAGGGCTCGCTGCCGACACTGGCAAAGCTGCGGATGATGGCTCGGGGTTTCAATTGGAGGGCTTCGCCGGCCTCCCCATCGCCCAGCAGAGCTGCTGCAGCGCCGTCGACGATCCCCGAACTATTGCCCGCATGGTGGCGGTGCTGGATGCGTTCCACATCGGGATAGCGCTGCAAAGCGACAGCATCGAAACCGTAACGCTCGCCGAGATGCTTAAAAGAGGGCTTCAGGGCTGCTAGCCCTTCCAGCTTGGTGTCGGGGCGGGGATGTTCATCCTGATCCAGTAAGGTGATGCCATTGCGGTCGGTCACCGGGATTCTCCCCCTTTCGTCCCGGCCCGAATGCCGGGCCGCCGCCGCTTTCTCTTGGCTTCTAAGCGCAAAGCGATCGCAGGCTTCCCGGCTGTAGCCGTAACGGGTGGCCAGGAGATCGGCGCTGATGCCCTGGGGCACGAAATGGAGTGCGCTTGCGACTTGGGGGTCCGTGGCCCAGGGGCCACCACTGGCACCCATCTCCAAGCGACTCATGGATTCAACGCCACCGCCGATACAGAGGCTGGCTTGGCCCGCCATCACCTTGGCCGCTGCCAGGTTAATGGCATCGAGTCCGCTGCTACAGAAGCGGTTGATCTGCATGCCTGGGGTGCCCTCACCCAGGCCGCTCATCAGCGCGGCGATGCGGGCGAGGTTGCCGCCCTGTTCACCCACGGGCTCGACGCAGCCCATAATGACATCGTCGACCCGCCCTTCGGGCAATTGATGGGCCTGGCGCAAGGCCCGGAGGGGTGTTGCCGCCAATTCGATGGGGCGGAGCGTGTGCAGGCTGCCGTTGGCCTTCCCCCGACCCCTTGGGGTGCGCAGTGCATCAAAGAGAAAACAATCGCCCATCAATCCCCCGAGGTTGCGGCGGCAAACTAGGGTGCGACGGCGGTGCGATCAAGGGAGGTAGCGGGCTTTTCCTGTTTGCGGCTAGACTAAGGCATGGACGCAGCATTTGATCACGACCAACTCCTGAAAGACCTTCAGGCCATGCTGGCAGATGAGGACGACTGGACGGCCGCGATGGCAACGGTCGCCTGCGAGATTTTTCAGCGTGACCCACAGATCAATTGGGCTGGATTTTATCGGGTGGTCGGGCCGAGGCTTCTGAAGGTCGGACCTTATCAGGGGAGCCATGGCTGCCTCACCATCCCCTTCGAGCGAGGCGTTTGCGGGCGGGCTGCTCGGGAAGCTCGCAGTCAGCGGGTGGACGATGTTCGTGAGGTGCCGGACCACATCGCGTGCTCCAACTCCACCCTGAGCGAGTTGGTGGTGCCGATCCTCGATGGCCGGGGGCAGGTTCGGGCGGTGCTCGATCTCGATGCCGAGGCGCTGGCGTACTTTTGCGCGGGGGACGCGAGGGCGATGGAGGGGCTCGCCCAATGGCTAGGCGCACACTATTTCCCGTGAAGTGATCCTTGCCAGAAGCTTCAAGGCTGTTAGATCTACCTGTAGGGAGTCCTCCGATCATGTTTCGTTACGCCGCGACACTCTGTCTCATTGGCCTGCTCGCTGCCTGCCCTGAGCCCCATGACCACGACCATCACGGTGGGGCTCATTGCGAGCAGCACAGTGATTGCGGTGCGGGGGAGCATTGCATGGAAGGGACCTGTCAGGGCATGCACGGTGGTGGCACCGATGCAGGCCGGGCACCGGTGGATACCTATGTGGCCGGGCTTGAGAAGAGTGGGGCGATGGGCCGGGTCGTTTTGACCTTGGTCGAAAGCGATCCGCTGCCCCGAGATCTGACCCTCTACACCTGGCAGCTGTTGCTCACCGATACGGAAGGGAACCCCATCGATGGGGCCCGAATTGTCGCAGAGCCTCGTATGCCCGATCACGGACACGGGACGCATCCTCAGTTCACCGAGGCCACAGCCGTCGATGGTGCAGGCCGTTATGAGCTCGCAGACATGAACCTGTTCATGGCTGGCGTTTGGCAGATCAATATCGTCGTGACCCTTAACGGCGCGGACGACGCCGGTGCCTCTGAGGATCAACTGAACTTTCGTTTCGACCTGGAGGGCTAGTTGCGCGTTGGTCTTCTGTGCCTCGTTTGGGCCAGCCTAGGCTGCCCTGGCGGCGAAGCGCCCGCACCATCGACGTGCCTTGAGCCCCTCGACCCCCAATGCACCCCTCTTTATGAGCCCACTTATGAGCAGGTCTTTCGTCAGACGCTGATGCCCAAGTGCGGCGTTGGCAACGGGAGCTGCCACGACCCAAGCGGGGCCAACGGTGGGCTCGTGGTCAGCGAGGCGGAAGCGACCCACGAGGCGCTCCTCGAGGGTGGCCGCGTGCTGCCGGGAGACCCCGAGTGCAGTCTGCTGATTCGGGTCGTCGAGGGGCACCCCAGTGTTTCGTCGATGCCACCGGGTACCCCCCTCTCGACCGAAGAGCGCTGTGCGCTTATTCAGTGGGTGGCGTCTGGGGCGGCGTCTCAGCCCTAGGTAAGAGTTCGGGAAGATCTGCTTCTAGGTCTTTGGCGATCCATGGGCTCACCTTGATGACCGGCTGCCCCTCGCCCCCGGTGATGCGGTATTCGGCTTCTTTACCCTCACCTTCGCGGCTCAACTGCAAGGAGCCGCTTTCCTCCTTGGTCTCGAATTGGATCTGAAGAATGGAGTTCGCGCTGGGAGGGGTCTCTGCAGCCAAATAGCGCATAGCCTTCAGGCGGAAGAACTTGGTGATCCACGTGGAAGCCTTGGGGTCGATCGTCTCATCGCCCTCCTGAGCAAACTCCTTGCCTGAGCGTGTCCAGCGTTGGGCGCCGCCCCATGGAGACTCGATGGCGAAGGCATCCACCGCAGCCAGGTCGAAGGGCAAAAGGTCGGCTTCCATCAACCGGCTGTCGGCGAACTCTAAGTCGGTCATGAGGCGGTTATCGATGACGTAGACCGGCTCCTGGTCAGCCAGTTTGACGTAGCGTAAGCGGCCGGAGACGTCTTTCTCGCCCACAAGCAGGCTCCGCTCACCCTTTGCGAAACGTAGTGTGAGGCGACCTTGGTCCGGGCCGAACCCCAGGGCTTCGAGGCGATCTTTCGCCACCGAGCCCAGATTCCGCTTCGCCTCCAGTTTGGCGAGGGTTTCTAGGAGGTCTCGAGCCTTTTGATTGATGAGGAAGCGTCTGACTTCCGGTTCTGGCTTCGGCTCCGGTTCGGCCGCCGGGCCCCCATCTGTCTGGGGCGCAGCCTTGCGGGGAAGTCGCTGCCGTGTGGTCTCGGCCCAATCTCCATCCACATCGACGGTGAGCCGTTGCCGCTCAAAGCGAAGTCCTCTTAACTCGCCGGTGGCGGACCAGAGTTCGATGGCCTCACTGGCTTCGCTCTTTTGGGGGGGTTCAGGCTGATGATAACTCCACCAGGCGAGGCCGGCCGAGGCAATGAGGAGCAGTCCATAGAATTCGGTTTCACGGAGTTTCATGACCGTCGTCTCCGGCGCAGGTAGGCGAAGCCACCGGCGAGCACCAGCAAGGGCAGACCAAAGACCGTGCCATGGAAGATGAGGGCATCTTCACTGCGGCTGTGCTGGACGGGTAGGTCTTCCACTTGATCGGTGGTGCCACTGAAACTTTCTTCGTCGGCCAGCCAGTTCAGGCCGTCGATCAGGAGGTATCGGTTCCCCAGTGCACCCATCTGCTCATCGGCAAAGAGGTCGGCATCGCCGTAGACCAGCGCCTTGCCATCTCGGTCCTCCCGTTCATGGACCACCGCGGCCCCCAGTTGGTGCACTTGACCTTTCTCTTCGGCTTTTTGCTGAACGCCGTCGCCGTTCGCGGCGGCCCAAGTGTCGGGCATGGACCGCAGGGTGAAGCTCACTTTGACCTCTTTCGCCGGTGCTCCTTTGTGCAGCGGACCGGCGCCTCCGAGGATCACCCCCATGGGACGCTGTCCTCGGGCCAGGGTGCTGACGGCCGGATGGGAGGCGAACGAGCCCGTGACGATCAGGCTGCGATCGCTGGCGTCCCGACGCCGGGCCAGGTGGAGCTTGTCGTGCATGAGGAGATGGGGGTCGTGCCTCAGGCCCAAAGCTTTCTGAAGAGGTGCCGGGAGCGGTTGTCCCTCCGGTTGCAGACCCATGAGTAAGCGCCCACCTCCAGCGAAGTAGCTGGCTAAGCTATTGCCCTCGGCTTCGCTCAGGCCTTCAAGGGGCCCAAGGAGGAGGACCAAGCCCGCATCGTCGGGGACCTTCCGGCCAAGTCCGTTTTTGAGACTGAGGTCTTTCAACTCGTAGCCTAAGCGGCGCAGCACTTCTTGGAGAAAGCGAACCCGTGTCGGGCTGGCTTCCACGCGCTGGTTTACCTCGCCATGACCGGTGACCAGATAGGCTGTCCGGCCTTGGGCATGCATGAGCTTGTGCAGCTGCTTCTGGAACTCGGCGTCGAGCTTTTTCAGCCGACTGCGGGCGATGTTTTTCTTCGCACCCACCTGCCACAGGCGACTGGATTTGCCTGTCTTGAGCACGATGCTGCCCTCTTGAACCACTTTGTGTTCTTTCGCCAACTCCGGCTCCAACAGGCGGTCGTGGAGGCTCACTTTGAGTTTGTCGCCGCCGTCGAGTCCGGCAAAGTAACGCTCGACCTTTTCAAGGACGTCGTTGGCCCGGGGGAAGAACAGCAACACTTCGAGGGGCGCTTCGAGGCGCTTCACCATGGCTTGGCTGGCCGTGCCCGGTTTGGCGCTTCGGTTTTGGGATAGGTCCCAACTGACACTGCGGTAGTGTGCGCTGACATTGAGGAGCATGATCGCGGCGATGGCCATCACCATGGTGAGAGCCAGACGACGCACCGCTTAAAAGCGTCGGGCAACGACCTGCCCGGCCAGGGTCATGGGCGCCAAGGCCCGCTCCAGCATGAGGAGCGGCACCAGGCCCAAGGCCAGGACCAGGGGCCAGGCCAAGGCTAGCACGATGCCCAGGTCGTCCGGCGAGCCAGGGGGGGGCAGGGCTTGGCCGATCAGATCTCGCCCGCCTTCAGTGGAAAGGCCATAAATCAGGAGACCGACCAGGCTCAGCCCATGGAAACGCAAGAGGGTCCGTTCGGCCGCCCGAAGCTCAGCGACGACGTGCTGCCGCCGGGGAATCCGAAGACCGAAACTAAGGAGCAACAGGCCCACAGCCACCCAGACCATGATCTGGGCCCCATCGGTTGCACCAAACATGCGACGAGCAAAGAAGAGGAGCAGACAGCCCAGCACCAGGGCTGGGGTTCCAGCCAAGCGGTTCATCGCCACCTCCGCATCCGCTGTACACCACTGGCGATCAGCAAGCAGACCCAGGTGACGCTGAGGTAATAGGCCACATCCGGTGTTCGAACTTCCCCTTCCATGAAGGCGGTGAAGTGCTTGTCGAAGAAACTCAGGTGACTGAGAAGGTCGCTGATGGGGGGTTCGGTCACCCGGGCCAGTAGCCAACACAGCAGCAGGCTGACGAGAATCGCAGCCCCGAGGATGGCAGCCACCACCTGATTGTCAGCCACCGCACTGGCGAGGGTGCCGATGGCGACCGAAGCGGCGGCGATGAGCAACAGGCCAGTGTAGCCGGCAACGAGATGACCTGGACCTAGTTGGCCGTGGAGATCCACCAGCAGCAGCATGGGCAGCGTGGCGAGGGTGATGAGGGCCAAATAGACGAACGCAGCGAAGAACTTGCCGAGAATGACGGCCCAATCAGAGAGCGGGGCAGTGCGTAGGAGGACCTGGGTGCCCACCTGCAGCTCTTCGGCGAAGAGTCGCATCGACAAGAGCAAGCCAGCGATCATCGTGGTGCCGCTCGAAAAGTAGAAGAAGTCGTGGACCACTTCACTGGACAAGCGCTTGCCGCTACCGACGGCAAAACCATTAAAGAGCAAGCCATCGATGAAGAGGACTGCCGCTGCGATGACCCAGCCCATGGGGGAGCGGAAATAACCCCGCAGCTCTCGGCCGAAAACAGTGATCATGCCTCAGCCTCCGTCTCGACGTCTTCTGGGGTGGCGGCTTCCGTTTCAGGATTCTGTGCGATGGCCATGAACAGGCTCTCGAGGCCTCCGGTGGCCACGTGCAGACGACTCAGACCCAGACCGGCGTCGATCACCGTCTTCGCCAGGATTTGGGCTTCCGTCGCGCTCCGCAGGCGGAGGTCGAACGTGCTGCCGCTTGCCGTTTCGATGTGCAGGTCGCCCAGGGCTTCCAATGCGTTGCGGATCTGCCCTTCTTCACCGTGGACGGTCAGGTCGTAGGCGACTTCGTTGCTCAAACGGCTCTGGAGGCTTGTCTCGCTCTCTTGGGCGACGATCTCACCTTCTTTCAGCACCAGGAGTTGATCACAGGTCTGGGAAATCTCGCTGAGAAAGTGGCTGGACAACAGGACACTGTGATCTTGGGCCAGGGTTCGAATCAACTTCCGCATTTCAACGATTTGGATCGGGTCGAGGCCGCTGATGGGTTCATCCAGAATCACCAAAGCGGGCCGGTGGATGATGGCCGAGGCGATACCCAGGCGCTTCCGGTAACCGTGGCTCAGGTTCACGATGGGCTCATCGATATAGGTGGCCAAGTCGACTTGCTCACAGACCTCAAGGACCCTTGTGCCGCCGATGCTGCCACGCAGTCGGGCGAGGTAGTCTAGGTACTCCCGAACGCTCAAGTCGGGATACAGGGGTACCCGGTCTGGCAGAAAGCCCACCTGCCGCCGATAGGCTTTTGGAGCATCCACGAGATCATGCTCGAGGACGCGCACCAGCCCGGCCGAAGGTTCGAGATCGCCAGCGAGCATGCGAAGAATTGTTGTTTTACCGCTGCCGTTGAGCCCAAGCAGGCCAATCACTTGACCTCGCTCAAGGGCGAAACTGACGTCCCGAACGGCACAGCGCTGACCATAGAACTTTGTTAAGCCCTGAACTTGGATCATCGTGACCGTCTCCGCGAAGCGGAGGCAGATGGACCTAGCTGGGCTCTTCGGTCAAGCCGGAATCACGCGGGACGTCGTTTGGGGCCGAGTTCGGAGGCGACACAGAGGCCTCCGACGGGGCTTCGATGCCCGGGGGTCTAGCAGCCTGGGGCGCCGCCGCCATCGGTTCACCGGCCGGTGGGGTGGCAGGCGCTGGCACCACCGTCCCCGGCTCAATGGCCGGCTGGACGGGGGCTGTCGTGCGAGCATCCTCCGCTTCAGCCTCCATCCGCTTCATAGCGACAGGAAAGCCCGCAGCGAACACGAGGATGGTGGCGAAGACGCACGCAAAGATGATGATCGGCAATTCCTGGGTCCCAGGGATCTTTGCCTGCCAGGGTACAAGGGCCAGGACACCCGCCGCCATGCCTCGGGGCATCGAGACCGTCATCAATGCTCGTTTACCCGGGGTCCATTCCTCCCCCCGGCAGGCGATCTTGATCACCGGGATCCGAATGGCGACCAAGCCCGCGGCCAACACGACGCCGAGGATAATGAGGCTCCAGGGGGGGTAGAGGAGCAGGCCGATAAAGGCGAAGAAGAAGGACTTCACCATGAAGGCGACCACTTCGTGGAAGCGCTCGACCTCCCAATCAAGGCCGGCGCCCTCGGGCAAGCGCAGGCGCTTCGCCAGCAAGGGGGCGTTGCCGAGGGTCACGGCCGCGGCCAACACGCCCAGAGCAGCGCTGCCACCCATGCGTTCCGTGATCACATAAAGGACCATGAGGCTGGCGAGCGTCATCGGATAACGGTGGCGAGTGGTATCCCAGAGCCGACCAAGGACCAACCACATCACGCCGCCAACCACACCGAGTCCAAGGCCCATCCCGAAGCTGGCGACGAGGCTTGTGAGCACTTCACCTCGGTCGATGGCCTGACTGCCTTGAAGGCCCACGAGGGTCATGGCGCCCACCACGCAAAAGACATCGGTCAGCGCGCTTTCGAGTTTGACGGTGTTGGCCAGATCCTCATCCACATCGCTCTGGTCGATCGCCGGCATGATGACCACCGAGGACGCACCACCGACGATGGCACCGGTAATGAGGGCTTGAATCCAGCCCCACTCGGGCAAGTAACCGAGTTTGTGAGCGACCATGGTGAGCAGGGCGGTGACGGTGACTGCCCCGATGAAGCCGACCACAGCGATCAGGCCCGAGCGTGGCGCCGCCTTCACCAACTGGGTGATGTTGAGTTTAATCCCACCGTCAAAGAGGACCACGACCAGCGTGATCGCCCCGAAAAATGGTGCGATCTCCGTGATGAATGCCCGGGGAACCAGTCCGGTGACCGGGCCCATAAAGACACCCATCACCATCAACCAGATGACATCGGGAATCTTCGTCCGCTTAAAGATGAGCTCGCCGATGACACCCATGAGGAAGATGGCGGCGACGCCCAGGAGGAAAGCCTGTGGTGGTTGGAAGTCCATGGGGGCAAGCTAGGGGAAATCGCTCCAGTCGCCTAGCCCGGCCTTGATTCGCTGCCCTCATCGGGCAAGACCCAGCCATGGAAGCTGTTCACCGTGGTGAGATTCGGGCCTTAAGTATTGCGCCCATGATGGAGCGGACCGACCGCCACTTTCGCGCTTTTTTACGCTGCCTGACCCACCAGACCTTACTCTACACCGAGATGGTGCACGGGCGCGCCGTGGTCAGCGGTAACCGGGAAAAATTGTTGGGCTTCGACTCTAGCGAGCACCCCATCGCCTTACAGCTGGGCGGTGAAGATCCCGACCTGCTCGCCCAAGCGGCGAAAATCGCTGAGGACTGGGGCTATGACGAGGTGAACCTTAACGTGGGCTGCCCGAGTGATCGGGTGCAGTCCGGTTGTTTTGGCGCGGCCCTCATGGCGCGCCCAGAGCGGGTCGCCGAAGCCGTCGCGGCCATGCGGCAGGCCGTCTCAATACCCGTCACGGTCAAGCATCGAATCGGTATCGATGATCTCGATCGCTATGAGGATATGTTGCGCTTTGTCGATATCGTCTCAGGAAGTCATTGTGATCGCTTCAGTGTCCATGCCCGCAAAGCGTGGCTCTCTGGTCTCTCGCCGAAAGAAAACCGCAACATCCCCCCGCTGCGCTACGAGGAGGTGTATCGCTTAAAATCCGAGCGGCCGGAGCAGGTCGTGGAGATCAACGGCGGCATCAAGACCCTCGACCAGGTGGAGGCGCACTTGCAGCGAGTGGATGCGGTCATGGTGGGGCGGGGGGCCTACGATAACCCCGGATTCCTTCTCGACGCAGACCGACGTTGCTTCGGGCTCGAAAACCCGAGTCGGGATTTGCGTGAGGCTCTCCAGGCGTATCGACCCTACATCGCCAAGCATGTGGCGCAGGGGGGCCGGCTTCATGACATCACCCGGCATCTGATGGGTTTATTCGCCGGTCAGCCTGGAGCCCGTCGTTATCGTCGCTACTTAGGACAGGAAGCGGTTCGTCCAGGGGCGGGGCTTGAGGTTCTCGATACGGCCGTCGGCTTCATCGCCGCCTAAGGTTCCGTGATGTTCTCGGGACAGGCTTTCGGGTTGATCAGCCAGTCCTTGATGGTTTGCGCAAAGACATCTTTGCCCGCAATGGCGCTGGGGCCATCGCTGATGCCATGATTGGCGCCTGCAATTCGCCACAGGCAACTGTCGACGCCCTCCCCAAGTTGACTCTGGAGTCTTTCGGAGTGGTCGACCCGGATGAAGGTGTCGGCTTCGCCGTGAATGAAGAGGACGGGGCTCGTCAGCTCGGGCATCTTGGCAAAGTTGTCGTAGCCGCCGGAGGCTAGAAAACTCACCGGCAGTCCGGTCCCCGTTGAGTCCTCAGCAAAGAGGCGCAGACCGGGGAATGAGGACTGGAGAATGACCGCTTTACCTGGGTGTTGGCGAGCGACCTCGATGCTGGCGATGCCCCCAAGGCTCATGCCGAAATGTACCACTTGGTCGACGGGTAAGCCCCGGCTGTTGAGCTCACTCACGAGCAGGTCATAGGCAGCCATCGAGTCGGCCATAAACAGGCGCTCGTCCGGGGTCGATTGGGTGCTCGATTTGCCGTAGCCGCGGTATTCCCAAATGAAGAGGTTGGCGCCGCTGGGATACACGTCTTCCAAGAGGTGCAAATAGTGCTCAATCCCACCGTAGTTGCCGTGGGAGAACATGATGGTGACGTTGGCGAGTTCGCCACCGGTCCCGGCGACAAAATAGGCATCGTTGACCACCGCATCTCCCGTTGCGGGATCGGGGTCTAGTTGCAATTCCAAGCGGGTGACTTCGCCGGTCAGGCCGACTTCGGTGAAGTTGTAATCATCTTCGCATTTGGCGCAGATCTTATCGATCTCTTCTTCTTTGTCTTCGCAATCGGCAGCGGTGATCGCGCTGCAGTGACGGGGATTGTACTGAACGAAGTCGAGATTCACCAAGCAGGCGGACAGGGGCAGGAGCAGGAGAGCAGTAAGTCGCATCATCGATCTCCAAACCGTCGAGCGAGGGTCAGGCCCACACCGATCGCACCCCGCTTGCCGGGGGCTGGGTAGGTGAGCACCGCCAGCGTCGTGTCTTCGTAGGGGGCATACCAGGGCAGATGGGGGCCCAACTGCCAGGCGCCGAGCTTAAAGTCTGCACCAAGGCCTGGGCTGAGCAAGAGGCGGGGCATGAGAAAGTCGATGTTGTTGGTGAGGTTGACGTAATAGAGGTGCTCACCTCGCTTCCAACTGGCGTTCAACTCAAGCTCGTTGACGGGCCAAAGGGCTTGGACGCCTTCTTTTCGACCATCGAAATGATTGCTGTACAGGTAGAGCCGGTCGGTCACGCTCACCGCCGGGCGTTTTCCCTCTTGGCTCAACACACCGTAGGTGGCGCCACCGTGGAGACCGAGCACCCCGATGATGGGGGTGAAGAGGTTGGTGCCCATATGGACATCCAGCCTGGGCTTAATGCCCCGTCTGTACTCCAGGTTCATGTTGGGAATGGGGATGGTCAGGCCGCCACTGCTTGGGACTTCAAAGACCGGGCCACCGAAGCTGAAGCTGACCTGCTGAGTTCCCGGTGGAAGCGGGCGTGCCGTTTGCGCGGTGGTACAGCCGGTGGCGAGCAAAGCGACGAAAGGAAAGATACGAGACAAAGCGACTCCTGACAGCGGCGCTATAGACCAAAGCTCGACCCAGACGCCACCCTGCCTTAAAGGCAGCCCATGGCTCGACTTCTTTTCCTCTTCTTCGTTGCCTGCGCCCATAGCCCTCCGGCTCTGGAGCCTGCTCCGTGCCGAGTCATTCCCGGGCTGCCTGGCCCCGAAGACTTGGTCTATATCGCCCGGGATCGACGCTGGCTTGGCTCCTTTGCTGAGCGGCGGCCAGGGCAGCTCGCTCCCAGCGGTATCTTTTCACTTCGTGGCGACCAGGTGACGTCGCTGCCGATCCGGGCCGCAGCCGAGTGGTTGCCCGTGTCGGTTCATGGGATCGATTGGCTTGAGTCCACCGGTCACCTTTTTGCTGTAGACCACGTGAATCCTCGCACACACCGGATCCTCAGAATGGTTCTTGAAGGGGATGTTCTTCGGGTCGATGCGGGGATGACTTCACCCCTGTTGTCCTCAGCTAATGACGTGGTCGCGGTCGCAGCGGATGAGTTCTATGTCACGGTGGACTTGGGATCATCCGGGACCTTGGGAAGACTTTGGGAGGCCCTGACAGCCCGGCCATGGGGTGGCGTCGTTCATTATCGCAAAGGCCGCTGGCGGTGGGTAGCGACCGAGATCGCTTTCGCCAATGGGATCGAACTCAGCGCGGACGGGCGGCACTTGTTTGTCGCAGCTTATCAGGGAGGTGAGATCATCCGCTACGCCCGGGACCGACAAACGGGGGACCTTAGTCAAAGGACCGTCTACGCACGCATCCCCGGTCATCCCGATAATCTGACTTGGAGTCGGGACAGTGAGGCCCTTGTGGTGGCGAGTCACGACTCCCTTTGGGATCTGTTTTGGCATCTGCGGGACCCGGCAAACCACGCGAGTGGCGGCGTTTATCGAGTTCGGGGCCCCGGCCAGGTCGAGCCGGTCTTCTGGGACGATGGGCGTCGGTTAGACGCACCCTCCGTGGCCCTGGAAGCCCCCGGCGACCTGTTGCTTGGGCAAGTCTTTGATGGCGAATTGTTGCGCTGCACTCAGCCCGCTGCTGATTAGGGGTTTAAGCGATCGATCGTGCGGGCGAAGGGGATGGTTTCCCGCACGTGTTGGAGCCCGCAGACCCAGGCGACGGTCCGCTCAAGGCCCAGACCGAAGCCGGCATGGGGAACGCTGCCGTAGCGCCGTAGGTCGGTGAACCACGTAAAATCAGCGGGGTCCAACTGGTGGTGATCGATGGCGGCTTCCCGGACCTCAAGATTGTCTTCCCGTTGCCCACCGCCAATGATCTCGCCGTATCCTTCGGGGGCGAGCATATCCACACAGCGAGCCAAGCGAGGATCCCGCTCGCTGCGCTTCATATAGAACGCTTTCACCGCGTAGGGCCAATCGTAGACTTGAATGGGGCGGTCGTAGAGTTTGGTCAACTCGGTTTCATGCCGGCCACCGAAGTCGCTCCCCCACTCGATCGCGAGATGCTGCTTGGTTTCGGGGTCCTCGCACTCGGCATGGAGTCGCTGTAGGGTTTCGATGGCCTCATCATAAGAGATTCGGGGGAATCCACCCTCTGCGGTCTTTTCAAGAGCCGTGGTGTCCCGACCGAGCACCTCCCGTAACTCGTCGCCGTGCTTGTCGAGGACTTCGCCGATGATGGTGGCCATAAAGTCCTCGGCCAGATCCATATTATCATCGTTGTCGGCGAACGCGACCTCAGGCTCGATCATCCAGAACTCGGTGAGATGCCGTCGTGTTGCGGACTTCTCCGCCCGGAAGGTGGGACCAAAACAATAGGTCTTGCCGAAGGCCATCGCACCGGCCTCTTGGTAGAGCTGGCCGCTCTGGCTCAGGTAGGCCATCTTGCCGAAGTAGGGGGTCTCGAACAGTGTGCTGGTCCCCTCACAGGCGTTGGCTGTGAGTAAGGGCGAGTCGAACAACAAGAAGCCCCGGCTATCAAAGTAGTCCCGAATGGCCTTCACCAGGCTATGGCGCACCCGCAGCACCACGTGCTGCCGGCGAGAACGAATCCACAGGTGCCGGTGCTGCATGAGGAAGTCAGGGCCGTGTTCCTTCTTGCCAATGGGATACTCTTCGGCGCTGTGGACGACCTCCACACCTTTCACATGAAGTTCAAAGCCGAGCTTGCTGCGGGTGTCCGCAGCGACGGTGCCGGTGACGACCACGCTGCTCTCAAGGGGCAGGCGTTTGATCTGGTCGAAGAGGGTTTCGTCCACCTCTTCCCGGTTGAGGACCGCCTGGATGAATCCGCTTCCATCTCGGATCTGCATGAAGATGAAGCGTTTTGAACCTCGTCGGTTGAACATCCAGCCTCGCAGTTGGATGTCGCTACCTTCATGCTGGGCGATGTCTTCGATGCGAACCACGGCTGGCCTCCTCGGCCTCCGCTAGCCCACAACAGCCATCGAATCAACGGGCGGCAGTGCGGCCTTTGCGATGAAGCTTGTAACTACCTTGGCTGCCCGTAAGATCGGCCTTCGCCTCGAAGTTGATCTCCTGGGTCCTTTGCGAACTGGTATTCCACTGCAGTTGTGCGTTGGCTGCATAGTCGCCCCGCAGCCAAACGCCGGGTACCGTCTCCCACTTCACTTTGCCTTCGATCCGGTACTCGATGGTCCAAATCGAACCGCTCACATCGATGACCTTGGCCCGAGTCAGCATAGTCTTTTCTACCTCGAGGTCGTGGCCAAGCAGGACCTCGCTCTGGGTGTCCCACGAGCCATTGGGCTTTGTGACCACCCCTGGCAGGGGCGCTACCACGACCACCATGCCATTTCGGAGGGCCCAGCGGGCCGAGTGAGCCGGTTCAGATCGGGCCCCTCGGCCATAGACGAAGGTGCCAGATTTTCGGCCCCGCTCGGAGATGAGGCCGGTGAGAACGAGCCCTTGAATACCTGTGGCGAAGGCTTGGATTTGCTCCGGACTTAGATCCTCTCGTTTCAATGTTCCCCGGGCCACCTTTAAGCGCCAAATGGGATCTTTCTCATTACGCAAACGGCTGAACGAGAAGTCGGCGCTTACGGTCTGCTGGTAGTTTCGGTTTTTAGCCTCAGTGCCTGAAATCATGACGCTCTCATTCACCACGGTGGAATAACCGTAGGCTTCTTCAGTCTCGATTTGGTGGGCGAGCATTTTGGCGCTGGCGCAACCGCTCAGCAGGAGAAGAGTGAGGGCGAATCGACGCATCAGGGCTCCAGGCGCTCCCGGACTTCGCCCGCCGAAGCAAAGCCGTCAAGGGTTCGAGCGGGCCTTGTCATGATTTATTGACAGTTTTCCCTGAAGGCTTTTCGGCAACTGCAGCACAGACATCCTTAAGCTCATGAAATAACGGAAGAAAACACGCTTTATCGGCAAAAGGGCACGGCTTTTGCTCCTTATTGGTTCGGTGCTGCGGTGCACTCGGTGACGCAAGGACGCGTGACCGCCATGGGCTTCGCCCGATCCCAAGGAGGGGATAGACAATGCATTTCTTACGACGGATTTTTCGTGGAGAGCCGGCTTCCGGCCTCGACAATTATCGGCTTCGACGCCGTTTGGCCGTCGGTGGTATGGGGGAGGTTTGGCTCGCTCAGGACCCCGAAGGGCGACCAGTGGTGGTGAAACGCACCCTGGACAGTGACGATCAGGCGGTTCTCGAACTTTGCATGGCCGATGAGATTCGCAACATGGCGGCCTTGGATCACCCATCGATCCCGGCCCTCTTGGATGCCGGTGAGCATGATGGCCGGCAGTTCCTCGTCTTAGAGCACATCCGTGGCGACTCGCTCTGGCGTTTGAGTCGTCTCGCCCAGGCTGCCGGTCACCGCCTCCCCGATGGTTTGATCCTGCGGATCGGCGCCGGCATTGCCGAGGCCCTAGCCCACGCCCACAGCCGCCGGGATGAGACAGGTCGTCTGCTTCATTTGGTCCACCGAGATGTCACACCTGAAAACATCATGATCACCCATCGAGGTGAGGTGAAGTTGATCGACTTCGGCGTTGCTCACAGCACCCTGAATGAGCGCGTCACGGCACCGGGTTCCATCTACGGAAAAGTGGCCTATAACAGCCCGGAGCAGGTGCTAGATGGTCCGGTCAGCGAGGCCACCGACCAGTTTCAACTGGGTGTTGTCCTTTGGGAGTTGTTCTCGGGTCATCGCCTGTTTGCCGGTGGGTCCTTGGCGACGGTGATCAACCGGATCGCCAGTGAAAGCGCCCAGGAATTAGAACATTTTCGACCGGACCTTTCGGTGGCGATCACCGACACCGTGATGCGTTGCCTCGCCTTCCATCCCGAGGATCGGCACGAGGGTTGTGACCAATTGGCTTATCGCCTGGGGAAGCTGGCCGAGATCATGGACGCCGTTGAGGGCAGCAACTATGCCAGCTGGCGGGCGACGCTCATGGCCCAGGGGCTTGACCCCCAACGGCTGCCTTCCGCAGCCGCCCAGCGGACGGAACCCACGCTGCCCCAGGCGGCCTAAAGAAGGTTCGCCGCGGCCTCGGCCAACTCGCTGCGCTCGCCTCGCATCAGGGAGACGTGAGCGGCCAGATGGCTTTCCTTAAAGCGCTTCACCGCGTGGACTAAGCCATTGTTGGAGAAGTCCAAATAGGGGTGGTCGATCTGATAGGGGTCGCCGGTGAGAATGACTCGCGTGCCTTCGCCAGCCCGAGTGACGATGGTTTTCATTTCGTGAGGCGTGAGGTTCTGGGCTTCGTCGATCAAGAGCACCTGATTGGGGATGGAGCGGCCACGAATATAGCTGAGGGCTTCGATCTCCAAGAGGCCCTGGTCGATGAGCTCGTGGGCCCCTCGACCCTTGCGGATTTGATCCCCCGTGAGCCCCATCAGGAATTGGACGTTGTCGAAGATGGGCTGCATCCAGGGTTGGAGTTTCTCTTCGAGCGTTCCCGGAAGATAACCAAGGTCCTTGCCAAGGCTGATCACGGGCCTCGCGACGATGAGCTTGTTTGCGCTGCGCTCCTCTGTGACCGATTGGAGCCCGGCAGCGATGGCCAGCAGGGTCTTTCCTGTGCCGGCTTTCCCCACCAGAGTGACCAGTTTGATGCGGTGATCTGAGAGGGCGGCCAAGGCCAGTTTTTGTTCACGGTTTCGGGGGAGAAGCCCCCACATGTCTCGAGTCTGTCGATCGACAGGACGGATCCGGTCCTCAAATGGACAGAACTTCGCCAAGGCTTGTTGGCGGGAATCCGAGGCAGAGAGTTGTAGGAAACAATGGGGAGCGAAGCGCTCGCCGAGCGCTTCAGGGTCGAGGCTGCCCTGCTCGTAGAGTTGGTCGATGATCGACCCCTCTACCTCCCGGGACTCCATGCCAGCGTACAATTCGTCTTGTTCGATGTGGTTCTGGTCGAAGTCTTCGGCGCTGATACCCAGGGCATCGGCTCGAACCCTTAGCGTGATGTCCTTGGAGACCAGCGTTGTTTCCGAGCCGTCGTCGGTTTTGAGCAGGTCCATCGCCGTCGCGAGAATCCGATTGTCGGCGCTGTCTGCTTTGCGCCACTCCTTGGGAAGTTCGGTGTTCGTCACCGCAATGCGCAGCGTCCCGCCTTCACGCAGGGGGACACCTTGGGCGATTTGGCCTTTGCGTCGCAGGGCATCGAGGTAGCGAGCAGCCTGGCGGGCGCTACGGCCTAACTGGGTCGAGTCGCGCTTAAAGTTGTCGATCTCTTCGACCACCGTGATGGGGACCACCACGTTGTTGTCTTCGAAGGCGAAGAGCGCCTCGGGGGAATGGAGCAGGACATTGGTATCAAGTACGAAGTTCTTCTTCACCGTTTCAACCCTCGGCGCCACCGTGGCGCATGGCTAACGGAGGATGACTTCGACTTCATCGTCGCCGATGACGCCGAGCTCCTCCCTTATGAGTTTCTCTCGATGGGGGGTGACCAAGGCCCCTTCGGCCAGATCTGCGCTTTGCAGATCCACCCACTTTTCAAACTGGCGTGCTTGGTCCCGAGCCCGATCTCGTTCTCGTCGCAGTTCATCTAACTGGCGCTGTTTTTTGTCCACCGCCGTAAATCCACCGTCGCCAACGAGGGCCAATGCGGAGACGCCAAGAGCTGCCAGAACGCTGGCAAGCATCAGGGTGCGGCGGTGGGATAGAAGCATAAGCGCTCGGATTCTCTCTTCTCTAAAAACGGCCGATCCAGGGAATCTCTTTAGCGGACCTCGGCCTGGGGGCCAAGACACCTTGTGACGGCCTACGGGTTTCGCGGCTATAAGGCTGGTGATGAAGAAACTCAGCCAAGCTTCTATTGCCTTTTTGCTCGTCGCCTGCCCGGGGGAGCCTGACCCAGCCAATCGGGGGCCTGCCAATGGCATCTTGAACCTTCAAGGGGTTGATGCCCCCGGTGTTTTCGAGGTCACGGGCTCGTCGGGACCCTTCTCCTATGACTGTAACGAAGGCAGTCAGGGGGATGCCTTGGTGCTCAACTCCCTTTGGTTGGCGTCCCGCGATCTACCCGACCTCCAAGGGGAATGTCGGTTGGTGGCCGAGGGGGTGGAGCCAAGTCCCTACGTTCAGATCCGGCCGGGCCAACTCGAAGCCCAGCGGCAACGCATCGATCCGAGGGGCGATGGTGGCATGGGGCCTTGGGAGGTGAGGGCCGTGGACAGTGCTCTGGCCGAACTGTTGGCCGATCCTGCCTTGGCCGCGCTCGCTTGGAATGACGCCGAAGGTCAACTGCACGTCCTGAGCGCATCGGGCCATTTACAGGTGGAACGGGTCTGGGCGGCGGGTCGCAGCACCTTTCGTGCCCAAACACTCGACGGTGAGGATCCCTGTCGTGCTTTGGAGATTGAGCACTGTGTCGAGCGGTTGATGG
This sequence comes from Myxococcales bacterium, assembly GCA_002722845.1. Classification (GTDB taxonomy): domain Bacteria; phylum Myxococcota; class UBA4151; order UBA4151; family UBA4151; genus UBA4151. The sequence continues at coordinate 22,299 of PBND01000074.1, read as the reverse complement.
CATTCTTTGAGTCACCGGATGCACCAGATGCCCTTGTTTTACCCCATCCCGATGCGCAAGCAGATGGGATGCTCGGGCGGACGACGGGGTGGAAGCGAGGCCAGGCCCGGGTGCCCTTGCTCGTTTGGGGGCAAGGGCAAGGCAGCAGCGATCTCGGTGCCGCTGAGGGGGTCGATTTGGCCTTAGCCGTGGCCCGCAGTCTGGGCCGAACAAGGGGCTTAGGCTACGGCCCGGATGGGGCCCTCGATGAAGTTTATCTCCCCCGTCAGGACGGTGCGGTGGTCGAAGGTCTCATCCCGGAGGCCAGTGATCGAGTGGTCGTGCTCGTGATCGAAGGCTTGAGCCAGGCCACCTGGGCGTCCCAAAGGGCCCAACTGCCGGGGCTTTCTCGCGTGGCCCAGGAGGGTGTCGAATCGACGGAAGGTCTGCTGGGTGCCCTCACCGGCGCGGCGACCCCAGCTTTTGCTACCCTCATCACCGGCGCCCGTGGGGGACACCACGGATTGATCGGTGATCGGTACTGGATGCGCAGTGAGAAGCGAACTCAAGACCTTGCCATGGGGATTTCCGGTGATTTGGAAGGCGTCCAAGGCGCCCTGTTGCGGCGTCCCAGCGAGTCCCTTTTTACCCTCCTAGGCGGCAGCGAGCGGTGGATGGTTGCCCTCGGCTCCGCCCCCTGCCTCGAGGTGGAAAGCTGCACTGCAACCGGACGGGGGCCGGCCGCCAACAAGTGGCGGCGGATCCCAGAGGAAGCAGCCTATGCCGCCCTGCCCCAGCCACCCGAGTGGAGCGTGGCGGAAAGCAGCGGCGATTGGGAAGACAGTGTGATCATGACCGAATATGCTCGGCGGCTCGTCCTGGGCTTGGGTCACCCGCAGCGGCCCTATCTCATGGTGGCGGGTCTTCCTGGTTACCGGCGCATGGCCGAACGCTACGGACCTCAGAGCAGCCAGGCTCTCGAGATGCTCAGCGCCATCGATGGTATCCTCGCCCGGTTGGTCGATGAGATGGTGACGCGCCAGTTAAATGAGCAAGTCACGGTGGTCATCACCGCCGATGCGCCCGTGATCCAAAGCGACCCTCAACGCCCCTTGCCCCCTTGGTGGATGGAGGGGGTGGTCGCCCCTGGCATTCGGGCCATCAACGGCCAACTTTACGTCAACGCCTTGGCCATGGAGCGAACGGTCGACAACGGCTTTGTCAGCCTTGAGATTACCGATGCCGATGCCCCGGGGGAGCCCCTCAATAGCGTCAGTGTGACCCTCTACAATGGCGCCGGCGAGGAACTCGCCCAGCATTTCCCCAATGCGGATGGGAGCATCACCTTTGCCAGTCCCAACGACCGAGAAACCTATGGGGTGGCCCGGGTGGAGGACTTCGCAGATCTTCGGGTGAGCAATACGGAGCTTCGCCGCTAGTCAGCGAGCCAGCCGGCGTAGATCAGGCGCAATGCGAGCAGGCTGAGGACGACTCGGTAGATCAAGACGAAGCGTTGCGGGCTCATGCGGGCATTCAAGGCTTTGCCGATCCAGGTGCCGACGATGACGGCGATCAGCAGGGGCAAGAGCAGGTCCCAGTAGGCCGTAAAGGCGAAGCCGATCCCACTAAAGACGCCAATTTTGATGAGGTGGATGGCGCTTTGGCAGGCCGCTTTGCTGCCGACGACTTCTTCTTTCTTCCATGTTGAGCGTAAAAAGAAGGGGGCGACGAGGGGGCCAACGGCACCGATGACCACGCCAAAAATACCAGCGAGGGTCCCGGCGATTCCCATGGAGACCCGTTCCGGCAAGATGTCGAGCCCACCTTTAGGAGCCCAGGTCGCAGCGAGCACCACAAGCCCGATCAGTCCTTTCGTCGCAATGGGATCCAGTTGGTCGACGATCTGCAGGCCGATCCAGGGCATCGGCAGGCTGATAGCGATAAACAGAGCCGCCGACCGCCAGCGCACCGTTTTTCGGTAGGCCGCGACCCGGGTGACGTTCGACGTTAGTTGGACGACGGCATGAAGCGGGATCGCTACAGCCGGTGAGAGGCCGGCGAGAAGCATCACAGTGAGCAGCAGGATGCCCCCTGCCATGCCGATCATGCCACTGATGATGGCAGCGACCAGCGCGGCAAGGGTGAGGGTGACAGTCAGCATGGGGGCCGGGATACTAGCGGCTGCAGGCCTCCCAGGTGTTCACCGCACAGCCAGTTCGATCCACGCATTGGCGTAGGTTTTCTGGCGTTAAGAGCCCCGTCCTGACGCCACCCATGGCACACCAACCATTGAGCATGACATCGCTATAATAGCGGGCATTGGCGCAGCGGTCTCGGAGGTGCTCCACGTAGTCGTTACAGGTCGCTGCCACTTGGGGTAGCGCAGCGCGAATGCAGCCGACCGGATTGACGTCCTCACAACTGTTTGCCCGGATGCGGGCCAGGAGGCAGCCTTCGTAGGCCTCAGCCTGAGGGTGGGTGAGGCTGGCCCGGAAGCGCATGCACTCACCGAGGCAGAAGTCGCTGGTGTCGTTGCAGGCCAGGCAACTCTCACGGCACACATCATTGGGGGCCGCGATGGATTGCCAGTTGCGGGCGAGGCAGGTGGAGATGGCCTCGCAATCTTCCCCAGCCTCACGGATGCACGTGCCGAGGTCCGAGATCCCACGCTCGCCCATCAGTCGGGTAAATCCGGTGAGGAACAGTTGGCAGTTCCAGCCGGTCTCCCCCCCACATTCGTTGGCGGCGGCACAGGCTTCAACGATGGCCTGTCGCCGGCCTTGGGCTGTGGCGGCAGCGACCAAGCACTGATACCAGCCACCGGCACCGCAGTTGGCCTCCCGCAGGCAGTTGACCATGTGGGTACCACCGGACAGATTGTTTTGATCGGCGGGTGCTCGCCAGCTCTCACATTCGTAGGCGTCCTGCCAGAGGCTCTCTTCCCGGTTGGGCTCACAGGTGCGGCGCCAGTTGGCAACGTCGAGGCAGACCTGACTGGGCGTGGGACCAAAGAAGCTTGCGGGGTCACAGTTCACGGGTCGGCGCCGGGAGCATTGGTTGACACCGCAGTCGAGCCAAGCCTGGCGGGCCGGACTGGTCATCATCGCGAGGACGCTGCGGCAATAGAGGTGGCATTCTTGATCGCTGTCACCCAGCTCCACACCACATCGCTCTAAATCTCGGTTGGCGCACAGATCGATACAGCCCTGGGGAACTTCCGGCTCCTCTTCGAGGCAAGAATCCGCTTCGCAGCTGTTGTCCATGATGCAGCGTAAATAGTCTTCTCGATCTTCCGGTTGCAGGCCTACAAGTCCAAAGCGGCAGAAAAATCTGCATTCTTCGGCGCAGGGAAGTCCGAAGCAGGCCCGGCCACAGTAGTCTTCCTCGGGGGGATCGTCGGGGACCTCTTCCTCATCGAAGCCCGCATCGAAGACGGCCGGCGGTAGATCGTTGATGTCCGTGCTTCCGGCATCTGGTACGGGTTGGGGCGGACCCGCATCGAAGCTTGGAAAGAGGGGGCCTAGGTCGGTGGGGCCTGCATCGGCCGCCGGCGGAAGATCCAAGCCGCCGTCAACGGCGATCCCAGGGGCCTCCACCGTATTCTGGCAAGCCAGGAGTCCCATGATGAAACTTGAGACAAGAATCTTGCGCATGTTGCGTCTCCGAAGCCTCTTTAGCCTCCTCACGGGAGCCGAGCAAACCGGAAGCGGATGTTTTTAGGCGCGAAGACGCTGGACGAGGGCTGCCAACGTTGCTCGGGCGTCCTCACTAAACCAAACATCGATGAAGGCCTTCTCATCGACGGTCTGGCTCTGGCGAAGTTCGTCCACAAGTCGCTTGCGAAAGAAGTGCTTGGTCGTCCGCTGGCCTGTCTCGGCCAAGGTTAACCAGCTCGTGAGTTGAGCCTGTGTGCGGGATTCGACCTCTTCCAGCGGTGCCAGCTCGTCCACGAGGCCGATGGCCAGTGCTTCGTCGGGGCCGATCAGTGCGCCGGTTAAGCCCAGTCGTTCCGCTGGTCGATGGCCAAGGATGCTACGGAAGACCTCCACGACCCCTTGGGGCATGGCGATGCCGACCCCGACCTCATTGAGGCCGATCTTATAGCGCCCCTCGGCCAGGACTCGATAGTCCGTCATGATCGCCAACACGCAGCCACCCGCCGGACTATGACCAGCGATGGCCGACATGATGATGAGGGGGCTACCGAGGAGGCGGAGCATCAGCTCATTGAAGCGGTTCCAGAACCGACTCATGGCCTCGTGGTCCAAGTCAAAGAGGGCGACCACATCGAGACCCGCACAGAACATGCCGGGGGCGCCACAGAGGATGACACCTCGGATGGTCGGGTCAGCCTCTAATTCATCGAGGGCTGTGAGGAGGGCCTCCACCATCGTGGGATCGATTGCGTTGGCCTTTGGGCGATGCAGTCGAAGCCAGGCGATTTGACCCGAGGTCTCGATTTGGACTCGTGCGTCGATAATTCTCATTCTGAGAGTGTCACCTCTTCCATCAGGACCCGTAGCTGCTGGGTCAAGGCGTGGATCTTTTCGTTGAGCTCGACGATCTTACCATTGAGTTTAGCGATGTCCCGTTCGTTGGCGCCGAGGCGCCGGGAGAAGTCCCGGGCGAGGGATTGATTGATCTTCGCTTCGCCTAGGGTTTTGATGTTGTGACGAATTCGGTTCTGTTCCTGGATGAGCTCGCTTTTACGCGTTCTGTGCTTGCTGATCTGAGCTCGGAGTTCATTGAGTTCAGAGCGCTTGCTCTCCACCGCCTCCAGGGCCTTGGCGATGGCCGGATTGGCCCCCGCATTGGAAACATAGAGCTTGAGCACATCCTGGCCCAGTTGACTGTCCCAGTTGACCGTTCGGGGGTGGGCTCGGGTATCGGTGATTTCTACCGTTGTTTTACCTTCTTTGAGGCTCGCTGGAAGGTACCAGGCCCCGTGGAGCTCCCGAGTGTCCTTGGGGGCATTCTCTAACTTCCAGCCCGGTCGTTTGCCGATGCGCAAATAGATCCGTTCCGGCACGTCTTTGGCCCGGGAGAGGATCTCGAAGACCTGGGTGCGACGACTCTGCACTTCGCAACGAACGCGGCCGTTACTGATCGCCACCAGCCTGACGGGCTTTTCGCCGTGCTTGGCGTGGCTCGTGATGCTGATGCCCTGTTCGAGACTGAAGGGGAGAAAGGTCTCCGCGCCATCTTCGATGCGTTCGAAAATGCCTGAGCCCACAAAGGTGCCCCGAGCGAGGACCGTCACGGGCCCCCCTTGCAGCATGTAGCCCGTATCGTTTTTGAAGCGGACGGCCCGGTACGGATGCTGGGCGGCGGCACCCCCCGCGTCGGGACGGTAGAGAAGAAGGTCCTCGCCCTCGATACGGCGATTGACCAGACTGACGAGGGTCGAACTACGATCGGGGACGGTGACGGGTCCCTCCACGTCGTATCGGAACAGACCGCCCACAGCGGTTCCCGTCGCACCCGAGTCTTGGGCTCCAGCCATTTGAGTTAGACCTAAAGAGCCCATCCCACCGCCGCCGCGACCAGCGCCTCGGGCACCGAGTCCGCCATAGCCGACATCCTCCTCGAGCTCCCCGAGGGATTCAAAAGCCATCCGGCTGGGGGCTGAACGAGCCCTTCCTCTTTTGGCAGCGGAGACCTTGGGCACCTTGCGGCGGGCCGATTGTTTGACCTTCGCACCAGCGACTCCAGCCCGGGCGATGGGGGCGACGGCACCGCCGCCGACCACGCCGAGTTGCCGGCGCTGAACAAAGTTCGGTCGGTGCAGATCGTAGATGAAGCTGATGGGCGCACCACTCGAGAGAGAAAGGCTCACATCGCGCCAGTCTTCCCCACTGGTGTTGTCGATGACTGCCCAGCCCTGAAGGAGGGCCTTCTCACCGGTCTTTCCCATCACGAGTCGATAGGCAGGCTTCCAGGTGGGCATGCCGGAGATGTAGCTGACGAGCAGCTTGTGTTTGCCCCCTTTGTTGAGGCGGACCGTTAACTCTACAGGCTTCCACTGCCCCTCGTTGAGGCTGTGATCGAGGACCTTGTTGAGGCCCACTTGCAAGGGGCGGTCGTGGAGTTCGAGATGGGCGATGTCATCGACGGGGACATTGCTGACTCGAGGGCCATGGGCCAGGGCGACATGGGGTTTGCCGCCGATGGTTTCGACGCCCACCACGCGCCCGGTCATCGTCTCTCCATCTTCCCGTCGTTCGAGGCGGACCCGGGCCCCACGGAATGCGGCAAGCAGGCTGTGCATGCCCCCCTGTCGTCGCACCTGGTCCGGCAATTCATCCAGGCGCTGGGCGGCGCTTTTTTCGATGGGCAAGCTGATACTCTGGCTTCGGCCTCCGGCCAAGTCGATCACGGTTAAAGAGGTCAGAAGGTCGTTAATCTGCTCGGGCCGGACTTGCAGTCGGAGGGTGTCGCCCACCAAGTCACCGCCTCGTTCAAAGTACCCCACACCATTTTGATACAAGACCACTCGCTTGACGGGCAGCGGGTTGGCGGGGGCCGCCTCATCCAAGGCCCCGTGGGCGCAGGCGGACAAGGCGAGGAGCAAGGGCACAGCACGTGTCATCATTTGGTGGGACTCCGTTGACGTAAAAGCGGCTAACACCTAGCCCCATTCCATGAAAGGGGGCGAGATGAGCTTTCGTTGGAGTACGCCGCCGAGGTTTCAGGACGTCGATGCGGCCGGGATCGTCTTCTATGCCCGTCTCTTCGCTTACTTCCACGATGCCTATGTGGCCTTTCTGGAGAGCATGGGGCCGGAATTGGCTTTGCATCGTGCGGTGGACTCGGCGGACTTTTTGATTCCGCTGGTCCATGCCGAAGCGGACTTCAAGGCGCCATTGCGCTTTGGCGATGAGGCCACGACGACGGTCAGCGTCGAGCGAATCGGCCGCAGTTCGTACACACTCGCTTACCAAATTCACCGTGGTGATGGCCAGTTGGCCGCATCGGGGCAAACGGTTCACGCCTGTGCCAGTAAGGCGGAATTTCGCGCTCGCCCCTTGCCAGAGGCGCTGCGAGCGGGCTTGATGCAACATCACGTTGCGTCGGAGTCCCAATGAACGTTCTGTCTTTGTGCGCACTCGCTCTTCTCGCGGCTCCCGATGAGCCGCCGGCCGCGCCAGAACAAAGCCCGGCTCAGGAAGGGGAGGCTGCCGAGACCGCTGGCCTCGATGTCGGTCCGGCCCCATCCGCTGCGCTGGGACCTTTCGCTGTCGGTCTGGTCCTTGGGGAGCCCACCGCCCTTCGGGGCGATTTTTATCTCGATGAACAAACCCGAGCCTTTGGACTCCTGGGCACGGCCCATCGGATCGATGCCTTCTCCTTTGCCTTTGACGCCCCCATGTTGGCGGTGGGTGCGGAGCGAGACGTCTTCGTGTTGGACAACATGGGCACACGCAGCGGTGCGGTGGCGGTCGGCTTCCAGGCCGATTTCTGGATGCGGTCATTTTATACATCGTCCAAGCCCATGCTGGCCCTTGAGGTGCCGATTTCTTTCCGCCTTGCCAGTCCTACAGAGCCTCTCTCCTTCTACGGTACCGTTGCGCCGGGCTACTATGTCGCGCCCGGTGCAGGACCGAGTCTTTCCCTGAGTGTGGGGCTGTCGTTCCGCTTGCCCAAACCGGGCCCAAGAGCTCCCGCCGCCGCCGAACCACCGGTGGAAGCGGAAGCCAAGGCCGCCGCGGAACCGGCACCGGAGGCCAAGCCAGATCCAGCGCCCAAGCCCGCTGCGAAGCCCAAGCCGAAGCCCAAGGGACGCCGTCGACTGAGTCGCTAAGTTCCCATGCGCGCCGGGATTTCTATGGCTCTCTTGTGGCTGGCCGCCTGCCCGGGTGGGGACATCGATCTGCCTGTGGACGGGGGGTTTGGCGTCGATGGGGGCCAGGTCGAAGATGGTGGTACCCCGGCCCGGCCGGATGGGGGCGCCCCCCTGAGCGATGGCGGTCAAGCGGTCGGCGATGCCGGCGGTCCTGGTCACTTTCTGCTCGAAGCGACGGAAGCGGACCCTGTGCTCGACGAAGCCATTCTCGAGGCCATGGCCGATGATGAGATCGTGGGCTTGAGCTTTGCGGTCACCGTGGGCCGGGAGCTTCGCTACCTTGAGGGCTTTGGAGCGGCGGATCGGGAACAGGGGATTCCTGTTGATCCTCGGCGCAGTCTATTTCGCTGGGCCAGCGTCAGCAAAGGGCTGGTGGGTTTGGTCACGGTGCACCACCAACTCCATGCAGGCCTCGATGTGGCGGCGGATTATCGGGAACTCGCCCCGGACCTGGGCCACCCCACGGCCTATCTGCCCCTTGGTTGTGGGGCGGAAGCCTGCGCATTGCCGCTACCGGCCGATCACCCGCCGATCAATCTGCGTCGCCTTCTCGATCACACCGCGGGCGTTCAGCATTACAGCAATGGCCTGGAGGACCCCACGCCACCTCTCGAAATGATCAATGATCCGGAGGTGAACACGGGCATGGCTTGGGCACTGGACCGGTTTCTTAATCAACCGCTGGTTTCCCTGCCAGGCCAGCGCTCGTCCTATTCCAGCTTTGGCTTCAACTTGGCCGGTGTGGTGTTGGAGCGGGACCGGGGGCGATCCCTTGCCGCGCAAGTCGAAGACGTGATCGCCAGACCGCTGGGCATGACCAGTCTGTCGCCCGATCACCACTGGCATGCCCATCCCGATCGGGTTCGGGGCTACTTCCGAAATCGAAACGGCATTCAGTTTAACGGCGATGATGATGTCAGTTGGAAGTTGGCGGCCGGGGGTTTTCAGTCGACGCCGAGGGATTTTGCCACCTGGTGTGCGGGCCTGTTGAGTGATGAGCTGCTCAACGATGATGAGAAATTCGAGCGACTTTGGCAGCCTGGCGAGCCGATAAGAAACTATGCCTACGGTTTTGAACTGACCTGGGACCGGCGGGGGAATCTGAGCTCCATCGGCCACGGAGGTGCGCAGCAGAGCGTGCGCACCGCCCTAAGGGCCTACCCCGAGGAAGGGCTATGCTTTACCTTGATGAGTAACAGCACCTGGGCCGACGCGTCAGGCCTTCTGCGGCAGTTCGAGACGGTGTGGCGGGGGGCTCAGGAGTGACGATCGCTTGGGCCTCCGCTAGGCTATCGCAGGGGAAGCGGATGAGAAAACGCTGGTTCGTCGTGCTCTTGATGAGCTCCGGATGTTTGGGGAGTGAGGGGGGTGAAGGCTCCGGTGGAGGCGGTGGGGATGGGCCCGCTGGACCACCCATCGAGGTGGCCGGTGAGTGGCTTGGGGATGATGGCGCCCAGATCATCGTAACCTCCGAGCACTGGGGCGATGCGGAGATCGCGGCCTACGATAATCTCGCACGCACAGCCTACCTAAGAACCCGGCTGGAGGGCCAACTCCAGTTCGCTCGGGTCCATTGGACTCAGCCCGCTGACAACATCACTTGGTTTTGCATCGATACCCAGGGCCACGAGCGCTTGGGCCTCGCCCAGGCCGAGCCCGTGTTGGTTGAGCGGGGGCACCCCCACCTTGTGGGTTGTCTCGGGCAGGCCTGGACCCGCTACCGCAACCCCATCGATTTGACGGGGGCCTGGACCTATCAGGGCGGAGAACCCATGACCATCAATGCTCAGCAATGGGGCAGTCGGGTTCTTCATGCTTACATTAACGACACGAATCGGGCGGTGATCGCCAACGGTCCCTACGACTACGACAAGATGACTTGGATCGACCCGGAGGGGGGTGTATTTTATCTCTGTCTGGAGCGGGCTTCTTTGGCTGATGCCGATGAAGCGCTCTATGCCATGAGTGAAGCCGTAGCAGCGGACCTTGAGACCGGCTGTATGGGGGAGCCTTGGTTGCGCTACGAGCAAACCATTGAGGTGGCGGGCTCCTGGCGGGATGACCGGGCCCTCGATCTCTATATCAGTGCCCAGCGTTGGGGGCCTTTAAGCGTCATCGAATACGACAATGCGGGCCGGCGCGCGATCCTTGAGCGCGATGGTATTTATCAGGTCGTCGAGTGGACCCAACCCATGAAGGAGGCCTTCTTCTCCTGCCTCGTGGGTCAGGATCTCGACAGCCTCGCCGCAGCCCAAGCCGAGGGGGGCCAAGCCGATCGTAGTGATCCCGCGGCCGGCGGCTGTCTTGGCGCCCCCTGGCGGGCCTTGAGGCGTCCCATTATGGTGGCCGGCCGATGGCTGGATCCCTTTGGCGACTTGATCGTGATCGATGGGGATACTTGGCATCAGGCCCGCATCACTCGCTACGATAACTTCGACGGCATCGCGATCACCATGAACAATCAGGACGCAGACCGTCTGCCGGGCTCCTTTAGCAAGCGAGCCTATACGCCGGTTCATGACGGCGAGTTTTTCCATTGTGAAGCGGCAAGTGGTTTGGCGAGCGTGCAGGACGCGGAAGCAGCAGAGGTGGTGATTGCCCGGGGAGCCCCGGCCGAAGGCGGTTGTATGGCCGAAGCGACGCCCTGGGAGCGCTTCCGGGAGGTCGTCGACCTGATGGGGGCCTGGCGAGTCAGTCGGGCCAGTGGCGAGGGCACGACGGAAGGGTGGAGTTTTGAGCATCGCTCGCTGCTCCGCTTCGGTGAACGCTATTGGTACGAGTCCTGGTCGAATCCGGAGCGGTGGCTCGTCTTACAGCGGCCCAACCAGGCCGATGGCCGACCGGGCAACTTCGACCGTTATCGTTGGTCGAAGCGCCTCGATGGCAGCACATTGCTCTGTGCTGAAGTGGTGAACACGACCCTCACCGAAGCCCTCGAGTCGCCGGCCCAGGCCAACCCCCGTGATCTCGACAATGGATGTCCTGGCGGCGATTGGTTGCGCATGGAGCCCCGCTAGACCGCGCGGATTTCCAAGTGGACAAGGGGGACCCTCCTGCCTAGGCAGAGCCCTGAGGAGGCCTTCATGGACCAGGTAAGTGAGACCTTCGACGGCAGCCGTTGGCAGCCGGTTCCCGGTTTCGAATCCCTTGAGGATATGACCTACCACCGCTGTAAGGACTTGGGCGTCGTCCGGATCGCTTTCGATCGGCCGGAATGTCGCAATGCCTTTCGCCCGGGAACCGTGGACGAGTTGTACCGCTGTCTGGATCACGCCCGGCAGTGGAGCGATGTGGGCTGTGTTTTGCTCACGGGCAACGGGCCGAGCCCGAAAGATGGTGGCTGGGCCTTCTGTTCCGGCGGTGATCAGCGAATTCGTGGCAAGGATGGCTACAAATACGAAGGGGCCGATGGTCAGGTGGATGTGGCGCGCCAGGGCCGCCTACACATCCTCGAAGTTCAGCGTTTAATCCGCATGATGCCGAAGGTGGTGATCGCCGTGGTGCCCGGCTGGGCCGTGGGCGGTGGCCACAGTCTGCACGTGATTTGCGACCTGACACTCGCCAGCGAAGAGCACGCGATCTTCAAGCAGACCGATGCGGATGTGGCTTCTTTCGATTCCGGTTATGGCAGCGCCTATTTGGCGAAGATGGTGGGCCAGAAGCGGGCCCGGGAGATCTTCTTCTGTGGTTTTAACTACAGTGCGCAGGAAGCCTACGAGATGGGTATGGTCAATAAGGTCGTAGCCCACGGGGACTTAGAGGCTGAGGCGCTGCGTTGGGCCGAAGCGATTGTCACGAAGTCGCCCACGGCCCAACGTATGTTGAAGTTCGGATTCAATCTGGTCGACGACGGACTGGTGGGTCAGCAGGTCTTCGCGGGCGAAGCCACTCGCCTGGCCTACGGTACGGAGGAGGCAATAGAGGGCAGAGATGCCTTTGTGGAAAAAAGGGAGAAGGATTTCTCCCGGTTCCCCTGGCAGTACTAAGCTTCCCTTTCGGGCTGGAACGGCCTGCCCAGCGAGAATCTGATGGGAGGGCGCGCCCGACTGAGGGCTTTTGTGCCGGGGCCTGGTGGCGTAGCAGAGACCCGGAGGCGGTCATGCCTGGCAACCGGTTCGGACACGCACTGCAGCTCACCACGTTTGGCGAGAGCCATGGTGCTGCGCTGGGCGCGGTGATCGATGGTTTGCCCGCGGGCCTGCCGGTAGACGTCGCCGCATTACAAGGGGCGCTCGGTCGCCGTCGGCCCGGCCGACTGCCCGGCGGCACGGGTCGCCAGGAGCCCGATGAGGTGGAAATCCTCAGTGGGGTTTTTCAAGGCCAGACCTTGGGAAGCCCTGTGGCGGTGATCGTGCGGAACGTCGATGCTCGCCCCGAAGATTATGAAGCCCTTAAAACCGTGCACCGGCCCGGCCACGGGGACCGCAGCACAGAACTGAAATATGGCCGCCGAGATCATCGGGGCGGTGGGCGGTCCAGTGGTCGGGAGACCCTGGCCCGGGTCATTGGTGGTTACTTCGCGGGCCTGCTCCTGCCCCAGGATTGCCGTGTCACCGCCTGGATCGAGGAACTCGGTCCCTTCCAGTCAGTCGCTGGCGCTGAGTTGGGGGTCTACGGACTTCGGGGCGTCGATGATGCTCAGGTGGAAGCCTGGCTGCTTGCGTTAAAGGCGCAAGGCGAAAGCGTGGGCGCTCAACTTTGTTGCCGTATTCACGGCTGCCCTCCCGGCTTGGGTGAGCCCGTCTTCGATAAGTTGAAGGCGGATTTGGCCAAAGGGATCATGAGTATTGGTGCGGTGACCGGCTTTGGCTACGGAATGGGCGCCGATTTTGGCAGCAGTTTCGGTCAGGCGGTGACCGCTGACACAGCCCATTTTGGCGGCATCGAGGGGGGGATCAGCACGGGGGACCCCATCCACCTCAACCTGACCGTTCGACCGCCCTCAACCGTGGGCGAGAAGGCGAAAGCTGGGCGCCACGACCCCTGCATCGCGCCCCGGGTTCTGCCCGTGGTGGAGGCCATGGTCACGCTTGTCTTAGCCGATCACTATTTACGGCAGTGCGCTTTGGACAGGGGGCACGCTGAAGGATTAGACTCGAAGCTGTGATGCTTGAACGCACTGAGATTTTGATCCCGGTCGGCGGATTTTTAACCCCCACCGAGCCCGTGCATCCTTTGGTGGAAGGCCCCTGGCAGGATTGTTTGGGTGATCTAGCCCAAGGGCGGCGGGTTCTTTTGGTGGGCGAACGCCGGGTCGTGGATGCCCACGACTTGGAAGTGGACATCATTCTCGCCGGTGGTGAGCGGCAAAAGAGCTTAGAGGCCGCGACCCAACTGGCCCGCGACTTGGTGGTGAGCGGTATCGATCGAAACCATCTGCTCGTGGCCATCGGCGGTGGTGCCACCACGGACCTCGTCGGTTTTGTCGCCAGCGTGACCCTGCGGGGAATTCCTTGGCTGCCCATCCCAACGACGACCCTGGCGATGGTGGATGCCTCCATCGGCGGCAAGACGGCTGTAAATCTTCCCGAGGGCAAAAATCTGGTGGGCAGTTTTCATCAGCCCGAGGGCGTCATCGTGGATCGGCGCCTGCTGACCAGTTTGCCCCATGCTCGCCGCATGGAGGGCTTGATCGAGTTGGTGAAGACAGCGCTTTGTCACGGCGCCTTGGGCGAAAAGGTCCTTGCTGCGGGGAGTGTCGAGGAGCTGGAAGCCCTGCTCTTTCACGGTGCGCAGGTGAAGTTGGATTTGGTGAGCAGAGACCCCCTCGACAAGGGCCCACGACAGGCCCTCAATCTAGGCCACACGGTCGGTCACGCACTGGAAGCCCTGTTCATGCCCCGGCTAAGTCACGGCGAGGCGGTGGCCATCGGTCTCGTGCCCGTGCTGCGCATGGGCCTGGGCGATGGTGCCCAGCCGTGGCTTGAGGCCCTGCAGCGGGTCGGATTGCCCTTGAAGCCTCCCAATGAAGTTGACCGGGATCAGCTGCTGGCCTTCATGCAGCGGGACAAAAAGGGCGGCAAGATGGTCGTGCCTCGTCCAGGTTACAGTGTGGAGCTTTGGTCCGATGCGGAGGCGATCTTAGAGTATATCGAGTCTGAAGCCTTCGTGGATACGCCGCCGACGATCGCATAAGACAGCGGTTTCATGGGGCGGTCAGGCCGAGCTTGCTCCTGCCGAGGCTGACAAGCTAGGCAGAGCCCAACGGGAGGCATTACGGCGTTTTGCTTGGAAACCTGAGTCTGTCTTTGTGGCTCTTGGGGAGCGGGCCCTTGCTGCTCGTTGCCAGCGGTGATGCAGCGCCGGTGGAGGAGGAGAAACCAGGCATTGTCGCCCTCGATTTGGTGGCGGTCACCGGTGTGAAGAAGGGTGTTGCCCGTTTGCTCAATGAAGCCATGCTGAGTCGACTCAAGGCCTCGAAACGCTTCAGTAACGTTTTGGGGAGCTCGGATTTTAAAGCCATGCTGACCCTCGAGCAGCAAAAGGCGGCTCTTGGTTGCGACGATGACAGCTGCTTGGCTGAACTGGGTGGAGCCCTTGGCGTGCCCTTCTTGTTCGGCGCCGACGTGGGCGTCGTGGGCGGACGATTTTTGCTCAATGTGAAAATTTTGCGGGTGGATGAAGCGACGGTCGCCGATCGCCGCACCACCATTTACGGCAGTGAAGGGGAGCTCCTCGAGGGATTAGACGCAGCGGTGGATGCGGTGGTTTTGGGGGCGCTGGGTCCCGAGCAGCCGGCGCCAGCGCCGGTCGCTGACGGCTCGAAGAAGCAGTTAAAAACGAAGGCTCGTCCCCCATGGCTTGGTCTGTCCACATTGATCGTGGGTGCTGGGCTGAGCGCCGGCGGTTGGATCTACTTCAGCGGAGAACAAGATCAGTTCAACACCGTTGAGGATCGCCGAATCAATGACTTCGAACGCCTCGATGAAGCCGAGACGGTGGCGAACACGATGTTGGGGCTCGGCGCCGCGGTCATGGTGTTGGGAGGCATCTTGTTGTGGTGAGATGCTCCTTGGTGTTCATCGGGTTGGTTTCGGGCTGCTTCTCGGCCGACTACAGCGTGGCTGACGCAGGGGTCTGTGTCAGTGATGAGGCCTGTCCTCGAGGCACGGTCTGTACGGTGGGCTATTGCGCCAAGCCCCATGAGGGGTGGCAGCCGACTGAGGCCCGTTGTGGTGATGGCGTCGTGAGTTCCGGTGAGGACTGCGATGATGGCAACGACGATGACACCGACGCATGCACAAACCAGTGTCTAGAGGCTCGATGTGGTGATGGCTTTCTGCGGACGGATCTAAGTCCCGGAGAACCCGGTTATGAAGCCTGCGACGATGGGAATCAGAACGATCGAGAAGATGCTTGCCGCAACATCTGTGAGGAACACAGGTGCGGTGATCGCATTGTCGCTCCGGACGGGAGCGAAGCGTGTGATGATGGGAACACGGTAAGCGATGATGGCTGCTCCGAGTCCTGTCTCGAGGAGCGTTGTGGCGACGGCGTCGTCCAGTCCGGTGAGGCCTGCGATGATGGGAACGAGAACGATGAGGATGCCTGTCTAAATACCTGTGTAGAGGCCGTATGCGGCGACGGGGTCGTTCACCTGGGTGAAGAGGTCTGCGATGACGGTAACGACAACGACCAGGACGCCTGTCTAAATACTTGTGAAGATGCCCTGTGCGGCGATGGTGTCGTTTACCTGGGGGTCGAGGTCTGCGATGACGGCAATCAGACTGATGATGATGATTGTCGGAATGATTGCGAAGCGCCAGCCTGCGGCGACGGCATTGTTGATGAAGGCGAAGGTTGCGATGACGGCAATCGGGCCGATGATGATGATTGTCGCAACAACTGCGAAGCCCCAGCCTGCGGCGACGGCATTGTTGATGAAGGGGAAGACTGCGACGACGGTAATCGCGAGGACGGAGATGACTGCCTGAATACTTGCGAGGAGGCCAGTTGTGGAGATGGTGTGATTTGGCAGGGCGTAGAAGACTGCGACCTCGATGAGGCTGAGGGGCTATGTGATCAACGCTGTCGATGGGTTCCTGGCGCCTCGCGAGAGGGCGCATCAAGGGATTGCCAAACGCTCAAAGAAGCGCTGCCGGCAACGGGTGATGGCGTCTATTGGATCGATCCAGATGAAGGGGAGAGAGACAACGCTTATCGAGCTTTCTGCCGAATGACCGTCGATTCCGGCGGTTGGACTCGAGTGATTAACATCTATCATGGTACGGATACATGGAATGCCTGGAACACGGATTTGCGCCGCAGCGATGCCTGGAATGAAGAGGTCGCGTTTGGTCTTCGGTTGGATTCACTTTCGCAGACCGTCGACGGCGAGGATCTCGAGATTTTGTTTGAGGTCTACGGCGATCGGGCCGGTCCAATTTATCGTGGGGTCAACAAAGGTGCTTGGGACCCCAGCCGTGGGGGGGGCAACTTCGATAGCGGGTTTGAGTACCGAACCTTCGAAGCTTGGCAGACCTGCAACATCCCGTTGGGGCGTGACCACAATCGCTGGACGTGGTCGATCGCAAAATCCGGACCGGTGGTTGAGAATAACTGTGCCAACTATTCGAGCGGCAACGGCTTTCTCCTCGAAGGAACCGAAGCCAACCCAGAACGAGCGACGATGCTGAGTGGTTTGAATGGACACCTTGTGACCCGTAACTTTGGCTGGCTCCGGATCTACGTGCGGCGGACCTCGGACTAGGTCTCGCTGCTGCTCGCCCGAACGGTTATGGCGAGGTGATGACCCCGGCTTCACCGGCTCCCGATAACGGTAGCGCTCCATCAAGGCGTACTTCGGTCCCTCGAGCCATGAGCCCAAAGGACCCATCCAAGGCGAGGATGGTGAGGGTGCCATCGCTCTCGAGGCTGTGGTCCTCCCATTCCATCGTCTCGGCTGCCTCGGGACCTCGAAGCCACACCACATCGGCGCCGTCCGGCCCCTCGATACGATAGGCGACGCTGTCAGCGGGCGCTGGTAAGGACTGGATGGAAAAATCCATTTCACCTTCGCTGGGGCTGGGCACCATCACGGCGAGATAGAAGGGGGCCTGGGCCGTCACGACACCGTCAGCGACGCCATGATGGGCCTCACCACCGCCAATGGAATGCACATAAGGGGCTTCGTTTTCCGTAAAGGGCGGCGCCTCAAAGGTCGGAGTTCCAGCGGTGCTCGCGAGGGCGACATCCAATCGGGCTTGCCCTTGCACCACCTCGAGCCGGTCGCCGTTGAGGTGGAACTCGCCGCCCAGGTCGTGGCCGGCGCCGGCATGGAAGCGCCATCGGTGCTCCCGGGGCTCGGTGGCCTCGGTGGTGATGCGGTCGGCGATGACCCAGTAGCGATCTCTCAGCATCGCCATGCCTCGGGTGATCTCGCTCTGTCGGTAGCTGGTGCGGGCTTCGGCGTAGACCAGGTGTTCGTTTTCCGCGCTGTGCTCCAGATAGGCATCACTACCGGTCCAGTCATTGAGCAAGCCTTTGGTGGCGTCGCCTCGACCTTCGATCAGAATCACGTTGTGGGCCTGGGCTTCGGCGGTGATGGCGTTGTCCAGGGTGTTGGGTTTGTAGTAGCCCGTATCGATGGCCAGATATTCGCCGTAGGCAGCCAGTAAAAAGTGGGTGCCATCCACGTGGTCATGGAGGGTGAGGCGAGCGGCCCCTTGTTCGGCCAGCAGCACGGAAAAGCGCTGATCTTCTTCCCAGCCACTGCGGAAGATGGCGTAGCCGGATTCGGGCATGACGCGGTGTTTCCAAGCGGGCGCTTCGCCGCCGACCGGCTCGGGGAGGGAGGCGTAGTGTTGGATCAGTAGGTCGAGACCCCAGCCGGTCCCTCGGACCCGCCCACTGGTTTGATTCTGCCAATCCCAGATCTGGTGCATTTTGTCCGGCTGCCAGTGGGCGATCAAGGCCGCACCGTTGGGATTATTGAGCCCACCATCGGCGATACTGGGGCGGCGTCCGTCGCCCATACGCAGGGCCAAGCTCCAGTCCAGAGCTCGGCCGAAGTGCTCGCTGTAGAGGGCATTGCGGAACTTGAAAGGCGCCCCTTCGTCGCAGGGCCCTCCGTTCCAAGGTTCGGCCGGATTCCGGCTGATGCAGTTGCGGTGATAGGTTCCTTCCGATGCCCCCGCGTTGTCGGCGGCGATCAGCGCGCCCATGGCGGCAGCGAGCCCGAAGTGAAAATAGAAGGAGCCCTCGCTGACGCCGCCCTCCGCCTGAATGTACTGCCCCTCAGGGGCGAACAAATAGTCGTATTCAGCCAGCCCCCAATCCAGCCACTTTTTTGCCTCAGGGTGATCGGGGAAGGCGAGCCCTGGCAGGATCAAACAAGCAGCAGTGCGGATGGGGTGATTGTTTTGCGTCACCACCAAGGCGCTCCAGCGATAGAGTTCGGTCTCTACGTACTGCGCAAAGAACTTGTCGGCGATGACCCCGAGCTTCTCCTGCGCTTCGGTCGCTTCTGCTTCGGGAAAGAAATCCGTGCCCATCAACAGATCCCAGGCCTGCACCCCACAGACCATGTTCGCAGGCATGCGGATGTTGAGATCCCAGTCGCCGTGGGTTTCCATGTCTGTCTCAAGCATCTTGAAGTGTTCTCGGGCCTTATCGGCTCGAGCCTTGTCTTCATGGAGCCAGGCAAGAAAGGCGCTCGCCTGGGCGATGCAGGCGTTGTGGTTGTAGGCGTGGTAATCCCAGCCTTCGCCGTCAGGGATGCGATACTCGCCGTCGGCTTTGGCTTCGATCTGGCTGTAAAGGTCCGCGAAGACCGGCAGGTGTTGGCGAGCGAGCAGCGTGGTTTTCATGTCGGCTCGGACCAACAGCCGGGGGTAGCTCAATCCCTCCGGACTGGGTTCCGGCGCCTCTTCGTCGCAGGCACAGCCTGGCAGGATTAGCAAAAACAACAGGGCATGACGCATTAGAGGGGCTCCGGGAGACCGGCCAACTCGATGAGCGCGAGGATCATCGCCCCCACGCCATAGGGCAGGTCTTCTTCGAGGGGGACGCGTAGGTAATCTTCACGGGTGGCAGCGGTGGTGGGCCCGGAGATTCCCGTGATCGCCGGACCGTCGTCCCGCTCGTCGATGGCTGCCAGTATGCCTCGTTTGCCTCGGTGCAGTGCGGGCAGGATCTCGTCACCGAGAAAGCCGTAGCGCCAGGCTCTTGCGAGACCGAAGAGGAAGAGCGCACTGCCGCTGACCTCCTCATAGGCTTCGCCAGGCTCGGTCATGAGCGTCCACCACAGCCCGGACTCGGCATCCTGCAATTCCAGGATGCGCCGGGCTTGGCGCTCAAGGGCCGCCGCGTGGATGGGGGCGCCTACGCCCCGCAGTCGGTGGATGCGCAGGGCGTCGTAACCCGCGGCGGTGACCCAGGCGTTGCCCCGGGCCCAAAACACCCCCGGTGTCTGCTCGATGATCCAATCCGCGGCATGGGTGTAGAGCCCATCGTCTTCTTGGAGGCGGTCGCTAAAGATTCCGAACTGGGCATCGAAACGGGCGAGGGCGGCGTCGTTTTGTTCCAGATCCGCCCGGCGCAACCAGACCTCCCCGAACATAAAGAGGCTGTCGACCCAAAGGGTGGGGTCCATGATGGCGAGCACGCCCATATGGTTAATGCCACCGTCTTCGGTTCGGCGGGCGTCGTTGGCCAAATAGTCCTCGACTCGATCGATCACCGTTTGTGCCGTTGGGCTCGGTCGGTGGGCGAGCAGGCTGACTGCGCTTGCGGCGGCGGGACATTGATCGCTGGTTTCCACCTTGTAGCCCTCGTTGTGGTGGTGTTCGAGGTAGGCCTCGATGTAGTCCAGCAGAGCTTCGTCGCCGGTGACTCGGTGGAGCTCGGTGAGGGCAAACAGGGCGACACCCTCTTCCCAGTTCCAAGGCAAATCCCCCGGAGCGTGGGTTTGCATCCAGCGGTTCGCCAGGCGGCTGGCGAGCTCGACCTCAGCGGAGTCGAGGGGGCGCTTTTGGGCAAAGCAGCTGCTGTCCGGCGCTTCGCCTTCTTGGCATTGATCCGGATAGATCAGGGGCTGGCAGCCGATCAGAAATGCAAAAATAAGCCACCGCATAGGGGCATTCTGGTCGATGCTGAGGGGGCTGTGCAAGCCGGTCCCTCGCCGTTGGGGGCCAGTCGGGCTATAGAGGCTGCGGAGGAAGCCTGTGCGACGTCTTGCGCTTAGCCTGAGTCTTTGTCTTTTGGCCTGTAGCGATGGGACCCCCAACGATGGGGGGTCGTCAGGGGATGAACCCGTCGATCTCTGCGCGGATTTGCCGGCCCTCCAGCTGGGCGATCGAGATGGGGATGGTCTCGGCGACGCCTGTGATCCTTGTCCGGATCAGGTGGGCGGTGACGATGATGGCGATGGCATCTGCATCACCGTGGACAACTGCCCTGAGCAGGAAAACCCCTCCCAGGCCGACTATGACGAGGATGGGGTCGGGGATCCTTGTGACCCCTGCCCGGCTGATGTTCTTGGCGACACCGATGGCGATGGGGTCTGCGATAGCACGGACCTTTGCCCTGATCTGCCGAACCCAGAACAAGGGGACGAAGACGGGGATGGCATCGGTGATGCCTGTGATGGGGACAACGACGGCGACACCCGAGATGACCTTTTCGATAACTGTCCCGACGTTTGGAACTTAGAGCAGGAGGACTTTGATCGGGATGGCATCGGCGATGCTTGCGATCTATGCCCCCGGGATCGGCGCAGCGACATGCGGGCCGAGATCATTCCCTTCAACCCCCGGCCGAGTCCCGATGCCCAGCTGGATGACTTGGGCGACGACGGTTTGTCCCCGCCGATTCCCCTGCCTTTTGATTTCGTTTTCTTCGGCGAGGCCATCGACGCCGTTCGGGTCAGCGCCAACGGCTTTATCGTTCTTGGTGAAGAAGGCGAGTCCGGACATGCCCGTCCCAAGCGCTTGCCCCACAACGACAGCCCGTCACCGGCGGTCTACGGCTACTGGCTCGATCTCGACCCCCGGGAGTCAGGCCGCATCGCCTGGGATATTCGGGGGGAAATTCCCGCTCGCGAGTTCCACGTTGCCTGGGAGGAGGTGCCTCACTTCCGCGGCAGTGAGGACGGGGGACCGGTCTCGCTACAGATCATCTTGAGTGAGCGGGACCAAAGCGTCGAGATTCACTGCCTTAACTGTGTGCCTAAACGGCCCACACAGGGGGCCACACAGGGCATTCAGGGGCAGAATGGCCGGGCAGCCCGGGTCACTCCCGGAGGCAACTTTCGGCGCTTTCGCGCCGTCGAATCAGCCGTTCGCTTTGTGAAGGGGCCCCAGCCGGACATCGACGAGGATGGCGAAGGCGACGCCTGCGATGACGATCGGGATGGCGATGGGATCGCCAACGATGATGATCTTTGCCCCAACCACCCGGACCCGGAGCAATTGGACAGCGACGAAGATGGCCGGGGTGACGCCTGTAACGAAGCGATCGATCGGGATCGAGATGGCTATGCGGACGGGGTCGACCGCTGCCCCCGTACGCCCAACCCAGAGCAAAGCCTACGCTGTGTCGTCACCACATTGAGCGGCACGGTTTCGGTCGAAGATCAGGTGCTCGGTCCCAGCGGTTTCACCGGCGAGTTGGCGCCGCTGCCGTTGCCCAACCTGCCCTTGCAGGTGCTGAATCAGGATGACGAGGTGATCGCCGAGACCGTGACCGACGGCGAGGGGCGCTATTCGGTGGTCGTGGAGCAGGCTGCCGATGAGACCTACCGCATCCGGGCTGAGGCCGTGCTGCCTGGAAGGATCTCTGTTCACGACCGCAGCAACTACGCTGCCCGCTACGCCCTGGAGAGCGAGGCGATCACCCTCAACCCCAACCAGCAGGAACGGCAAAAGGACCTCCTTGCCACCGCCGACAGTCCGGCGGGTGCGGCCTTCCACATCCTCGAGGTGACCAGCCGAGCGGAACGTTTTGTCCGGCGCTTTACCCAAGACAACGCATCGTCGTTACACATCGCCTGGGCGCCCCTGAGCCCCTTCGACTGTGGCAGTTGTTATAGCGGGAGCTACATGATGCTCGGGGGGGGCGTGGGCGACCCCGACGAGTTCGACGACGATGTGATCCTGCACGAGTTCGGTCATTATTTCGTGCATCAGTGGTCTCACGATGATTCGCCTGGTGGGCGGCACAATGGGGACCCGACGGATCCCCGTTTGGCCTATGGTGAAGGGGTTGCGACCTTTTTCGCCGCCATGGTTTCGGGCGTGGGTCGGTATCGGGACAATAAGGACGACAGCACCATGGTGCGGGTCCTCGAACTCCTCACGGGGCGCGAGAACTTCTTTGGCACCGAGGGGGACGTCCTCGAAGGGGCTATCAGCGAGTATGCGGTGGCTGCCGTGATGTTCGACGCCTATGACGACTCGGGAGATACCGAGGCCCATGACAGCCTACATTTGGGCGAGGAGGGCTCCATGCGGGTCTTGCTTGAAGGCATGGGGGCGGAG
>PBND01000073.1 GCA_002722845.1 Myxococcales bacterium | reverse complement strand
TCGGCCTCGGCCGCCTCGATGGCCTGACGGACCGCGTTCTTCGCGGCACTGATGTCGACCACGACCCCTCGGTTCATGCCCTCGCTCGGGACCTGACCCAAGCCAAGGAGCTTCAACTCAGCCCCGCCGAGATCACTGGCACAGACCGCTGCACGCACGGTTCGTGTGCCGATATCCAGCCCAACGAAATAGTCGCTGTATCCCATCATAAGCGTCCCCTCAGCCTCCCCGGCCTAAACGAGCGACCACCCGATTCGGGTGCCCCTCATCGTCCAGCAGTAAACGATCTAGTTTCACACCTCGCCGCCGGGCCTCTTCCAAGACGCGAGTGCCCCGCTCCAGTCGCTCCCGCAGGCGACGTTTCCCCAATCGATGTTCGACGCCCGTCCGGTCCCAAAGGCTGACCCCAAGGGGGCCGACCCGAACCATCGCCAATTCGTCAGGCTCACGTACCGCGGCGAAAGCATTGACCGCTGACACCGCCAAACGCAGATCTCCAGCGGTCTCCCCCCCGATCACGATGGGAAGATCTTGGGTCTTCTCATCCATGGAGAAGGCCTGACCTTTACGGTTGAGGAGGACTCGCCGCCCATTGAGTAGGGCTGCGGCCCGGGCTTCATCGGGCAGCAGTTCGATGATCAGGCGGTTGGGAAGTTCCCGTTTGATTTCGATCTGCGTGATGCCCGGGAGATACTGGAGCCGTCGTCGTAGGGCCTCCACATCCACCGCATACAGCGGGGTTCCTTTGGGGATCCCCGCGTAGACTTTTGCAATCTCTGCTTGATCCGGCGGAAGCCCACGGACGTCGAGTTCCTGGATCCGAAAGAGGTCGCCCTCAGCAGCTAACTGGGCCGTCCACCCCACCAGCGCGAGACAGAGCGCGGCCAAGAGGAATGGCGCGACGCGAAAGCCCGATGCTGGCGGAGAAGAAGGAATATCGCTGCCCAGGTTGTTCATCCCTAGAAGGCCCCCATCAACTGGACCTCGAGTTGCAGACTGCAGCCTAGCTTCCGTTTAACCCGGTAGGTCGCAAGGTCCATCAGCTCCAGTGCGTCCCGGGCTGTCGCTCCCCCCAGGTTCACAAGATAGTTCGACTGCACCAAAGAGAACTGTGCTTGACCGATACGGGCTCCCCGCAAACCGGCCCGATCCACCAAATGGGATGCCAACTGGCCTTCTGGGTTTTTGAAGATCGGTCCGAGAAAGGGCCCCTCCGGCCGAAAGGCCTGACGAAACTCCTGACAGGCCTTGGCCCGAGCTGCCGCAAGTTCCGTGTCGAGATCTGGATCCCTTGGCCCCAACCGCACCCGGGTGAGTGCGGCAAAGCCACCGAGGCGAGCGATGGTTTGAGAGCGGGCCCGAACCACCCACCGGACTTGGCCCTCTCGGTCGATCACCTCAGCGCTGTCGATGAGGGTCCGCAGCTCGGCGTCATAACCAGGGTCTCCTGCGAGCAACGCGCCGCCCAAACTCCCCGTCAGGCCGGCGAGACAACTCGCGTCGATACCGTGCTCCAGAGCCTGCGGCAGTAAGGTCTCGATCGGACATCCGGCTCCCACCAAGAGATACCGCGGGTCCTGGGGGTCGACGGCCACCTGCGCCAAGGCGCCCCCCAAACGAATCCCCAGACCTTTGAATCCCCAATCGCCGGCCAAGACCCGGCTCCCCAGGCCAACAAAGCGCGTGGGCATGGCCAGTTCGGACGCGATCAGCAACGCATCCTGAAGTTCCCGGGTGGTCCCTGGCTTGTAGAGATACTGAAGCGGGCCTCCCACACCGAAAGAGCAGAGTTCGCTGAGGGGTTGATCGAAGAGAAGCCCTCCTCCCAACCGATCCACGAGACGGCTCTGTCTCGTCTGGGTTTGGGTTTCGATTCTCGTCTCGCTCCGAGCGCCTGTCTTCACGCAGCGCCTCCTTCCAGTCTCTCCATGAGAGGGGGGACCTGCCGGTGGATGTCACCGGCTCCAAATAAGATAAGGATCTCACCGGCCTCAGCTTGGGCCGCGAGCTGTTCTGCGGCCGTTGCCACATGGCCGGCGTATGCAACGCCCCGATGCCCCCGACTCCGAGCAGCCTCCGCAAAGGAGGGGGAATCGACGCCATCGATGGGCGCTTCGCCGGCCGAATAGACGTCACTGACAACAACGGCCTGGGCATCGTCGAAGCAGGCGGTAAACTCGTCCCACTGATCGCGAAAACGACTGTAGCGGTGGGGCTGGAAAAGGGCCCGGATCGGCCGCTGGGGCCAGGCCCGGCGAGCGGCTTTCAACACCGCCTCGATCTCCGTGGGGTGATGCCCATAGTCGTGGACCACCATCACGCCACCCACCTCGCCGGCGATTTCGAAGCGGCGCCCTACCCCGGCAAACTGCTCAAGTGCGCTCCGGATGGAGGCGACCTCGACGCCTAATTCCATGCCCATCGCTGCCGCAGCTAAGGCGTTGCGTACATTGTGGGCCCCGAGCACAGGCATCCGAATCCGACCGAGATCTTCACCTCGATGGTGGATGGAAAAAGCGGTCCAGCCCGGACCGTATTCTAACTCCATGGCCTGATAGTCGGCGGTCGCTCCCAAGCCATAGGTCACGTGGGGCCGAGTCAGGCTGGGGAGCATCTCCCGCAGATAGGGATCATCATGACAAAGGACGATGCGCCCATAGAATGGCACTGAGTTGGCGAAGCGCAGAAAGGCTTCCTGTAACTCCGGCATCCCCCCTGGCCAGGTTTCAAGGTGGTCGGCGCCAGCGAGATTGGTGATGATGGCGTAGGTTGGTGACAGGCTCAAAAAGGAGCCGTCGCTCTCGTCTGCCTCACAGACCAGATAAGAGCCTTTGCCATAACGGGCATTGCTCCCCAAGCTGGCGAGCACACCGCCGTTGATCACGGTGGGATCCAAACCACCGGCGGTGAGGACCTCTGCGACCATGGAGGTCGTCGTGGTCTTGCCATGCTGACCGGCGACACACAGACCGGTTTGGAGTCGAATCAACTCTCCGAGCATCTCGGCCCGCCGAATGACGGGAATGCCCAGTTCATGGGCCCGTTGGATCTCGGGGTTACTGGGTGGGATCGCGCTGGAGACGACGCAGACATCAGCGCCGTCAACGGCCTCGGCCTGGTGGGGAACCGTCACCTCGATGTCTTGGGACCGAAGCCGGGTGACCATCGCCCCCGCGGCCAAATCCGAGCCTGAGACCTTGAAGTCCTGGGCTCGGAGCACTTCAGCGATACCGCTTTGCCCAATCCCGCCGATCCCAACGAAGTGGATTCGTTTAACCTCTCGCCGCATGCCCATGTCAGGCTCCCAATCCAGCGAGTTCGGCGAGTTCACCGGCAACGGCTCGGGCCGCGTCGGGTCGCCCCAGCTCCTTGGAGGCCTGAGCCATGGTGCGCAGGGCTTCGGGATGCTGGGCTAGCTCTTCCAAGGTATGGGCGAGTTGGGGGTCTAAGTGACTTTGGTCCACGAGCCGCGCCGCCCCCTGATCCACCAATTCTTGGGCGTTATGGCGCTGGTGGTCATGGGTGGCCAAGGGAAAAGGAATGAACACGGCGCCTCGCCCCGCAACGGCGAGCTCCGTGACCGTCATCGCGCCCGCGCGACAAACGCACAGATCGCTCCATGCGTAGCGCTGGGGCATATCGTCCAGGAAGGGAAGAACGGCCGCTTTTGCACGGGTTTGCCCGTAGGCTTCTTCAATCGGCTTTAGGTCCCGTTTCGGTCCAGCCTGATGAACGACCGCCAGTCGGGTCTGAAGGGCTTCGGGCATGGCCGCGATGGCCGCGGGGAGCCCCTCGTTGAGGGCCTGGGCTCCTTGGCTCTCGCCCAAGACCAGAACATGGATCTCCGGGCCGGTCGCGACCTCCCGTTGATCCACACTTTGCAGTTGGTCTAGACGGACAGGATTGCCTACCTGTCTCACCTTTCGAGCGGCGAACCAATCTGCAGTGGCCTGAAATTGGGTGAAGACCCGACGAACGAGCTTACCCAGAATCCGATTGGTCACACCCGGCATGCTGTTTTGCTCAAGAATCGCCGTGGGGTAGCCCATGAGCCAGGCTGCAGCGACCGTTGGGCCACTGGCGAAACCACCGGCGCCGAGCACCACATCGGGGCGAAAGCGACGGATGATTCCAACGGCCTGGAAAAGGGCCCTGGGTAGGCGCAACAGCCCGAGGACCTTGCGCCAACCCGATAGGCCGACGATGCCCGTGATCTCGATGGTCTCGAGTCGCTCACCGGCCCGGGGGACAGCCGTGGCTTCGATCCGGTCTGCGGTCCCCACGAAGAGGAGCTCGGCTTCCTCGCCAAAGCGCTCTCGCCAGGCCTGGCCCACCGCCATGGCCGGATAAAGATGACCCCCGGTGCCTCCACCGGCTAGCAACAAGCGCTTCACAATCCCGAGCCCCCCTCTGGTGGATCGGCCTGATGGCGCGCAATATTGAGGATAAAACCAATTAAGCAGGCCGTTGCCAGCATGCTGGAGTTGCCCGCGCTGACCAATGGGAGTGTGAGCCCCTTGGGCGGAATGGCGCCGCTGACCACGGCGAAGTGGACCGCAGCCTGGATGAAGATGAGGCAACCTGCCCCCGAAACCACCAGCGCTGAAAACCGGGACGGCGCCCTCGCGGCGATCCGAAGACCGCGCACCAAGAGAATGGTAAAAAGGGCCGCCATGCCAATGAGCCCGAGCAGCCCGAATTGCTCAGCCACCAAGGCACCGATGAAATCGTTATGGCCCTCCATCACGTGCAGGGGCCCCTGACCACCGCCCAGCGGTGTCCCGAACCATCCTCCATCCGCAATGGCCTGAAAACTCTGCCGCAGCGCATTGGTCTCATCGAGACAGGCCCGGTGAACGGTTGGGTCGCCCGTTGCGGGCCGCAGGCTACAGTAAGGGTCCAGCCAGGCCCGCACATAGCGCAAACGATGACCAGCGGTTGCGATGAGCAAGGCGATGATGCCGGCACCGACACCCAAGGCAGGCAGCATGTATCGCCACGGGGCTCCGGACAGGAACCAAACGGTGAAAATCCCCGCGGCAAGCACCGCCGGCGTGCCCAGGTCTTTGGTCCCGACGATGAGCGCAAGGGGCAGGAGAAGACCGGCGGAAAAGATGGTGATATCCCGCCGAGTCCAGGCCCTCTGCAGGCTAAAGAAGTAGGCGGTCCAGAGCAGGAGGATTGGCTTCGCCAACTCGGCAGGCATCAAGAAGAACGCGCCGAGATTCATGGAACGACGAGCACCGTTTTTGACGACACCAAGGGGGGAGAAGAGCGTGAGTAGAAGGAGGATGCAGAGGGCGACGACGCCCAGCCAAAAGAAGCGCTCGAGCCAAGCCAAGGGCATGCGGGTCACGACAAGGGTGACGACCAGGCCCAGCAGGAGGCCCGTCGCCTGACGACTGAGGAAGGCCGAGCCGGCATGGACGCCGGTACTGGCATACACATTAATCAGACCTAGGCCGGCTAGGGCCACCACCACCATCACCACCAGAGGATCACCCCAAACGGCTCGCTCGTTTCGCTGGATCTCCAAGCTTCTCATTCGGCCCCACCCTCTGCAGCCAAGCGAGCGAAGGTCCGGCCCCGCTCGGCGTAATCGGCAAATTGGTCGAAGCTAGCGCAGGCGGGAGCCAGGAGGATCGTGGCCCCCAAGGGCGCTGACTGGCGGGCCCGAGCGACTGCCTCAACCAGGGTGTCAACGCAGGTGCCCTGTGTGGCCCTTGCCAGCGCAGGCCCCTCTTCACCGTAGCAAATAGCCTCGGCCCGCCGACCCTCCATCGCCCGGGCGATCGGTCGGTAGTCCTCGCCCTTACCCCGCCCCCCGAGGAGGACGATCACGGGCTCCTCAGCATCGGCCAGCGCGGCGACAACAGCGGCGACGTTGGTCGCTTTGCTGTCGTTGATCCACAAGCGTCCCCCATAACGTCCAACCACACGCCGGCGATGGGGCAGCCCATCGAAAGCCTGTCCCGCCTGCCGAATCTCGTGCTCGCCGACGCCCAGATGCCGAGCCATCGTCGCCGCCTGGGCTAGATTCGTGCGACCACTCGGACTCGAAAGGGATTCTGCGGTCGGCCAACCCTCGACCATGCGAGCTTCACAGCGTTGTAACCGCGCGCTCGGGATGAAGGCAGCAGCCAATCCCTCGATGGCCTCATCGTCCTTCGGCAAAACGGCGAGTCCCGAGGGCTCAAGGGCTTCGACCAGCCGCCATTTGGTGCGGTAATAGGTCGTCACATCCGCGTAGCGATCCAGATGATCCGGCGCCAGATTGGTGATGATCGCACCCACCGGCGAAAGGCCGAGGGGAAGCTCCAACTGATAGCTGGAGAGCTCCAGGACCACGACCTCGGGGCGTTCTTCCCGCCGCAACATCGCCACCTCGCTCACGGGGAGACCGATGTTGCCGGCCGCCACCGCCTGAGCGCCCCCGCTGGTCATCAAGTGGGCTAACAACCCGGTGACCGTACTCTTGCCGTTGGTGCCGGTGACACCAACCACTGGGGGGAGGTCAGGGGCCGCAAAGGCCA
Source organism: Myxococcales bacterium (assembly GCA_002722845.1). Taxonomy (GTDB): domain Bacteria; phylum Myxococcota; class UBA4151; order UBA4151; family UBA4151; genus UBA4151. The sequence continues at coordinate 8,825 of PBND01000073.1, read as the reverse complement.
CCTCACTGAGGATCTCGCAGTCCGCTGCGGTCAATCCCGTCGCCAAAGGGTGAGACAAAGGGATCCCTGGACTCCAAACGACCTGCTCTACCTCGGAGATTCGGCCATCCCAGGCTTGGAGCCCCTCCTCTTTGGCCCGCGCAAGATGATCCTGGCTGTCGTCGTAAATGGCGAGGGGTCGGGGATCTCTCCGCTCCCGATGCAGACGAGCAGCTGCCCGTCCGCTTCGCCCATAACCGACAACCAAGACACGTCCCATCAGCGCACCTTCAACAATGCGATGGCGCACAGTGCGAGCGCGATGGAGAGAATCCACCAGCGGACGACGACCTTCGTCTCCTTCCATCCGGCGAGCTCAAGATGGTGATGAAAGGGCGCCATGCGGAACACGCGCCGACCGGTTCTCTTGTACCAGAAGACTTGAATGATGACCGACAGTGCATTGAAGAGGAACAAACCGTGAAGCACGGCGGAGAAGAGTTCCTTTTTGGTCATCACGGCGAGCAGGCCAAGAACACCACCAAGACCTAAAGAGCCCGTATCACCCATAAAGATGTCGGCGGGATGGGCGTTGAACCAGAGGAAGGCAAAGCCTGCACCGACCACGGCAGCGGCAACAACGCCAGCCTCCTCAACACCGGGGACTCGGATAATCTTGAGATAGTCTGCGAGGACCCAGGCCTCTGTCGGGTCGCCGGGTTTCCCCATCGGCGCACCATTGGCCCCCCACTCGGTGACCAGACCGAGGGGTGTGCCGGCGATGTAGGCCAACATCAACAGGACGGCTGCAGAGACGATGACCGGCCCGATCGCCAAACCGTCGAGGCCATCGGTGAGGTTACAGGCATTCGCCGTACCGACCGTGATAAAACCACCGATCAGAACCATACCGAGGAGACCCATGTCGGGGCGCAGGTCCGGTCGGGTCGGATCGGTTCCCCAAAATGGCAAATCCAAACGGGTGCTGAGTTGGGCTTCGCCCTGAACCAGCCATGCGATGACGACGAAGGTGATCGTAAACTCGATGGCTAAGCGCAGTTTACCGGACAGCCCCTTGGGGTCGTTGTACTTCATCTTCCGGTAGTCATCGTACCAGCCCACCAGCCCAAACCCGACCATGACCGCGAGGGTGGCGAGGACGAAATGATTGGTGAGATCACCCCAAAGTAAAACGGCCAACAGAACTGAACTGATGATGACGGTGCCGCCGGCAGTCGGTGTCTTTGCTTTGGTTTCGATGTGTTCTTGAACACCATCTTCACGGATCGGCTGGGTTCCTAGGCTGCGAAGTTTCTCGATCGCCCAGGGGAAGACCCACAAGGCGAGGAGCAGTGCGGTCAGCGCCGCCGCGATGATGCGGAAGCTCGTGTAACGGAACAGATTGAAGAAGCCGACGTGTTCGGCAAGTGGATAGAGCAACGCATAGAACATCAGAACGCTCCCGCCTGAGCCCGAAGGGCATCGACAATTCGCTCCATCCGCGCGCCCCGACTGCCCTTGACCAAAACGAAGGCATTCGCAGGAATTCGATGAAGCTCTTTTTGTAGATCGGCCCCATCGTCGGCCAAGAATACCTCGGAGCAGCCTTTTTCTCGCGCACTGCGAGCGGCCTCCTCCCCGTAGGGGCCTGCGAGAAACATCTGAACCGCCCCTTGCTCAGCCGCTTCAATCGCTACCAATCGGTGCAACTCATCACTGGCTGGCCCCAGCTCCCGCATCTCGCCAAAGCAGACGACGAGCGGCCTATCTTTGGCTTGCATGGTCGCGGCCTTCAGGGCCGCCCCCATCGATGCGGGGTTGGCATTATAGGTATCATCCATGATGAGGAGGCCGCCGACCTCGAGGAGGCCACCTCGGCCCATGGGCGCCGACACGTAGGCAGCCTCGATCAAGTCCGAGTTGATGGCCACCCCCAGGGCGTCGAGAACCGCAAGGACTTTGGCGCCATTGGCCTTCTGGTGCGCCGGCGCCTCCTGCCACGAGGCAGTCACCAAGCGATCGGGGGCAGGAATCACAAGCCGGCGTGCGCCTTCGATGGCCGCTTGGATCAAGCGGGGGTCAGCATCGGCCACCGCCCAGCCCTCCCGAGGGGCTGGAGATCGTAGGAGGTCCCCCTTTTCGTGGGCCACACTATCCTCGTCCAAAAGGCACTCCGTATGGGCGGCCGAGACGCTGACAACCACGGCCACATCGGGTCGGGTGATCGCGCCGAGCCGGGCGATCTCGCCGGGCTCGGAGGTGCCAACCTCGGCGATGATTAACTCGCCGGGCCCACGGACATCCACTTGAGGCTCCGGCAGGTTGACCAAGAACCTTGGCACTCCAATGCGATTGTTCTCGTTGCCAGGGGTGGCGTGAACCTGAAAGCCCGCGGCTTCGGCCGCCCGGCACAATGCGATGCGCGTGGAGGTTTTTCCCGCCGATCCTGTGATCGCCACCAAGGGGCGAGTATCTTGGTCTCGGCAGGCCTGGGCAAGAGCACCAAGGGCATACAGCGTATCCCCCACACCGATGACCAGTTGGGCTGGATAGCGTCGGGCGATGGCCGGAGCCTGTAGACGCTGAACGAGGAGTGCAGATGCCCCCTGGGCCACGGCGGTCGAGAGAAAGTCGTGACCATCGAAGCGCTCACCCACCAAGGCGAGAAAGGCCTTCTCCGTCAGGTCCTCTCGGCTGTCTGTTCCGAGTCCGTGGACCCGCACGTCCCGGGGACCTAGAATCGTCCAACCACAACGCTGGCCCCGTTCCAATAAGCACGCTGTATTCAGCATTCTCTCTCCATCAAACGCCGCAATTCTTCACGGTCATCAAAGGGGTACCGCTTACCGTCTATTTCCTGGTGGGTTTCAGCCCCTTTGCCGGCCACCAAGACCAGGTCGTCCGGGCCCCGTTGGGCCCAGGCCAATTCGATCGCTTGCCTACGGTCCGCCAGGCGGATCCAGCCCCGAGATTCCGGACCTAGGTCGTCGGCCGCCAGCGGCTCTCCCCTAAAGCCAGCTTGGGCTTCATCGAGGATCGCCTCCGGGTCTTCGGAGCGGGGATTGTCCGAAGTGAGTATCGCCAAATCAGCCTGACTCTGAACGATCCGGGCCATGGCCGGACGCTTGCCCTGGTCTCGGTCGCCGCCGCAGCCAAAGACCGTGATCAGGCGGCCTCGGGTTGCAGGCCGCAATTGCTCATGCAGGGTACTCAGCGCCTCGGGCGTATGGGCAAAGTCGACGACGGCCCCCTGCCCCACCGCTTCGAGTCGGCCCGGGATCGGAGGGAGCTGTGCAACCAGCGGCAAGAGGGCTTCCACCGGTCGCCCCAAAGCATGGGCGATGGCCAAGGCAGTCAGCAGGTTGTCGACCTGAAAATCCGCGTGAAGGGGGAGATCCAACTCCGTCGACCCGGCCGGGGTTCGAAGTCGCCAACACTGAGGACCGATTCGCTCTTGGGCGAAGTCACCACCAGGGCCCACTCGGATCGGTACGATCCCGGCAGTCTCGCCCATCGCCAAGTGGGCTGGAACGACCACGCGGCAGGTCTTGCTTTGAGACCCGATGAAACCGGTTTTCACCCGATGGTAGGTTTCCAGATCACCATGAAAGTCGAGGTGGTCTCGACCGAGGGTCGTGAGCGCAACCACCGTAAACCCGATTTCTTCAACCCGGCCGAGAACGATCGCGTGGGAACTCACCTCCATCACCGCAGTCGCCACACCATCGGCCACCATGTCGGCGAGACCTGGTTGCAGCTGGGCTGCCGGGGGCGTGGTGAACTGGGAGTCCCGCCATTGCTGACCCCAGCGCCAGCCAAGGGTTCCGATTTGACCGCAAGGCCGCGCGTCGAGGGCCTCAAGTAAATGGGAGAGAAGCCACGACACCGAGGTTTTACCATCGGTGCCGGTCACGCCAACCAGTTGGAGTTGGGCTGATGGATCGCCGGCGAGGGACGCTGCCAATCGAGGATAGAGTTGACGGATGGGCTCACAGCGCAGCCACCGTTCCGGCTCAACCCCCTCGGGCGCTTCGCCCTCACCCAGCACGATGGGGGCGCCGGCCTCCAGAGCGCTACGGGCATAATCCCGACCGTCCCGGCTTTGGGGCGTCGCCGGGGGCACGGCCACAAAGGCTCGCTGGGGCCCTGCTCGCCGACTATCCTCACATAGGTCGACCACCTGCAAAGCTCGAAGCCGCTGCAGATGGCTCTGCATTAGAGTCGGCCAAGGTGGAGGAGCACCTGTCCATCCACCTGATCCAGTGGCGTACTTGGCGCCGGCGTCTGTCCAACAACTTGACCTTCGCCCTGGAGTGCTGTGTCCAAACCCAAACCCTGCAGTTCGGCAACGGCCGTCCGCAAATCGAGTCCTCGGAAGTCCGGCAGCAGGCCTAAGCGCTTGGCGACGGTCCCCAGCGCCCGTCGACTGGCCGCGATTTCCTCTTCCTCGAGGTGAACGGGCAAACTCTCGCGAACACGCCGTAGGGCCGAGACAACCTCGGCCGAGTCCTCCTCCTCGGGGGCCTGGTTTGCCAGGTGCTCAAGGGCCCAAGCACCAACCTCCCGAAAGACGGGTCCAGCCGCTGCTGCCCCATAGCGGTCCTTGGGCTCATCGAGCATGACCCCGATGACAAAGCGGGGTTCGTAGAGGGGCAAAATGCCCACAAAGGATGCGTGGTGGTGCTGGTGATTATAGCCCAGCCCAGGAATGTATTTCACGCTCGTGCCGGTTTTTCCCCCGGCAACAACACCGGGAATCCGTGCTGGGTGCTGCCCCTCCTCGGTGTTCACGACGGCCTCGAGCATCGGCAGGATTTTCTCGACGGTTTCCTTGTCGAGGACTTGCACCCGTTGGGGCCGAGGTGCTGGAAACTCCTCCGCGCCGATCCGAATCCGGTCGGTGATGAAGGGCGTCAAGCGCTGCCCCCCTGTTGCAAAGGCCGTATAGGCGCCCGTGACCGAGAGGAGCGTGCCGCGCAGCGCATAACCAAACATCATCGTGTCGGAGTCGGTCGCGCTCATCCATCCACGGGCTCGAATCCGAGGTAACCGCCCGGGCGCAACGGAGCCCAGGCCGACGTTGGGCGTCTCGACCAAGCCCACCCGCTCATACAATGCTCGAACCGTCCTCGGTCCGGTGGCCCGACCGATCTTGATCGTGCCCACATTCGAACTGTGGGCGATGATCATGGTGATGTTGCAGGCCTCCATCTTGTGATGGTCCCACAAGGGGCGGCGACGTCCGGGGATCATGATTCTCCCCTTGTCGCAATCGAGCCATTGGTCCTCGCGAATACGTCGGGTTTCGAGTCCTGCCGCGACCACGAATGGTTTGACGGTGCTGCCCAGTTCGTAACCGTATTGAGTCACCCGGTTCATGGCGCGATCCCCCACCCGCTGTTGGCTGAGCGAGGGGTTCATCCTTGGGTTCGAGGCCATGGCGAGAATTGCGCCTGTGTTGGCATCGAGCACCACGGCAGCCCCCGCCTTCGCCGCCTGGCTTTTGACTTGCCCATCGAGCTCCCGTTCGAGGACGGCCTGCAGTCCTTGGTGGAGGGTGAGATAGACATCAGCGCCGAGCAATTCGTGGACAGCTCGCATCCGCTCCTTGGGCAGAAAGTGCCTTTTGCGGTCTCGAGCCCCTTCGACTTTCTGACTCCGGGGGGCCAGATAGTCCTGCCAGAGGGCCTCAGCCCCGGAGACGCCGAGACCATCACGGTTGGTGAAACCGATGACATGACCGGCGAGGCCTTGCTCTGGATACCGCCGAACCGTGCGGCGAATCACGCGGAAGGCCCGCATGAAGCCGGGCGCTAGCTTCTTCGCGTCTGCAGCCCGAAGCCCAGGCCGGGCCTTGGCCTTCAGACTTCGGAGTCGCTCCGCGTGGGGTAGACTGATGCGAGAGATGATCGGGAGATAACCGGGCACCTGCCGCAACGCCCGTTGCACAGCCTTCTTCTCTTCATAATTGCGAACCTTTTCCAACTCCTGACGCAGGGCCATGGCCCGCACCATGGGGAAGAAGAGTTTATCCTGCAGGGCTTTGGTCGCCTCAGGCTCCAGGCCCAACTCCCGACTGAGCAGCCCCGTGACAACCTCCACAGACTCACCGCTACGGTGGAGTTGGAGCGACAACTCCCGCAGGTCTGCGATCAACTCCGCTTCAGGCTCGGTGACGGCGAGGGGCTGACCCTGGCGGTCGTAGATACTCCCTCGATAGCTCGACACCTGACTCTTGCCGGCCCGGCTCTGCCGCCCCCGGTCCAAGCCATCATGAAAGCGATATGGCAGCGTCACAGCGACGGCCAGGATCGCCCCAAGGGCGAGGACTCCAACGGCGCCGACGATTGCGGTCCGCTGGCGACTGATCCCTCCTCGCGTCATGGCACCTCATTCCAACGCTGGTGCTGCTCCGGGCGGCGGAGGTCGAGAAGCAATGCGCCGCGGCGCAAGCGTTCACGACTGCTGGTGGCTTGCCATTGGGCCTCGGCCCGCTTGGCCCGAGCCGCCCAGTCTTGCTGTTGCTGACTCATCACCGAGACTTCGTATTGGAGGCGGCGAGCCTCCACCCGACTCCAGGTCAGCAGGATCAACGCGACAAGAAGCGGAACAATCGTCCAGAACAAGAAGGCAGAAAGCCCGACGTAGCCGGTCGTATCCTCCTCCCGAGGGGGATTAGCGAGCACCTGGGTCTGCCTCATCCCCGCCTCCGAACACCGCGCAGTTGGGCACTACGAGATCGGGGGTTTCGATCAACTTCTTCCGGACTGGGGCGGAGGCCTCGCCGCGTGAGATTATCGAAGGACGCAGGCACCAGTGGCTGACGGCGTGCCAACTCCTTTGGGCCGTAGTCATCCGTGCAGACCTTCCGAACCCAACGGCGGACTCGACGGTGCTCAAGACCGTGGAAGGAGATCAGCCCGGCGATTCCGCCCGGTGCAAGTGCGGTCTCTAGGCCCGCCATCAAGCGATCCAGTTGACCCATCTCATCGTTGACCGCCATCCGAATCGCCATAAAGCACTGGGTTGCTGGATGCTTCTTCCCAGGTCGGGGCCAGCGATTGAGGCTACGGCAAATGACCTCCGCGAGTTCACCCGTACGTTCCAGCGGCCGCGCTCGCGCGATCGCCCCCGCGACACGGCGAGCCTGCCGTTCTTCCCCAAGTTGGTAGAGCACGTCTGCTAACTCCGCCTCAGAGACCTCGTTCAGCCAGGTAGCCGCATCGGCCTCCTGGTCACCATCCATGACCATCTTCAACGGTTCGTCGCGCTGAAAACTAAAACCGCGACCTTCCTCGTCCAACTGCATGCTCGATGGACCGAGATCCGCGAGGAGGCCTGTCACCTGGCCACACCGGTCACCGAGAACCTCGAGGAGGTCACCGAAGGCGGCCCGTACCAAGCGGACCCGCCGATCATCAGCCCAAGGGGCCCGTTGGGCTGCTTCATGGGCCCTTCCGTCCCGGTCGAGGCAGAGCAGTTCGGCACCTTCGGGCAAGCGCTGCAATAGGGCCATGCTGTGCCCACCGGCCCCCATCGTACAATCGACGAAGAGCCCCCCTCGTTCTGGACTCAACAGATCGATACTCTCGTGGAGCAGGACGGGAATATGGGCGGGCCTGGCCGCCCCCGACATCAGATCAATCCCCCGGTCCGTCCCCGTTCAGTAGCCAAGCTACCGCCCTCGGAGAAGTCCAGGTCCGCTTCTTCGATCTCGACGTACAAGGCCCAGTTTTCGGGTGAAAAGAGCCGGATCTTGTTGCGATCTCCCAACCAGATCAACTCGCCGGTGGCCAAGCCTGCAGCCTCCCGTAAGTCTTTGGGAATCACCAGGCGATCTGAGCCATCTCTCTGGATCTGCACACTGGAGCGATTAAATCGACGCCACAGGACTTGTCCTAGGGCCTCAGGGGCGAGTCCTTCGAGATTAAGGAGCGTGAGCTCCACATCTTCGGGGGCCAACAGCAGTAAATGGGCTGGACGTTGGGGGTCGGGACTTAAGCCAACCACGAGGCTACGGTCTTCGGCCCCAGACGAGCAATCCTTCACCCGGGAGAGAAAACAGGCAGGGACCGGGCTCCTACCCACTTTGTTCAGGGTTGTTTTTGTTCTGCCTACATAGCCCAGACGCATCGACTAACTTTCCAATAACTGCCAACAGGTGACAATTTTCAACATTTACTAACAAATAGATACACAAACACAGGGGCACTGACAAGGCCAGACCGCAAGACGGGCCGGCCATGACCCGGTTCAACCGGGTCATGTGGAAAACCTTGAATTAGATGTTGGGGCTAGGCGCTTGGCCCCGGTGGCTCAAGGACCTCTGCGTCCTTATCTTCAAGCCCCTGGCGGCCCCGCTTAAACTCATGACGGGCCTCACCGAGAGAACGCATCAGAGCCGGCAATCGGCTGGCGCCAAAGAAGAAGATGAGCAAGCCACCAATGAGGAGTATTTCTGTCATCCCAGGCATCGTCGGCTCCTAGAAATGGGCGCTGAGACCCACACTCAGCGCGTTCTGATCAGGGACATCGCCGGTCGCTGGCTGGACTCGGTTTGCCTCCATGATGGGCAAGTCGTGCTGGAAGGTTAAGGCCCCCACCACCGTTTCGAGTCGTAACCCATAACGGGCTCGATGCCACTGGTTGTCCTGGCGGTCTAGGTTCAGGCTATCGAAGTTAACGATGTAATGAACACCCTCCTGATCAACATCTGGATCGTACTCCGGATTGATGAGCAGGTGCGTACCGGCCTGAAACAAAAGGAAGTCGTAACCCACGAAAGGCACGAAGCGCATGCGTCCAAAAGCGCTGATCTGATAGCTCATGGTGGCGCCACCTACGAT
>PBND01000072.1 GCA_002722845.1 Myxococcales bacterium | reverse complement strand
TGTTAAACCCCTCCATGGGCCGATGCTCTGCGATCAGGCTGACCAGCAGGGCTGAGTCCACCCCCCCACTCAACATCGCGCCCAGTGGCACTTCGGAGACCAGTCGGTCTTTCACGCTCATGGCCACATGCTCGCGGATGCGACCGACCGGGGTGGGGAGCGCTTCTAGGTCAAACCAGTGCACCGGGTGGGCGACACCGCTTCTGACCGCATCCCGATCCCAGGCGATCTGGGCCCCGGCCGGTAAAGCCCGGATGCCCTCGACCAGCGTCCGGCCATCGAGGAGTTCGGTGGTCCCGGTGGCCATGTAAACAGAGAGCACTTGGGGATCGAGCCGGGCCTGAAAGCCGGGGACCGCTCGCAACACTTGGGCTTCAGAGGCGAACCAAACGCACTCGTCGTGCATGAGGTAGTAGAGGGGTTTTTGACCGATCGGGTCCCGGGCCAAATGCAGTTGGTCCCGCTGCCGATCGTGGAAGCCGAAGGCGAACATCCCATTGAGTTCGGGCAGCCCTTCCATCCCCTCTTGGCGCAACCAACTCAGCAGAACTCGAGTATCACCGGCGCCGTCGAGTCCAGGCTCTTCGATCTGGAGACCGAGGGCCCGAAAATTGTAGATCTCACCGTTGTAGACCAATTCGCCGGCTGGCCCATCACCGATGGGTTGGTTGGCCTGGGGACCCAGGTCCAGCACGGCAAGACGGGTGTGCCCAAAGGCGAGGCCCGGCCCCCGGCGGAGGTCTTGGTGGTCTGGACCACGATGCACGAGCGCATCGACGAGAGGCGCCAGTTCTTCTGCTTGAAAAGTCCGCTGAGGGTCTGCCGAGTAGACGCCGAAAATTCCACACATAAGGGCCTGGGGAACCTCGGAAGTGAGCTACAGGCCCTCCTTAGACCAGTTCACGGCCATCGGACAAGATGCTGAGTCCTCGGAGCTTTCTCTATTCCTTCTTCGCTTGACGGCTCCCTTTTGGCCCCGTAGGGGAGCCCGCCTCAACTTGGAAGGAGCTGGATCATGCGAGAAGGCATCCACCCCGAATATCACCCTGTCGTCTTCGTGGACGTGTCCACCGGCGATGAGATCGTGACCCGCTCGACGATGACGAGCGCCGACACCAAAACCATCGACGGTGTCGACCACTACGTCGTCAACTGCGACATCACCAGTCACACCCACCCTTTCTTCACCGGTAAGCAAAAGCTGGTGGATACCGAGGGCCGGATCGATCGTTTCCGTCGCCGTTATGCGGCCAAGCAAGCAGCTGCTCAGCCGGCGAACGCCGAAGCCGAGGCGGAGACCACCGAAGAGGCCGCAGCCGAAGAGGCTTAGGCATTCCAGCGACTGGCGCCCCGGCCCAGTCCCTGCCGAGACCCCCGGCGACGGGGGTCTTTTTGTTGGCCAAACACGGACCTGGACTTCCCAAGAGACGGGCCCATCGACGCGAGGACATATCATGGAAGGCCGCATCGCCGAGTTGGTGGAACAGTTCCATGAGTTGACCGCGCAGTTGGGTGATCCCGATTTAGCCCGGGACCCGAAGCGACTTCGGGAGCTGACGACCAAGCGGTCGCGCCTGGAGCAGATCGTCGAATTGGACAGCCAGTCGAAGGCAGTGGCTGCGGAGATCGCCGACTACGAAGCGGTCCTCGCCGACGGCAGTGATCCGGAGTTGTCCGAGCTGGCTGCCATGGAGTTACCGGAGTTGAAAGCCCAGGCTGAGGCATTAACCGAACAACTCCATTTAGCCCTTTTGCCCCGAGACCCAGACGACGACCGGAACTGCATCTTAGAGATTCGGGCCGGCACCGGTGGTGACGAAGCCTCTTTGTTCGTCGGCGACTTGTTCCGCATGTATCAGCGGCTCTGCGAGCGTCAGGGCTGGCGGTTGGAACCCATGGAAAGCAACCCCGGCACCGCGGGCGGCTTCAAAGAGATCATCGCTCGGGTCGCCGGCGAAGCAGCTTTTGGGCACCTCAAATGGGAGGCGGGCACCCACCGCGTCCAGCGGGTCCCCAAGACCGAATCCCAAGGGCGGATCCACACCTCAGCAGTGACCGTGGCTATTTTGCCCGAGGCCGAGGAGGTGGACGTGAGCATCGCCCCCAACGATATCCGGGTCGATGTGTTTCGGGCCAGTGGGCCCGGTGGACAAAGCGTGAACACCACGGACTCGGCGGTCCGACTCACCCACATCCCCAGCGGTGTGGTGGTGATCTGTCAGGACGAGAAGTCTCAACACAAGAACAAGGCCAAGGCCATGACGGTGCTGCGCAGCCGGATCTATGAAGCGCGCCAGGCCGAAGCCAAAGCCAGCGAGGCAGCGGACCGCAAAGCGATGGTCGGCAGCGGTGATCGCAGCGAAAAAATCCGCACTTACAACTTCCCCCAAGATCGGGTGACCGACCACCGCATCGGCTTGAGCGTCCACAACCTCTCGGGCATTTTAGATGGCGAAGTGGGCAAGATGATCGAGGCGCTCATCAAGGAAGACCAAACACGGCGCCTACAGGCCCAGAGTCGAATCTAAGCTGCCCCACCGTTAAGAGCCTCACAAGCCAAGCGGGTTTCCCTTCGCCCCCTTCCCGCTCCAGCGCTCCCTTGCTACCGTGAGATGGCAATTGGACGGCAAGTTGATGCGTTACCTCGGCAGCCTGTTGGTTCTGATTTCGGCCTGTGCACAGTCACTTCCAGAATTGCCAACAGGTGACGAGGGTCCAAGCCAAATCCAAATCAAAGGCCTCAGCGATGCCCTCTCTGGTGACCCACTGGATCCAACAGCGATCTTCGTCGGCACGCCACTCAGGGTCGAGATTGAGATCCGATCCAACACGGGCCCCTTAGCGGGTAGTGGAGTGCGCCTCAGCGTTCAGCAACAGGACTTCCTCGAACGTTTTCGCTTTCCCGAAGGTGACGCTTGCACCACCAATCCAGAAGGTCATTGCTCCATCCTCGTGATCTCCACAGGTACGGCTGGTGAGGTCACCTTCACCGCCCGTGCCAACGCACGCCCTGATCTCTCGACAACACTAGAACTCAAGTTGGTCCCGGACGAACGGCAACTCTCCATCCGCTTTGATCTCGGCGCTTCGGGCATCGTGGACTGGCAGCAGGGCCGAGTGGACCCGCTGCCCACGGCTGCACCCTTTTCAATCATCGCCAATGGAGAGGCTGTCCAACTCAAGATTCAAGTCTTAGGGCAACAAGGCAATCCCATCGACGGCATCGAGGTCCACGCGTCGGCTCCGGTCGTCCCTGCGAATGAAGCGGTCCCTGTTCGCCTTCATTCCAGCGCAGGTGGGACCTGTGGCGCCCCTCTGGCTGAGCCTCAGGCGGTGGCGAGGACAGGGGGCGAAGCGGGCTGGGCCATCCTTTGTTTATCGGGGGGCGAGCGCATCGGCCCTTGGACCCTGAAGTTGACACTGCCTGGGCGAATCCATGGGGACCATCTCCCTGGGAGTCCAGATGGAAGCTTTGCGCTTCAAGGCAGCACCCGGTCGGCCGACCCGGCTCTGATTCGTGCCATCGACGCCACGGAAGCGGACTTAGAGCCAACCATCCGCTGCGAACCCGGCCTGGTCTCCCCCCCCATCCGCTTTGAAGCGCTCGACGCGGAGGGCAGACCAGCCTCGGGGGTTGCGATCCTCCTCAACGGCAACGCTCTGGAATTGATTGGAAACCCCATCCAAGTCACCAACGCATCCGGACAGATCCATGCCCTTGTCCAATGCCCGATCTCACTGCCAACGCCAGTGGCCCTTCAGGCGAGCCTTGTGGATCATCCGGTCGTGCAGGCTCGAGCCTGGGTGGCCCTTTGGGCGCAGCCGGTCCACCAATTAACAGCGAGGGCTGGCGACGAGGATCGGGAGTTAGGCAGAGCAGAACCAGGTGAGCCCTTTTCAATCATCATCGAAGCCCGGGACCGCCAGTCGAGTCTGGTTCCAGAGACTCGTCTCGACTTGCAATTGGTGCGCTGGAGCGGTGCCTCGGCGCTTCGCCTCGCCCAAGAAGGACAATGCAATCCAGAGGGGGATGGACTCCCCGAGTTCTCCCTGACGGATGGTCGGGAAGAAATCAACGGCACGGCAAACCCCGCCTATGGCACGGTTCGCCTCGACCTCTGCGCCTACGGTCCAGCGACCGTGGCCCGGCCCATCACCTTGGTGGTCAAAGTCCATGGACAGGAGCTCCGCCAAGAAATCCCCGTACTTCTCGAGCCTGGACCACCAACGACCGTGCTGACGGAGCCGGCCGAGCAAATCGCCGTCTTGCTGGGCGGAAATTTCGGTCCCCTGGCTGTGCACGTCCGCGACGCAGCCGGAAATGGTGTGGCTGACGCTGCCATCACCCTGAGCCCACCCGATGGCCTCATGGTGAGTCCGAGCAGTGGCTACACAAATCCATTGGGCCGCTTCAATTTCCTCATTACGGGTGCGGAAACCGCTGGGGAATTAAGTTTGGGGGTCCGGGCCGAAAAGGGTGAGGACTTCGATCAAACCACCCAATTGACGGTCACCGTCGGCGCCGGGACTCCCCATCGCATTCGTTTGCTTCGGGCGGGACGGGTGCTGATGAATCAAGCGGGTGCTGTGAACCTTCAGGTCCCTATCGGCGAACGGCTGGTGGAACCCATCACCCTGCGCCTGGAGAACGAGGTCGGCGGGGGCATGGCGGGTCTGGGGCTTTCCGCGGTCGCGGCTGGCGATCAACCGGAGGGCTGCGGGCAAATCGGGCCCGACAACATGGTTACCGACGACGGGGGCCAAGTCATTTTGGGAGGGGATCATGGGGTTGTACTCGCCGCGGGCCATGCGGTGACACTGGGCGGCGACGACCACTGTGAATTTAACCTTCAACACGGCGCGGTGATCCAGCCCCTTCGAATCATACAAACACCAGGGCCTCCGGTAGGCGGCTCACTCGAGGCTGTGGTCGATGATGGGCCGGAACAATTCCTGGCCCATCAAAGCCCGCCCGCTGAGTTCAGCGCGCAGAACAGCCAAGCGATCCGGCTCAGCGTCAATGATGCCCTTGGAAATCCCAAAGTCGGCCTCCGAGTCTGGTTGAATGTCACCAACTGCTGGACGGACGAGCGAATCCAGCTCTTGGACGCTCAGGGCCAAGCGACCTGGCGGGTGGCGGGCGGGCGGAATCATGCACGTCCCTGTGTCATCCAACCGGCCATCGCAGAACCGTGGCCCCAAGCTCCCACCCTGAACCTCGAACTCGACGGCTATCCGCTGCCGGAACTCAACGGGCTTCGCATCGCCACGGCAGCGGACAATGGGCCCGGCTTTACCCTTCACAACACCACCTTCTTTCGCCTGGAAGATGCGGCGGCAAGCACACGCTTTCACTTGGACTTGGCCGATGGCTATGCCCCCATTCGACCTGCTGATTTAGATGGCTTGCCCGGCGAGTGTTTTCGGGCCGACCAAGCGGAGGGTGGTGGTGACCCTTATCAAGGCTGCACGAAGGCCGAATTGTGGACGGTGGATATCAACGCTGAAGGGGATCTGAACCGAAGTAAAGTTCGGGACTTGCCCATCGATGCAGTGGCCCAAGATGGTGGCTGGATCTATTTCACAGAGGTCGACCATGCCGACCTAGGAGACGGGCGAGAACTTGAGATTCGCTTGGTTGAACCCAATGGTGAAGTGGGCGATCCCGTCCAAATCTATGCCCATCCCCCCCATCGATGGACTGAACTCACCCCCGGTGGATTGGCGGTACCTATCTTGGTCGGCGCCAATGCCGGTGACCTGAAGATTCTCGGCGGACAACGACATCAGTTAGACGACGATCCCTTTTTGGAGGCTGTGCTTTGCGGTGTCGATGACCGCGGCGGCTGGGTGCAGGTGATGGACCAAGAGGGAGAGGCTTTTCGATTCCATGGCCATCGAACCTGGTCCCATGGGCCCAATCCGGTGAGCCCTTATGCCCCTCAAGTGGCCCGGCTCGCCTGTCCTCTGACCGATCTCGATGGCGATGGGGATCTCGATCTCGCCCAGCCCACAGGCACCCATGCAAACTACCTTTTACCCCGTATCGCCTTCCTGCCCGGTACCGGCTCCGCCCCCTTCTTCGCTGCGCCCACGGAAGTCCCCTTCACGGCCGGTCAACTGAATCAGCCCCTCATCCAACTGGACTTTACGGGCCCGCCACAAACGCTCTGGTTCGCTGACGGCGGTGGGCGCGCCGGTGAGGTCGCCCTCCAGCAAAGCCCTTTTGCGGGCGATCCAGAAGGCGTCTTCGGCCAAGTCGATCTCGGCGACAACGGGAGCCATTTCAATCGAGTTCCTTTCGATACAGCCCGGCTGCCCGGGATCGGTGGAATGACCACCTACAGTTGGTCGAGTTCTGGCTTCCATTATCGGACAAGTATCTTCGCCAACCAAACCCTTCCGGGAGGTCCGCTTCTGCCCCCGAACACAGACGCTGCTCGGCCTCTGCGTGTGCCTCCTGAGGCGGGCCACGCTTCCATTGATCTCTGGACCATGGATGCCGAAGAACAAACCATAGCGCTGCTCCTCAGTGACAACACGGTTCGATTTATCGACGCCATCACTTGGAAACTCAAAAGAACACTCCAGCGCCCGGACGAAGGTCATACGGGGTTTCGCCTGAGCGCCGACCATCAAACCGTGGTGTCCAGTGATGGGGAGGAAGTCCTTGTCTGGGATGTAAACAGCGGGCTGATCTTTGCCCGCTTGCCTGGCTACCGTCCCGCCATTGATTCAGGGGGCCGTTGGCTGGCCTTACTCACGGGGCCGAATCAACAAGCCACCGTCCAACTTTACGACCTCCTTGCCCCCGAAGCTCCCCAGGCCAGCTGGGCTTCAGAAGTCGATTCCCCGGAACTTGCCCTGGCGCCGGGAGGCGAACGAATTGCGGTGGCAGGTTGTGACGAACTCAATTGTCGTCTGATCTTACTCGACCAAGAACTCACGCCCCTTCGGCAGTGGCCTGAATGTGGCGGAGGCGACAGTAACCAACGGGTTCTCGCCTTCTCCCCAGACGGCAACAGTCTTTTTTGCAACCGCCAATGGGGCTCGCTCCAAGCTTACGATCTCTACGGGGAGCGCCGCTACATCCTGCCCGGCGGGCCCCGAATGACGGCAGGAATGTCGCCGCTGCAAAAAGAAGCACTCTACGGCCTGGATGGTTGCGGCTTGCACCGGCTTAGAGACGGTTTCAAACTCGTGGAATTGGGTTCGTGGAAGTGTGCTCGGCCCTTCTTTTCGGCCGATGGAAGCTGGGCGGCTTCCCATAAACGAGGCGATGGATGGAACGGGATCAGTCTGTTCGCCAATTCCCCCTGGGCCGAAGGCACAGTCAATCCGACCCTCGAGGATTCAGAGATCGGTCGATCCATGGATGGCTATCACCACGTCACCATCGACAAACTGCTTGGCCAAGGCGCCGCCACAGATCGCTTTGTCGTTACTTATGGCCAGCAAGACCTGCGAGTCCGCACGCTCAGCACGTGGCGCCGACATTGCGGCAATGGGCGTCTCGATTCCGGCGAAACCATCGATGAAGGTCAGCCTTGGGAGGGCACAGGGCGCGACGTCCATTGCGGTGCAGACTAACTAGCGTCGTCGCCGAAACCGAAAATTTGCGCACACCCCATTCTCGGCCGGCGCGGAACATGCCAAGCTCGTCAGCGAAATTGAGAGTTTGCCATGAAAAGCCACCACCTCATTCTCTTTGTCACAGGGCTTACCGCCTGTGGTCATCCTCCCAAACCCACGATGGAGCAGCCCACACACCACCCGGCCACGATGGGGACGGAGTCGTCCACCGAATCCGCCCCATCCATCGCAGTGCCCCCCTCGATTGAGACCGCAGATTCGGCGGCGGACGGTGACTCCTCTGCCTCGGCGAGCACTGGCGCCCCCAAACAAACAACGCCCCCACCACCAGCACCCTCCCCGACCCAGGAGAATCCCCCCGTTTCACCGCCTCCCCCCCCCGGCCGCTTCCACAACAACGACGCCTGCCGCCCCCTTTCAGCCGGTAGATGTCTCCCCCTCGGATCCAAAAGACCGTCTCGCCGACCAGGAGGCAGCCAAACGCCCCTATCGATACCGGAAGGGGCGTTTTGATCAGTGGCGTTTCAAGGGCCGTTGTCAGCGCAAGAAACTCAAAGAGTACGCCTATCACATGGGCGCCGAACACTGCTTTGAACAGGCTGGAATCAACGATGGTGGCGTCGCCTATATTGCGGCTGAATTCGCCGCCCATAGCCACGAACTCTCCGTCAAAGCGAACGTCCCTGCCCTTGCGCAAGGAACGAAACGCGACGCGCTCGAAACCTGCATCCAGAAATCCATTAATTCCATGGGCAAGTATTGGGGGGGCTCGAAGAGGCCAAGCAACTGGAATCCAAACGATACGAAGAAGGTCTGCAGCCTGAACTACCGCATCACGCAAACCTACGAATACAAAGAACATCCTCGCAGGTGGCAAGATGGCCCATGGCAAGTGCGCAGGCCCGGTGACTATCAACTCAAAACGTACAACCTGAAAACGGAAGAGCCCTGCGATGCTGCGGCAGTCGCCACCGCGATCAAACCCCATTTCGAAAAGATCAAATCATGCCTTTCTCACGCAGGCAGAGGGCTCTTTGGCCGTCATCACTACACGTTTTACATCAACGAAAGGGGTGGAATGACTGCTTCTCCGGCACGGGAAACCAACCCCAAGAAGTCGAGCCAGGCCCGGCGGCAAGCCTATCGAAAGCAAATGCGAGAAGGCATGAAAAAGTGCCAGAATGCCGAAGACAAAAAATCCTGCAGGGACCAACTCAAGGTGAGACTCCAACGATTCCTCAAAAGCAAAAATGCCGGTTCAACTGGGCCCAACGGCGAGGGTGAAACGAACCCTCGGTTAGGACAGGTGAAAGCTCAATGCCTTGGGCTTCCACTGCAAGGAAGCCGCTACAAGGACGCCCTAGGGAGGGCCTTCAAACCCCATATCAAAGGAACCAGGCGGGCCTCGAGTCGGCGGAGCCCAAAGCCCCCCAAAACCGTTTGCAGAGTGGATTGGCAGTTCGAGCATACTCGAAGCAAAGCCCCCTAAGAGGAGCGAGTACCCGAGTCATCTCAGCGATCGACACAACGCCCTGAGCGGCACACTCGGCTGCCCTTGCAGTCCCGATCGCTACCACAGCCGGCGATGGGACTGACCAAGCCATCGCTTGGCTGCCACGCACCGGTGCTCCCCGGGTCTCTTCCGGTCACCTTCAAGGTCTGGCAGCGCCTGG
Organism: Myxococcales bacterium; assembly: GCA_002722845.1. Lineage (GTDB taxonomy): Bacteria > Myxococcota > UBA4151 > UBA4151 > UBA4151 > UBA4151. The sequence continues at coordinate 5,602 of PBND01000072.1, read as the reverse complement.
TCTCCGTGAAGCCGTAATAACTCGACAGGCCCAGGGCCACAGCGCTCAACCCATTCCAAAGAATATCGCCCCCTTGCCGGCCCAGCATTCGGTTCACGGCTGCGGAGGTAGATGTCAGCGTGCCGATACCGTCGAGAACCGGGAGCAAGAGGGTATTGGTGCAATGACGGCGAGCCGGTGGGGGCGAGTTGTCGACGGTTTTCACAAAGATCCATGAACAGCCCGACAGCATGACGAGAAGGGGAAAGAGCAGGAACAAACGGGGCAGACGGGACATGCAAAAGGCCTCTCAAGGCAGCGCCAGGAGCCAGGTCCTACGGCTCGGGCGAACATCCGACGATATTTTTTTATCTACTTGGTAGTTGATTAATACCCGATGGGAGCTGGATGATGAACGGAACCACCAGATCGCTGGCAACCGTGGTCGCCCTGGCCCTGGTTTTTAGCGCGTGTGACGACAAGGTCACTGACTTTCTCTACGAGGGCGAGGTGATCCAAGCGGTCGATATGCACCTGCATGTGGGCGAGTGGTCCCAGATTCCGCCTCCTGCTCAGGAAGAGTTGGCGAACAACTTCCCCTTTCCTTTCAACTTGGATCCCGGCGGGCTGGCGGAAGATCAACTGACGACCGAAGGAATCGTGGCCGAATTGGACAAGGCGAACCTGCGGCGGGGCGTGGTCCTCGCGGTCTACGCCCCCCATTCCGTGGGCATCGCCACCAACGAGCAGGCCATCAAGCAAGTCTCTGAAGCCCCAGACCGACTCTATGGGCTCGCCAGTTTGCGGGTCGATCGGTGGGAGACCGATGCTGCGGCCGAGCTGGCCCTCTTGGAAGATGCGCTCTCAAAGCCGGGCATGATCGGCGTCAAAATGGCCCATGTGCACATGCACATTCGCATGGACGATCCCCGCTACTACAGCATTTATGAAGTGGCCGGGCGCATGGGCAAACCCCTCTACCTGCATACCGGCAACAGTCCCTTTGTGGGCACGCTGGAGTCGGCTCCCTATGCCGATCCCGCCTACCTCGAAGAGGCCATCCGAACCCATCCCGAGGCGACCTTTATTCTGGGTCACATGGGTTTCGACTTTATCAATCGAACCCTGGGAGACTTGGAAACCTGCCTAACGCTCGCCAAGCGCTATCCAAACGTCTTTCTTGAGCCCAGTGCCCTGGGTTCAAACCGCTCCGACCCAGAGGGTGAGAAGATGCGGCATGTCATGAACCGAGTGAAGGAAATGGGCCTCATCGACCGCGTGATCTACGGGAGCGATGGGCCTCAGTTCCCGGGCTTTCTCCAGAGTTATGCCGGCAAGGCCCGAGATGCCATGGTGGCTGCCAACTACACCACCGCTGAAGCGGACTTGGTCATGGGCGGGAACTTTGAGCGGGTCTTTGGGGTGAAGCGGTGATCTGGTTTTTGCCCTTAGCCCTCATGAGCCCAGGCCCGGTGGGTGACACCGAACTCAGTCTGCGCACCGGTTTTCCCTGGCATGGTTTGGGGGCCGCCCATCGGGTGAGCCCGCAAATCGAAATCGATCTGCGCGTAGAGACCGCCTCCTTTGCCCGTTGGGAGAGCCGGGTGGAAGCCGGCTACACCCTGCCGCTCGGAACCCGCTGGCAGCTGCAACCGGCGCTGAGTCTAGGCTATGGGGATCAGCGGGGTGAGCTCTCCGTCCAGGGCCCCCAAATCGGCGGCAGCCTGTCCCTGTCTTGTCGAATCTGCCGGGTCCGACCGACGCTCACCCTCTGGGGTCGAGAGTTGCTCACTGTCCGTCGGACAGAACGCCTAGAAGGCGATGAAAAAACAACCGGACTCAAATGGCAAGGCCTCAGCAGTTGGGCTGTCGATCTGGAGGTTCTCATCCCCTTCGCCAAGCGATGGGGCTTCGAGGCCGCCTTTCGCTTTAGTGAGATCGACGGGCGTTTTGCCATTCCCGGCCTCGGTGTGGGTCTTAGGAGGCGCTTATGATTCGCCTGTCTCTACTTGGTTTCACCCTTGCGACCACCGCCTGCTTGCCCCCCGAAAGCGTTCGCATCGTGCAAGTCCAAGGGGATGTCGTGAGCGATGCCGAGGGCCCCGTGGAAATCTGGTTCCTGCACACCCACTGGGGCGAAGGCATGCTGAAAACCCGGAACATGGTCATCGAAACCCAGTGGTTTGATGGCCCAGGTGCCATCGACCGTGAACTGGAGATCCCCCAAACCCATGGCGAGGGCCTCAGCCTTTTTGGCTGGCAAGACGTCAATGGCGACGGCGAACACTGCCGTCCTGGCAGTGACCCTGAACCCTCAGGTCTTATTGAGACGGACGAACCCGACAGTCTCGTTCGCAGCTTTACCCTCCAACTCGACCAAACCTGCACCGGGCCTTAAGGGCCCCATCGGCCGGAGGCCACCATGATTCGCATCCTCTTCTTCCTCGCGACCGCGGGGATCTTTGCCTTTGTCATGACGACAGCCAGCCATGTGGCGCTTCTGGACACTGCCTCGATCCTCAGCGTCGTCATTCCCTGCCTCTTTCTCGCCGCTGGCTACCTGGGCCTCGGTTCCCTGGCTGCAGCGATCGTTGCCGCAGGCAAGTCAGAGGCCATTCCACCGGGTGTGGCGCTGCAACACCGTGAGACGCTGCAAGGACTTCGCTCCCTTTTGTGTACTTGCGGTGCGGTCGGATCGATCATTGGCATGGTTCAAATGCTCAACCACTTGTCGGACTTTAATACTTTTCATGTCGCGCTTGCTCTCGTCATCACCACCGGCCTCTATGCACTGATCCTCTCCGAGTTGCTTGTGGCTCCGATGATCAACAGCTTTCAGGTACTGGATCCCGACCCGGGTGAAGGGACCCCAGTCAAAAGCACGAAGCCCGTGCTCTCTCTTCTTCTCGTGCTCGGCGGCTTCCTGTTCTTGGGCTTGGTCATGTGGTTGGGGAGGGCTTGGGCCGCATTCCTGGACACAACGGCTTTCATCTTGGTCTTTGGTGGTGGTCTGGGCTGCTGGCTGACCCAATACCGCAGCGGCGTCTTCAGAGCATTTCGCTTGGCTTGGAACCCGGCCGCAGGGGAGACCCAAGACATGACTGAGGCCTACCAAGTCCTTCGTACCGGTCGAGATCTCTTTCTTATGACCGGCGGAGTGGGTTTCTTCATGGGCACCATGGGCGTCTTTCAGAACCTAAACGATCCCTCAAAAATCGGTCCTTCGATGGCCATCGCTCTGCTCAGTTTGTTCTACAGTCTGTATCTCGGGCTTTTGATCTGCGCCCCCCTCATGCACCGCGTCGGTGCCAAACTTGGTACCCATGCAACGCCCCCCCCAGCCCTCGTCCATCGATGGCTACAAACCAACGGCACCATGGCCCCGATCGTCACGACCAGCATGCAGCTTGGCTTTGTCCTGCTTAGCTTCCTGGCGATCTCGGCCGTCCCATAAGGGCCAGCACCACGGCACCATCCGCCCTTTCCCTTTGAAGCTGCCACGATGGGTGTGGTCATGAAGCGACTTCGCAAGCCGGGACATTTCAATTAGGGTCGGCCGGTAAACACAGGGGGTTGCCAGTGAGTCGTCTAACGTCCTGCTTCATCGCACTCGGCCTTGCGCTCGGCTTGTCCGGCTGCGCCCACGCAGATCTTTTCGGTGCGCAGCGAAAGGCGATGGAGGCGGAGTTGGAGAGCACCAAGACAGAATTGGCCGAAACCAAGGCTCGGCTGAAAGCCATCGAAGAACCGATCAAGCGCCAAGAAGCCGCGCGCAAAGCGGCTATGGAAACCCTTAATAGCTACTTTCAAGAGATTGCCGTCAAAGGGCGCTACTCAACCATTCCGATCGAAAAGGCCTGCAAGTTCTTCAACTGCGATGACCCCCAAACGAAAGAAGAGGTCTTTCAAATCATCAAGACCCTGCGGAAGTCCGGGGACTGGTGGGGCGGTGGCGATGGCAAGGCGGGGTGGCAGGTCATGCAGCACCAAATCGTCCCCGAGCGGACGGCCAACGGGACCGCTTTTCCAGAGACGACGGTGAATGTCTATCTGTGGTATACGGAGCAGTTTCTTTGCTGGAAAGCCGGTGAAGCGCACGACTACGACAAGGATGTTGAAGGCTGCCTCCGAGCCGTGCCCATTCATGCGGGTCAATCACCAAAGACCCGCTGCATCGGCGGCTTGTTTACCCTGCAAAAGATCGGTGACCGGTGGGTGCGAACACGAGGTAAGAGACCCGAAACGCTGGGCCGCAATGCAAAAACCTGCAGAGGCATTAGAGACGGCACGTTACCACTGCCTTAGCCACCGTTTGCGGCAAGGAAGCGCCGCTGGCCTTTCACGGGCTTGACCCGAGCGCCAAATCGTATCCAGTCTAACGATTGCGGGACCTTCTAGGTGTTCGGGTCCGGCGATGTTATGCTGATGGCTCGTGCTCGTTCAGTTCGGAGGTCATGATGATTCGTGTTCTGTTCTTACTACTGGGCTTAGGAACCATAGGTCTTGTCATGGCGATGGGTGGAGGCCTCGTCTTCATCGATGCCGCTTCGACGGTTGTGGTCATCGTGCCTAGCGTGTTGTTGGCCGCTGGATATCACGGCCCTGGCGCCCTCGGTGCTGCCATCAGCGCTGCGGATGGAGAGGAACCCGTGGAAGCCGGGCTGGGCGCGAAGCACCGCCAGGTCTTGCAGAGTCTGCGCGCACTGCTCTGTGCCTGTGGAGGCCTCGGGTTTCTCATCGGTCTCGTCCATATGCTGCAAAATCTAAGCGACCCCACCGCAGTGGGCCCGGCCCTCGCGGTGGCGCTCCTGACGGGTCTTTACGCCGTGATCGCCTCGGAACTCATCGTGGCACCGCTCATCGGCCGGGTTCAAGTTCTGGAGCCCAGTGAAGCAGTCGTGGGCCAGCAAGAGGAGGACTAAGCTGATGATCTCTGCATTTCTCATTCTTATGGGCTATCTCATCTTGGTCCTCGCCGCTGATTCAGTCTCTTTCATCGATCCCACTTCCCTTGGCCTCGTCGCAATCGGCGGACTTTGTTTTTGGTTGAGTCAACATAGAGGTCATGTCCTTCAAGCCCTTCGAGTCAGCTGGTGTGGCGAAGGGAAAAGCGCCCAGGACAAGTGGCAGGCCTACAAAACCCTCAGAAACGGTCGCAACCTCTTCATGGCGATGGCCGCATTGGGGTTCTTCATTGGCGCTGTGGGCATGCTTAGGAATCTGGAAGACCCCGCACGGATCGGCCCGGCCATGGCGGTGTCCATCCTGAGTCTCCTCTATGGTGTGCTCTTTGGACTGCTCATCTGTGGACCGCTGATGCATCGAGTCGGCGTCATGCTCGGCGCCGATGACACCACGCCTCCCCACATGATCGACCACCTTCTCCAGCCACCAAGTGCCTCTGCCCCCTTGAGCATGGGAGGTGTGATCATCGGACCTCTCGCCTTGTTCTTCCTGATACTCAGCGTGCTCGAATAACCCCAACAAGCTAGGAGTTTAACGCTTTGGTCCGCGCTTTCTGCTTCATCGGTGCCGTCGCTATTTTCCTTTTGGCGGCCGCCAATCCAGACCTTCTTCATCTCTTTCTCTTCTTCGATCTGTACTCCGCCATCTTGGTCGTCAT
>PBND01000071.1 GCA_002722845.1 Myxococcales bacterium | reverse complement strand
CGCAGGTGAGCAGGCGATCCCGCAACGGATTCTCGAGGAGCACGCCGAAGGGGCCCTCCACCATCAGGGTCTCCACGTGCAGATTGCGATCCCGTTCGTTGGGGTCTGGATCATCGGGACGATAGTAGTCGTTGATAAATGCGACGGCGAAGGTGTGATAGCCCGCTTCGACGTTGACCCGAACGCTGTAGTAGGTGCCCGGTGCGTTGTCGTCTTCCACATCGAAGGTCTCTAGGTCCCGCCCATCGAGGCGCAGGCTTAAACGGGCTGGGTCGGGTCCAGCCTGATTGGCCCAGGCCGAGACCCCCAGTTCGTATTCGCCGCTGTGGCTGGCGGTGAACTCGGCGATGATCTCGCCGTTGGACCACAGGTTCCAGTACTCGGCGCTGGCACCGCCGACCGGACTGCCTAGCTCGGTGGCGACGAATGTCGTCCGGGTGAGTTGGGGGGCAGCCTGTAGGACCTCCTCGACGGCGGCCTCGGCGATGGCTTCGAACTGCTCAAGGTGCAGGGGAGAAACGCTGAGAACCTCGCCCACATTATCGAAACCATAACCCACATCATCATCAGGAAGGGTCTCGGCAGCTTGCCGGTCGATGCCGAGGAGTTGGTTGAGCGCCCTCCCGTACTGGGTGCGGTTCAGCCGGCGCAGGGGAACAAAGCCAGAGTCTGTACAGATTTCTGGCTCCGCGACAGGCGGGCTAACTGGCGGCGGTGCGGTGGGCTCGCCCGACGGGATCTCGGGAGCCTCATAGCAAGCGCTGCTGAGCAACAGAAGGATGGGGAGGAACCGAGTCATGACGGGTCTAGCGTGCCAGAAGCGGCCCTGTGGCGCCAGGGTAGCGCCCGGGCTGCGAAGGCCAACGGGCTTCGGTTTGGGGGAGGGGGCGATCTCGAATCCGATAGAGCGGCCGGGGGATTGAGTCATCCTCGACGAAGGCCCCCCCGAGTTGAAGCCGTCGATGCCTTTTGAGCCCACCTGGCTTGCCTTAGAGCGGGAGAAGCGCCACTGTTTACCGGACTAGGTAGGAGGCTTTCACCATGAGACCGGCGATCTGTCTTTCTTTACTCTTTTTGCTCGGCTGCCCCGAGCAAGTGATCGTGCGGGACCGGGAATCGGCTTGCGGTGACGGCAAGGTCGAGGCCGGTGAAGCCTGTGACGATGGTAATGAGGAAACAGGCGATGCCTGTACCAATGACTGCCAACTTGCCCGCTGTGGTGACAAGATTCTGCGGACGGATTTGGGGCCAGAAGAGGCCGACTTCGAAGCCTGTGATGATGGCAATGAGGTGGACTCAGACCTGTGCCTTCGGAACTGTCAGGCGGCTCGCTGTGGTGATGGTGTTGTCCGCCTCGATCTGCCCGAAGACGATCCGGCCTTCGAGCCCTGTGATGATGGGAACGACTCCAATGAAGATGGCTGTTTGAACGGTTGTCTTCTGGCCCGTTGCGGCGATGGTTTTGTGCGTCAGGACCTGAGCGTGGGCCTCAGTGGCTACGAAGCCTGCGACGATGGCAACGTCGTGGATGAAGACGCCTGCCTCAACGACTGCTCTTTGGCCCGCTGTGGCGATGGTGTCGTCGGTCCTGGTGAAGGCTGTGACGACGGGAACGAGAACCCCGCCGACGATTGCAACCTCTGTCAGCCGGCCAGTTGTGGCGATGGCATCGTTCAAGAAGGGGAGGCCTGTGACGATGGCAACGAGGTGGACAGTGACGACTGCCTGAGTACCTGTGCTGCGGCCCGTTGCGGTGATGGCTTTCTTCAGGAGGGTGTGGAGGGCTGTGACGACGGGAACGCAGACCAGCACGATGATTGTACCGCGGCCTGTGAACCCGCTCGCTGTGGTGACGGCGTCTTACGCCGAGGTATTGAGGCCGGCGAAGCCGGGTATGAGGCCTGTGATGATGGTGGGCTCGTCGATGGTGATGGCTGTTCAGCCTCATGTCTCCAAGAGCGCTGCGGCAATGGTCGCATCGACCATGGTGAGACCTGTGACGATGGCAATGGGATTGCTTCAGATGCCTGCACCAATGCCTGCCAGCCGGCCGCCTGCGGTGATGCCATTCTCCAGGTGGGGGTGGAAGAATGCGACGACGGCAATCAGGTGGACGATGATCGCTGTTCGAATGATTGTGTTGCGGCGGTCGCTAGCGTGTGTGGCGATGGGCAAGTGGATGCAGGCGAAGCCTGCGACGATGGCAACCGGAGCAATCTCGACAACTGCACCAACGGCTGTGAGCAGGCCCGCTGCGGTGACGGGATTATTCGTCGCGATCTCGAGTTAGGCGCCGAGGGCTTTGAAGATTGTGATGACGGCAACGAGGATGCCTTCGATGCCTGCGTTTCGTGTCGCCCGGCTCGCTGCGGGGATGGCGCGCTGCGGCAGGATCTTCAAGAGGGGCAGCCCGGTTTCGAAGCCTGTGATGACGGCAATGAAGACAATGGCGACGATTGCCTCAACGACTGCGAGGAGCCCCGTTGCGGTGATGGATTCGTCCAAGCGGGCATGGAGGATTGCGATGATGGCAACGGGAGCAATGAGGATGCCTGTCTCGCAAACTGCGTCTCCGCCCGCTGTGGTGATGGTTTCGTGCGGGCGGACCTGCAAGTGGGCCAGGCCGGCTACGAGGTCTGTGATGACGGCGCCAACGGCGACGACGATGACGGCTGCGACGATCAGTGCCAAGCGATCCAGGTGGGCGGCAATTGCCAGAACCACCCCCGCTGGACCCCGGTCACTTGTCAGACAGCGGAATGGGTTTGGTCGATGGATCGAAACCGGGCGCAGGACCTACAGGGTGCAAACCAGCAGCGGATCCTCGCAACCGGTTGTACCCACGGTGGAGGCCAGCCAGCGTTGTCGACCGGGATGTGCAGTCTTGATGGCCAAGGCTGGGTGAGTACCCAAACCTTCACCATGCAGCTCTGCAATGCCCGTTGGTACCATATCGGCGGCAGGCACACGGGGAACTGTGGCGGGCACGATGGCGATACCTACCGCCTCTTGGTTCTTAACGAAGAGGACTGTTACGACTACTGACTTGGGATCTCGAGCCAGCGGGGTACCCAGCGACCATCGATTTGAGCCATCACAGCCCGGTCATCGGCGCGCACCGCCACAGGAAAGCGCCGGCCGTCGGGTGTGATCCGGAAGCTCCGGGCGACCCCTCCCTCGTTACGGACGGCGACATGGAGGCGACCGGGAATACCTCCAGCCAGCCAGGGAGCCTGGAACTGGAACTCCAATCGACCGTTGCTACGGCGGAGCTTGATCCAGTCGGTCGGTTCCTCGATGACCTCTGGGCCTTGCCGCCCTTCGCAGTCAAAGGACAGGATGGCCCCCGAGGGGAAGCGCAGCCGGCCGCTGGAGTAAGGGCTGAGGATGTAGGGGGAGGCGCCGAGGCGTAACTGTCCCTGCAGGTCCCAGCGGCGCCAGGTGGTTCCATCGGTGGCCTTGATGGCGTAGCCGGTCCCGAAACTCGGTACCAAACTGGGCTTTGGAATCAGGGTGCAGCGCGGGGGATGGACTTGGAGGGTAGGGACCTCCGAGTGAATCCTCGGCAAGCCTTCATAGGCCATGGTGAGGATTTCCAGGTAGCCGTCCGAATCCAAGTCGACCTTGGCGGCCCCCCGGCTGGAGTACGCGTGCCTGGGGTTTAAGGAGTCATCGCTGCCATGGGCGCTGAGTCCAACCTCAGCCGAGGCTTCGAGGAAAGGCCCATCCTCCTGCTGCAGGAGCAATGCATCGTAGTGGAGGCTCCAGACGATGGTGTCGATCCCCGGCGGTGGCGGCAGGCTGCCTTGGGCCAGGTAGACATCGTCTCGACCATCCCGATTAAAATCGTCGACGACGATACCCCAAGCAAAGAGGGGGAAGCCATCGACCATCGGCAGGTCTAAGCCGAGGTCTTCGCCCCGCTGGATCGCTCGGCCTTGGGCGTCAAACCGAACGGCCTTATTGGGTCCCTCGTCGCTGACATAGATCACTTCGCCTTCGCCCTCGACCACCAGCGCGCCGATGCCCATCAGAGAGTCGTTGGCGACGAGGAGATCAGGCAAGCCATCGTCATTGACATCCAGGCCGCCGAGGCCCAGGGCGCTGCCATCGTCATAGAGGGGCAGCAGTTCATGCTCAGCGAAGGGGAGGAATTGCCCATCGGGCTGCTGCCGGAAGGCTAAGTTTTGCATGGGTGCCAGGCGAAAACGCTGGCGGATATCACCGACAGGCGTGGGTTCGCTGTCACAGGTCTCTTCTTGGGGTGGACCACTGCTGTTGCGAAAGGCTCCACAGGGGTCATAGGGCTCCCCAAAGGGCTGGCGTCGGTGACTGCAGACTTCGTCGGGGGCACAGCGCACGAAGGTCGCACCGATCAAGGGCTGGTAGGGGTCACCACCCTGTTGCATCAGCATGCTGGTGAGCTCGGCCATGACCCGTTCGGAAAGTTGGCAGCCGATCCAAAGGTCGAGGCGTCCATCGTGGTCGATGTCTTCGGCGACGGCGGCACCGGCGAAGCAACTCCTTCCTGGGTGGGCTTCGGGCAAGGCCTGAATCAGATCTGTGGTTTCCCGCTGGGGCTGAAAGCGCTCAAGGAGGACGCTGCCATCGCCCAGGCGAAGCAATTCGTGGAAACCGTCTCCCTCTACGTCGATCCCGAAGGCGCTCGGGTACTCTGCAGCATTGGGCTCAAGCAATTCAGGCCGCGGGACGAAGTGGAGGCGCCCAGTATAAGACTGGTTCTCAAGGATCATCGCATCATCGGTTGGCGTACCCTCCCGGCGGCGGTCACCGAGATAGAGGTCGAGGTCGCCATCCCGGTCGAGATCGAACAAACCGGCACCGAAACCGTAGCCACCGGTCATCCCGGAGGGTTCGGCTGCGCGATGGTCCGTGACCCCTTCTGCGAACCGGCGTTCAAAGACCAAGCCGAGCTCTGGGTTGGGGCGGGGGAGGCAGAATCCCCCTGGAGCACAGCGTTCGGTCGCTTCACACTCGGCATGAATTCGACAGGCCTCCTGCTGACAGACCTGATCCCGGCACCGGTGGCCCTGGGGACAGTCGCCATCCCGAGCACAGGCTAGCGCTCTTGGCTCGACGCAGCGTCCCGCCTCGCAGACCTGCGGGTCGTTGCAGTCGGAGGGGGAGTCGCATTGGGGCGGGGCACATCGGGCATCCTCGCAGATCATGGGTTGGATACAGTCGAGATCCTCATCACAGAGGGCGATACATGCATCATCAATGCACTGTTGTGGTGACAGACAGGCCGGCCCTTCGCCACAGCCGAGGCCACTGTCGAGAGCCACTTGGCCTGCATCCGGTGGGCTTGCGGGGGGGCCCGGGCAGCCGACCAACAGCCACGAAAGCGCTAAGGCGAGGGGAGTTCGAACCATCGGGGAATCCATCGGCCATCCACTTGGAGCATGGCCTGTATATCGCTCGCGTTGGTGGCGATATCGAAACGGGTCCGGTCCATGGATGCATGGACGATACGGCTGCTGCCATCAGCTTGGCGGAGGGCGACACGGACCACGGGTTGACCGCCATCATACCAGGGCATGTGAAGGAACACGCTGTGTCCTTCAACTTGGGCTTCCCAGCGAATCCAATTGGGTTCTTCGACCACTACGGGCCCCGGCTGCCCCCGGCAGTCGAAGGCGATCTCAGCACCGGAGGCGAAGCGGAGGCGACCCCGGGTGGCTGAACTGAGCACATGGGGAGACGCGCCCAAACGCATCTGACCCTGCATGTCCCGGCGGAACCAGGTCTCGGTACCTTGGGCTGCCACCGCATAGCCGTAGCCGTAGGTGGGGACATAGCGTGAGCGGGGCACCAGCGTGCAGCGGGCACCGGGGCCATCTCGCAATGGGACTTCGGCGTGGAGGCGGACATGGCCTTCAAAGGGCACCGTGAGCAGATCCAAAGCGCCATCGAGGTCCAAATCAGCCTTCACCGTGCCCCGGCTGGAATACACGAAGGTGTCGTCCAACGAGTCTTGGTGATCGTGGACACTCACCCCCACTTCGTCGGTGAGGATGAGAAAGCGTCCATCATCTTGCTGTAGCGCCATGAAATCGTAGTGATCGGCCCAGGCCGAAATCGGCACCCGCTCGATCATCCCTTGAGTAACGTAGAGGTCATCATCGCCATCCCGGTCGAAGTCCTCGACCACCGTGCCCCAAGATTCCAGGTCGGTGCCGTTACGGGTCGCTAAGGTTAAGCCCACATCATCGACGATATTGATGGATGCGCCATTTTCGTAGCGAACCAGTCGATTGGGGCCCTCATCGGCGATAAAGAGATGGTCGCCCCGGCCATGAATCTTCACGAGGCCGAGGCCCATGTAGCTGTCATTGGCCGTGATGAAGTCAAGGAGCCCATCGTCGTTCATGTCGACCATGCCGAAGGCAAGGGTCGCCCCGGAATCCTGAAAGATCAGGTCTTCTTCGTAAACCAGCGCGCCGTCGACCTGAAACAGGGCGAAATTTCGCATCACGTCCATCTCAAGGACATCCCACTCGGCATCGATGGGACCCTCTTGCCCCGGTTGGGCGAAGAAGGTTTGGCTCAAGTTGGGTAGGCCCATGTTGATACGGTGGTAGGCGCAGCCTTCCCCTGGCGGGCAACCGAAATAGGTGGCCCCCTCTAGGGGGTAGGCCCGGACACCGGTTCGATAGATCTCTTCCGCAGAAGCGATTGCGAAGGCGTTCAACTGACAGGCGAGCAGCAAGTCGACGTCGCCATCCATATCCAGATCGGCCGGAAGTGCCGCACCGAGATTGCAGTTTGTCCGGCGAATATCGCCCTCTGGCAAAAGGTCGAGAAGGTTCTCGCTCGATCGGGTGGGGTGGAATCGTTCCAGTCGGGCATAGCCATCCCCTAGGACCACCAGTTCGTCGTAGCCGTCACCTTCGAGGTCGAGCCCGAAGGCCGAGCTGATATCTTGGCTGCCGTGGGGCTCGCACTCACCCGGTACGGGTACAAAGCGCAGGCTGCCTGGAATGGAACGATTCTCGAACAGACAGGCTGGATCGACGTCGACCCGAACTCGATGCCGGGTGCCGAGGAAGAGATCCAAGTCGTGGTCTCCATCCATATCGAAGAGTCCCCCGCCATAGCCGTAGCCCGTCATCTGACTGGCGCGAATATTGCCGAGGGGCTCGGCGCCGTAGTGACTGGTGACCGGCTCAAAAAAACGGCGCTCGAGTTGAATGCCGTATTCGTTTGTCGGTCGGTCGAGACAGCGGTTCAGGTGACAGCGTTGGTGGCGGGGGCAATCCCCGTGGACGAGGCAGTCGCCGCCATAGCAAAGCCCGTAACTCGAACAGCGCTGCCCGTGCCCACAGTCCCCATCGGCAGCGCAGGGAGCCTCCCCAATTTCGCGGCAGAACCGCTCGTCACAACGGGCGCTTTCGGCACAATCCGTGTCCGTCTCGCATTCCGGTTCTCGACAGAGTTGTTCCCGGCAGAGTTGGCCCTCAGGGCAATGGGTATCGACCTGGCATTGATGGTCCTGGCATTGATCATCCAGACAACTCTGCGACTCGGCGCAGTCCTCACTGGTCCAGCAGCCCGGCTCACAAAAGGTGCCGGCGGTATTGCAGCGTTGGCCCGTGGGGCAGGGACAGGGGCTTTCACAGCGATCGAGAACGCAGATTTGAGATGCTGAGCAGCCCCCACAATTGGGTTCCTGACCCCCATCGATGACAGGCCCCGCATCGGGCACAGGCCTCGGCTCTTGGCCTGGACAGGCCAGCAGACAAAAGAGCGGGATGACAACGAGAGACCTCAGCATGGCAAGCACAGGTTAGCGCGTGCTCGCGCGAAGGGCACGTTCTGTGACCTAATCGGGCCTGGGCCCGATATGGCGTAGGGAGTCGGCCTCGATAAAAATACGCTTCACTTCCGGCACTTGTGACTTCACTTGGCCCTCGATGGAATCAATGACTTGCTCCAGTTCATGTACCGCCATGGTGGGGCTAAACTGGAGCCCGAGATTGAGCAGGATCGTATCGGCACCAAAGTGGATGGTTTTGAGATCGATGATATTTTCCACCTCAGCGGTGGCGTCCACGATGGCGCGAAGTTTTTCTTCGGTTTGTTGGTTGGCCGAGGTGCCGACCAGCAAGCGCATCGTGTTGACTGAGAGGAACCACGCGACCCATGCTAAAATCACACCGATCATGAGCGTGGCGGCCCCATCGTAGACGGCGTTGCCGGTGAGGGCCGTTAGGCTGACACCAGCGAGGGCGATCAACAAGCCAGCCATCGCTGCCGCGTCCTCGAAGAGCACGGTCACCATCTCGGCTTTGCGAGTTTCTCGAACCGCGGCCCAGAGTCCCAGGCCCATCTTCTTCGCTTCCTGGTTGAACTCCTTGATCGCGACGCCAAAACTGAAGGTTTCGATGACGATACTGACCCCAAGGACGATGATGGCGATCTTTTGGCTTTTGACCACCGCATCGCCGCCGAGGGCATTTTGGAGTTTATGGACGCCCTCATAGCACGCGAAGACGGCGCCCAGGGTAAAGATGGAGATGGCGACGACGAAACTCCAGAAGTAGCTCTCTTTGCCATAACCGTAGGGATGAGCCGCATCCGGTGGCCGTTTCGCCCGCTTCATGCCGAAGAGGAGGAGGGCTTGGTTGCCCGTGTCGGCCAAGCTGTGAATGGATTCGGCGAGCATCGCCGAACTCAGGGTGAACATGTAAGCCACAAACTTGGCGATGGCGATCAGGCCGTTGCCAATTAGGGCTGCAATGACGACTTTAAGGCTACCGCCACCTGCGCTCATGGATTGTCCTTTCCAAAGAAGGGGACGCCTTCGTCCAAGAAGAAGTCCGGGGCCAATGCTTGGCTTGGATCGATTGCGTAGATGCTGAAATCTTCACAGCCTTCCTCGGCCAAGACCTCATCATCGATAAAGAAGTTCCCACTGCAGTCCGTCCCGGGCCGGCAGAGCACGGCCTGGGCCGCATCCGCCATGATCGCGGGGCTTCGACAACTGCGCCGAAACTCGGGCCCGCCCAGCATATCGATGGCCGCGGTCGCGATGGCGGTGCGGGGCCACAACGCATTGACGCCAATGCCCTTGTTTCGGAGTTCCTCCGCCATGCCGAGGACGCACATACTCATACCGTACTTACTCATGGTGTAGGCCACGTGATTCTTGAACCAGCGCGGGTCCAGGTTCAGTGGGGGGGAGATATTGAGGATATGGGGATTGTCGCCTTCGGCCAGGAGGGGAATGCACTTCTGACTCATCATGAAGGTGCCGCGAACATTGACGGCATGCATCAGGTCATAGCGCTTCATCGGCGTCTCGACCGTGCCTTTTAACTGAATCGCACTGGCGTTGTTAATCAGGACGTCGAGCCCACCCCATGCCGCCTCGACCGCTTCGACAGCCGCGACCACCATGGCTTCGTCACGGACGTCGACGACGAGGGGGAGCGCCTCGCCGCCGGCGGCTTCGATGGCTTCTGCAGCCGTATAGATGGTCCCAGGAAGCATCGGATGCTTCCGGTTGGATTTGGCGGCGATCGCGATGCGTGCACCGTCCTGAGCAGCCCGCAGGGCGATCGCCTCGCCGATGCCCCGGCTCGCCCCCGTGATGAGGATGCGCTTGCCTTTTAAGTTAGCCATTATTTGTCCTTCCGAACGGGGCGTAGGGGGGTGCTCACCCTCCCACCGCAGTCTGTGGCGGGATGGTAGAGCCGCCCCTCGTGGTTCATGATCCAGACATCCAGATCCTCCCCGCTGCTGTTCAGATCGGCTACAGCACAAGCGATGAAGGTTTTTTGGTCGAGATCGATATGCGCGTTGTGCGCGGCGCATACAGCCTTGGCCCGTTCCTGGGTGACGCCTTTGCATTGGGGGCCTCGGCAGGGGAGACACTGTCCCTCCTTTGAAGTACGGCTGGGTCCACCGGGGTCGTCGCCTTCAATGGGCCCCGAACAGTAGGTGTAGCGATTCGCCTCGAAGGTTTGCTCTAGTCCGAGTTGATCCCAACTTCCCCACTGGTCGTGTTCAGAACGAAAGACGGACTGAGCTTGGTAAAGGCGTCGGAGGTTCACTTTCGCTTCAGCCTGCTTCGCTCTGCATTGCTGTTGGATGAAGTTGGGGATGCCGATCGCTGCGATCAGGGGAACGATGGGCAGATTGACGCCCCGACGCATGGAGTAGAGCTCGTCCTCGTTCAAATGAAGGGCGCTACTCAAGTCGGCATAGGGCAGCAAACGCCTCTGCATGTCAGAGGAGCCAGAGGGTTTCTCTTGGGCCGGTTCTGTTGTCTCGTCTGTTTGCGTTCCCTCCATAGCGTCTGCAAGGTCACTGAGTGCGTTGGCTGTCGCCTGAAGTTCGGCCTCTAGCTTCGGAATCAGGCGCTTAGCGAAGTCCTTGAGATCAGCTTCGAGTCCGTAGATCAACGTCGCTTCCTTGAGCCCCGATTGGCCTGGCTTAGCAGATTGGGTCTTTAGGAAGCGGCCCACGGCCTCCTCGCTGGCGCCGATGATGATGCCATCTTGGGTCTGAATCACCGTGGGCGACAGCCCAGGCATGGGGCGGGGAAGGGGCAGTCGGAGGGCCTGTTGACCCTCGATTGGTCCTTCCTTTGCACCCTTGCTGATGAAGAAGCCGCGCAAAGCACGAAAGACTTTCGCACTGGCCTCGTCACCATCAGCCCCAAGAATGAGCAGCAGATCTGCTGGGCTCATCGTCTTCCAGTCCGTGCTGAGGCTGGATTTCGGGTAGGTGAGAAGGAGCTCACCGTTTATCCCTGCACTGAATTCGGGCCAAGCGAGCCCCAGGGTATTGCCCATGACCATGGCCAAGCCTTGAGCCTCGCCGAGTTTCGCCCGAGTCTCCGCCATTTTGGCTGCTTCTTTTGCATCTACAAAGTCGGGGATCAGGGCGAGAAGGCCATCAAAGAGCGTGGAGAGGTTGAGACGCAGACGGATCTGTATATGGTCTCGATTCAACACCCGGTCAGCGGCTTGGGAGGGAAGCCGAGCGGGCCCGAAAATACCCCCCAAGCCCGTCTTGAGTTTGTCACCGAGAAGGAGTCGCCAGCCGTTCATGCCTTGGCTGTCATAGCTCCAGGACATGGCTCGAACATAGCGCTCCATTTCGCCTTGTTTGAGCCCGGTATCGGCCTCCCACTTCCGGGCGATGGGCCCCATATAGAGCAAGCCCAGAGCCTCGGGCTTCTGGGACGGACGGAGCCGGCTGTGCTCCGGTGAAGCAGCGAGACGCTCACCGGGGCTTGTAAGGGCCTTCCAGGGGCCAGGGTGCATCCCTTTCTGGTCCGGGGACTCGGCGGCCACAAAAAGAATGAAGTCACCCTGCTGGTAGAGGTTGGCCCGGGCTTTGCCATCCAATAGCAATTGCCGCTGACCCTTCCCCGGGGCCGAGTAGGTGACGACGGGTTGATCGATCAGCGCATCGAGGGCGGGCAGGAGCTTGTCCAAGTCCTTGGCCTTGAGGGCGACAACCAGCCGAACGGGCTCCAGCAAGAAGCCGATGCCAATGCCTGCATCGATATCCACACCGATGGAGCGCCAGCCTTCTGTTTCAGTGGGATCAAAGCCGAATCTTGCCAGCCACTTCGTCATGTCCTCCCTGTTCTTATCGCCTGGCTTTGAGAGGTCCCGGAACAGCTTGACGCCTTCACCCAATTTCTCACTGGGGTTGCCGAGGTAGCCGATTGCAGCGGTGTGTCGGGCGGGCAGCTGTCCTTCGAGGAACTCCAGTGTGGTGGCAGATCGGCCATGAACCCGCCCTGCCCCGTGCTGGCATGCAGTCGAAAGAACGAGCGCTGCAAGTGCGCCGATCGCTTGTCTCGTCATGGCTAACTCCCTGCAGCCCATAGTCCGGTGTTCCCGCTTGTGACAACCGTGCGGTCTAGACCAATGGCGCCGGTCGTGTGTAAGCTCCTTCGCGAACTGTTTTGGAGCCCAAACGATGGCCTTCTTCGGGCGCGGGAAAGACGACCGCAAATCGCCGATGGTTCGTTTGCAACGATCGGATTACCAGGGCCCAACTGAGATGCGGCAACTCATCAACGAGGTCCTCTCTGGCAGGGGCCTGAAGGCCCGCGATGTGAGCTGGTCGCTCTGTTCTCCCCGCCAGGAGCTACGGGCCATGGGGCTGAAGGTCCTGAAATCCCACTCCCTGGATTATGCCAAGCTGCTGCTGGCTGAAATGCAGGGGAAATCAAACGCTGAAATGCGTAATCTGATGCTGTCAGCTGCTGAGTTCGATGCCACGGTGGTCACGACGGTGGCGCAAACGCTGATGGCTGAGACCAACGCACAGCGTCGGGAAAAGGGTTTCTTTCTCGTGCGCCAGGCACCTCGGGAAAAGACCCAGAGCCTCTTAGGTACGATGATCAAGGGCACCGACCCGGAAGCCCAGGTGGTGGCCATCGACCTGCTCAAAGATGATCCGGAAGGGCTCAGGCGGGTCGGGCTTGGCGCCGCCGAATTGCAGCGCATGTGTGAGAGCGATGATGAGCGGATTCGCAGAGCGGGTTACGATTTGCTCAACGCGATGGGTCAAAGAAGCCGCGAGCAGGACCGCCTCCTCCTCAAGGGCATCACCGATGAGAGTTACCAAATCCAGAGCCTCTGTGCCCGAACGATCGGCCAGATGTTGGCCCAGGACGACGAGGAGATCGAAAGTGGTCTCATCAGTCTCCTCGCCGATGGCCGTAATCAGGTCCGTACCGCTGTCGTCGAGACCTTATCCCACTGTCCTCAGCCCCGGCGGGTGATTCGCCGTTATCTCAGCTTCATTAAGGACCTGCCGGGCTGGGTTCGGGAGCGGGCCTTGGACAGCCTCAAGAGTTTCGGTGACCGACTGGTGGATCCCATCGTCGAACTCATGGGGGATCCGGATCGAGAGATTAAGCTCTTAGCTTTGGGCATCGGCGGCACCTTTGAAGACGAGCGCTGTGTTCAGCCCATTGTGGGCATGCTGCAAGATGAGGACTGGTGGACTCGAATTACGGCGGCGGAGACGCTGGGCCGAATCGGTGACCGACGGGCTGTCGATGCGCTCATCAAGTGTCTAGACGATAAGGATGTCCAGTGGGCTGCCATCGAGTCCCTCGCCATGATTAAGGACAAGCGGGCGATCAAGCCGATGGCCCGCTTTCTCAATCACGAAGCCGATGAGGTCCGGATGGCAACCGTCGAAGCCTTGTCTGCCTTTGAGGACCCTGGGGTGGTGAAGGCCCTTCAGGACCGGGTCAAAAATGACCCAAGCGCCGAAGTTCAGCGCCGAGCCATCGAGCTCATCCGTGAGATCTCGGACAAAACCGGCAGCACGCAGGACGTGAAAGCCCTGGAAGCCATGGCCGCAGAGCGAGCCAGAGAGCGCTCAGGGGGTAAACTCGACGACCTGCTGATCAAGGCCCGTCAATTGCAGTGCAGTGACGTGCATATTGCGGTGGGCCTGCCGCCGCTGTTTCGCACCGCCGGGATTATCGAACCGGTTGAAGGTGAGGAGAGGCTCGACGAAGCGGCGGCCAAGAAAGTCCTCTGTGACATTCTCACTGAGCCCCAACTGCAGCTGCTTGAGAAAGACCAGCAGATCGACTTCTGCTACGTCATCCCCAACGTCGGGCGATACCGGGCGAACATCTTTATCCAGAGACTTGGCCTGGGAGGGGTCTTCCGGATTATCCCCGGGATCGTTCCCACCTTCCGGGATGTGGGCCTGCCGGATTATCTGACGGCCGTGACCAATAACCACCAGGGCTTGGTCGTTGTTTCTGGACCGGCAGGTGCAGGAAAATCAACAACTTTAGCGGCCCTTGTGAATCTGATTAATGAGCGCAAGCGAGCCCATATTCTCAGTGTGGAAGAGCCCGTCGAGTTCGTCCACACGATGAAGCAGAGTTTGGTGAACCAGCGGGAGGTGAATAAGCACACCCAGAGCTTCGCCAATGCGCTGCGGGGGGCTTTGCGTGAAGATCCGGACATCATCGTGATCGGTGATATGCGGGATCCGGAGGTCATCAACATGGCCCTCGAAGCTGCGGAGACGGGCCACTTGGTCATCGGCACCATGAACACCACCAGTGCCCACAAGACCATCGATCGAGTCATCGAGAGCTTTCCGCCCAATGAGCAAGACGCTGTGCGATTGGCCTTGTCGGAGACCCTGCAGTTGGTGATCTGCCAGCGGCTCCTACCCCGAGCCGACCAGCCGGGCCAGGTCGCTTGCTTCGAGATCCTGCCCTGTGTTCAAAATGTGCGGACTCTCATTCGCGACGACAAGGTTTACCAGCTTCCAGGCATTATGGAGTTGGGTAAGACTCAGGGCATGCGCACTGCCGACATGAGCCTGGAGCAACTGATGGATGCCGGGCGAATCACCGCAGAAGATGCCTACATTCGGGCTGAGAAGAAGGAGACCTTCGAGGGCATGGTGAGTGCCCAGTTCCTCGCCGAGGTTCAGGCTCTTGAGCCGGTGAAGAAGGACGATCAGGACGGTCCAGGTAAGAAGCCCGCTACGACCGGTGCAGCGCAAGGGAGGCCCTCATGAGCGAAGGGGGGATGGAGACCAAGCGGATCACCCGCTTTCTACAGTTGATGATCGAAAAGGGCGCCTCTGACATGCACTTCAGTGTCGGGCGCCCCCCCATGTTCCGATTGTCCGGTGAGATCGATCCGCTCCGCTACCGAGTCTTGTCCAATCGAGACTATGTGGACCTCATTCGGCCCATCGTGGAGAAGGAGGAGGACTGGGAGCACTTTCTGACGACCGGGGACTTAGACTTCTTCTTTGCCGTGCCCAATCTCGCCCGTTTTCGCGCCAACCTGTTCATGCAGGAAGGCGGATTCGGCGCTGTGTTTCGTGTGATTCCGACCAAGATTTTGACCCTTGATCAGCTGGCGATGCCGCCGGCGGTGAAGAAGATTTGTGACATGCGCAACGGGCTCGTGTTGGTGACGGGGCCCACCGGCTCGGGTAAGTCCACCACCTTGGCGGCCATCATCGATAAGATGAACAAGACGCGAAAGATGCATATCATCACCATCGAGGATCCCATCGAGTTCGTTCACAAGCACCAGCAAAGCGTGATTACCCAGCGGGAGATTGGGACCCACGCACCGAACTTCAACTCAGCCCTCAAGGCGGCCGTGCGTGAGGATCCAGATCTTCTCCTCGTGGGTGAGATGCGGGATCTCGAAACCATCACCCAGGCCTTGAATGCTGCGGCCGCAGGCCTGCTCGTCTTCGGTACACTGCATACCAACTCCGCGGCCAAGACGGTCGATCGTATCGTCAATGTCTTTCCCCAGGAGGAGCAGGAGGCGGTGCGGAGTATCTTGGCCGAATCCTTGAAGGGGGTTTTGAGTCAGCAATTGTTGAAACGGATCGGTGGGGGACGGGCCGCTGCGGTGGAGATCATGTTCTCCGGCGCCGCCCTGCCGAACCTGATCCGTGAAGGGAAAACCTACCAGCTGACCGACTACATAGCGCGCGGGAAAAAGGCTGGGATGCTGACCATGGACGACGCCTTAGCCAAACTGGTGAACGAGAAGGTTGTGCCTTACCAGCCGGCCTTGGAGAAGGCGATCGATAAGCTGGAGTTCCCAGCGAAGATCGATGCGGAGATTTTCGCTGAGGCCAAGCAAGCGGCTGCGGCGGGAGCCGCCTAGTGGGCGGGCGGTTCATGGCTCAACGCTCGTCGTTGAGAGGCAGGCTTGATGGGCAAGCCTGAAGCTCAGATCCGTCAAAGCCTTGTAGAGGGTGATGGCGGTGAGGGAAGCCACGGGCCCGGTCCAGCCGAGTTGGAGAAGCACCCTTTTGTGAGTGGGGTGGGCTGGGTCGATCCTAAACTCCAAGCCAAGTTGGAACGGGGCGAGCCCGTGGGACGGCTGGAACGAAGTGCAGCGGGGCCCCGGGTGATCACACCCATGCCCGGCGTGCTCGTGATGGCCAACTGGCGGGTCATGGTCGGTTGGAAAGATCGTCCCGTCCCCAGGGCTGATGCGGCGCCGAAGAAACCATCGGTCGAGGCAACGACCCCGGTGACGCCACCAGCAAGCGCTCGGTCTCAGTCCGAGACCCCTTCCGAGCCGGCGGCCCCAAGCCCGAGGCCGGCGGCTGCCACCGCTGCCGGGCCCCGCCCAGAGGCGGCAGCGCCAAGGCCAGACCCCCGTCCCGTCCCGTCCCGTTCCGAGCAGACCTTGGCACCAAGTTCTCAGCCTTCGACAATTCGTCCGGGCCCCGGAACAGAAGCGAGGCCTGGACCCCAGCAATCCGTTGCGCCATCGCCAAGGCCAGCCCCCACACCCGTTGCGAGCCCGGCCGAGCCGGCCCCGGCACCGAGTCGTCAGCCTTCGGCGCCCAGTCCTCCGCCCGAACCTGCGGCGAGGCCTGAGCCCCAGCGCCCAGCAGCCCGGTCACCTTCGACCATTGAACCGGTCAAGCCAGCAGCACCCGAAGAGCCCAAAGCCCCGGTTCAGCCTGTCGTTGAAGCCCCATCGAGCCCGTCCTCCGCCGCTGCGGGCGCGCAGCCTGCCGGTCAGGGAGATGAGCCCCAAGATGGCGGGGGCGCTCGGGTTGTGTTGAGTCCGGAGGTTCTGGCTTCTGTTCCCAACTTCTACCGAACTGAGGTGCGACCCGAACACGGATTTGAGGCTCGGGAACTCTATATTTTACAGCGGATGATCGGCCGGTTCACTTTGAAACAGTTGATCGCCATGCGCCTCGGGATGAACGATGGGGAACTTGGCGACCTTTTGGCGAAAGCGCTGACTTTCGGCCCACGCAGTTTCTGAACCTTCAGGCCCCGAAACAACTGCATGCGCAGCAAAACAAAATTCATAATCTAAATTGTCTTGATATATAGTATAGGTAACTGTATTAACACTTCTCTTATGACTAGAACTGTATTCAAACTTACCAATTTTAGGATTGCCTGATTTTGTAACCGGAAATGTAGGGTTCTCACAACTTGCACTCAAACTCAAATGAGTTTCGTCTATTTCCCAATCATCAAAAGTGGTATATGTTAATTGCCAAGAACCATCATCATTTAATGCAACT
>PBND01000070.1 GCA_002722845.1 Myxococcales bacterium | reverse complement strand
CGAGGCCGAAGCCGGCGTGGAAGTTGAGTCAGCCCTCGTGGGCATCGCTGGCAGCCATATCCGCTCGCTCAACAGCACCGGTGTCGTGGCGATCAAAGGCTTGGAGATCACGCCGAGCGATGTGCGCCGCTGCGTTGAAGCGGCCAAGGACAATGCGTTACCATCAGACCGGCGCATCATCCATGCTCTACCCCAAGACTTTAAGGTCGACGACCACGTGGGTGTTCGTGAGCCGGTGGGGATGAGTGGGAAACGACTCGAAGCCCAAGTTCATGTCGTCAGCGTCTCGGTCAATGCCGCGAACAACGTGGTGAAGTCGGTCAAGGCCGCAGGCTTTGAAGTTGAGGATGTCATCCTCGATCCGCTGGCATCCGCGGCCGCTGTACTCGACGATGACGAGCGACAACTCGGGGTCTGTGTTGCCGATCTAGGCTCCGGAACCACCGACCTTGCCGTCTATCGAGACGGAGCGCTCATTCACAGCAGGGTGCTCCCCCTCGGCGGCGAAGCTCTGACCAAGGCCATCAGTACGGCCTTGCTCACCCCCTTCGCCGAGGCCGAGCGCGTGAAGGTGGAAGCAGGGGCTGCCTGTGCTCACCTTGTTGAGCCTGATGACTGGATGCAGATCGGCTCGGTCGGTGGTCGGGCGAGCCGCAAGGTTGATGTGCTGAGCGTTGCCCGGATCATCGAAGAGCAGATGTCTGGGCTCTTTGCTTCGATTCTGGCTGAGTTAGAAGCCAATGACCTGACGCAGCATCTCGGTGGCGGCGTGGTCATCACCGGCGGCGGGGCTCAGATGCGGGGCATGGCGGAGCTCGCGGAGCGGGTCCTGGGTCTTCCCGTTCGTCGGGGCACGGTCTCGGGCGTCTCTGGGATCCCGAGGCAGGTCCGTTCCGAATCGCTGGCGACCGTCCTGGGGCTCTGCCTCTTTGGTAAAGCCCAGGCCGGCGATCCCCTGCGGAGCGCGCGTCGGCATCGGATGGGTGATGGCGACCAGACTGGTTTGTTCAAGATTACCAAGAGGTTAATGGACTTCTTCTCGGGCTACGGTGAGGCCTAGAAAATTAGGAATTAATGGCTCCCTTCGGGCGGGCCGAAACATGGAGGCAGGGAGCATCTCATTATGGTCGATTTCGTGGAATTCATTGATGACGAATCCGAAAATCCAACGTTGCCGTTGAAGGCGAGCGAAGCCAAACCCGGCGGCCCCGGTACCCAGGTGCGCGGCACCCCCCGCATCCTCGTTATCGGGACCGGTGGGGCCGGTGGCAACGTGGTCACCACGCTTCACGGCATGGGCCTTTCAGGCGCCGATTTGGCGGCGACCAATACGGACTCGCAAGACCTGGATGCCTGCCCTGTTAGTCAGAAAATTTTGCTCGGAGCCGACATTTGTCGCGGTGAGGGCACCGGAGGCATTGCCGAGCACGGTCATCTCGCCGTCATGGAGAGCGTGGACGCGGTCCAGGCCCTGGTGACGGGTACGGACATGGTCTTCGTCGTTCTCGGCGGTGGTGGTGGCACGGGCTCAGGAAGCGCTCCGGAGATCTGCCACATCGCTCGCAGCGCCGGCGCACTCACCGTCGCCGTGATGACGAAACCTTTCTCCTGGGAGGGCAGGAAGCGGATGCGGACCGCAAGCGAGGCTTGTGAAGCCTTGCGGAACACGGCGGACGCAACCGTTGTCCTCTCGAATGACAGACTCCAGGCCCTCTGCGACGAAGATGCTTCCGTTGAAGAAGCCTACGAGGCCACCGATCGCCTGCTGGCCGAGACGGTGAAGGGCCTCGTCCATTTGGCCCAGGCGCCGGCCACTGGGAGTCGAAGCATCAATCTGGACTTCCGCGATGTGCGCACCGTTCTTGCTGCTCGCAGGGATGCCTTGATCGGGATCGGTTTGGCGAAGGGGCCCGACCGGGCGGAAAAGGCATTGGAGCTAGCCATCAGCAGCCCGCTCCTTGAAGATGCGACGCTTGAGGGTGCGACCGGTGTGCTCTGTCATATTCGTTACGGCACCGAGGCCCTGACGATGCGCGAGAAGGCTCGCATCGGGGCCCTCATCGGCGATGTGATCGATGAGGATGCAGACTACATCCTCGGATTCTGTGCCGACACGGCGCTGACCGATGAAATCTCGGTCATGGTGGTTGCGACGGGTTTCGATGGCGGCGCCGTCGAGAAGCGGACGGCGAGCCGCTCCGACGGCGTTCGAGTCATGGCGCCCGCTTCGCGGCCCGCCGCCCATGTCGACCGGCGGGCCGTCCCGGTGGAAGCACCGGTGGAGCATCGTCCGAAGCCGAGTAACCCCATCGTTAGCAATCCCACGCCTGTGAGCCGGCGGCAGCTCAAACGGGCCGGTGTCCGACCGACAGCGACCCAGGGTGAGTTGGTGATTCCGGCAGCCCCCCGGCCCCCGGCCACGCCGGCGCCGAGCCAGGTTCGCCCCCAAGAGGCGATGGTAGCCCAAGCGCAGCCAGCGGCCCCAGCGCCGATGGCGGTTCAGCCCTCGTTACCGGAGGTCGGCGCCACTGGGGGCAGCCCCAGCGCGGCGGAGCAGCGGGCGGCTGAGGGGCAACGTGCACCGAAAGTTCGCATCGGAGCGGTGGTCTATGATGAGGAGCCAATTCCTCAGGCAAGTCCGGTGACTGAGGCCGAGCCGGCGGCCCTTGATGGTGAACCTTCCGCCCTTTACGTTGAGAATCTGACGAGCATCCTGCCGACCACGGAGCAGGTCGCCGACCTCTACGCGGAAGGGCCCACGGAAGGGGAGCCCAGTCGGGCGCCGTTCTCCGTGCCGACTGCTCAGCATCTCCAACGCAACAGCACGCTCCGAGGAGCCCAATTGACACCGACGGTTGGGAACGACCCGGTTCATCTGGAGTCGCCACGGCAAGCCTCGCTTGTGGTCACGGACGATGACATCGATCGTCCACCCTTCCTCAAGTAGCTTCCGGTGAGGGACCTGGCTCAGGACCTGGTCCAGGCCTTGGCCCAACGGGCCGCGACGGTGACGTTTGCCGAGAGTTGTACGGGAGGCTTAATGGCAGCCACCCTGACCGGTGCAGCAGGTGCTTCCCGGGTCTTCCGTGGAAGTTACGTTCTCTATTGCGATGAAGAGAAGGCACGGCTTCTCGGCGTCGCCCCCGCTTTGATTCAGGAGCAGGGGGCGGTCAGCGAGGGCTGTGTCCTTTCTCTGCTGCAGGGCTTGGCCCGGGACCATGGTCCCTGCTATGCTGCGGCCGTGAGCGGGATCGCCGGGCCCGATGGAGCTCGTCCTGGGAAGCCTGTCGGTACGGTCTGGATCGGTCTCGCAAGCCCGAACGATCGTTACAGCAAGCGGTTTCAGTTCGATGGGGATCGAGAGGCCGTTCGACGACAGGCTGTAGAGGTCGGGCTGCAAGGGCTTCTTCGGTTGGTCAAAGAAGAGGAGGGACCCTGGTGAGTGGATGGTTTCAAGCCGCAGCGCTGCCGGTGCCCGAACGGGCCGTGGTGGTTGTTGATCTGGGAGCTCAGATCTTTCGGGTGGGCATCATCGACGGTGAGGGCTGCACCTTGGCCTTGCAGGAGGCAGAGGCCGTCGGGGTCGACCGCCAGGGTCTGTTACAGGATCTGGCGCCGGCCGCAGAACTCTTGGGTAAGTTGGTCCGGCGGGTCGAAACTCTGGCCGATCATCAGGCTGACGAGATCCTGACCACAGTACCCGGGCCCCTTCTGCGTAGTTACAGTAGCGATGGTAAGGTGGCGGTCCCGGAGGGGGTGGTCGAGTCCGGTCATCTCCTGCGCGCGGCCGAGCACGCCGTGTTTAGCGAAGAGATCAGTCCGGGGAGTCGGCTCGTCCATGCGCTGCGACGGGGCTGCCGTCTCGATGGCCAAGATCACGTGGTTCGCCCCATGGGGCTAGCAGGACATCGCCTGGTCGTGGACTTCTTCTGGGTGCTCTTGGAGCAGCGGGCTGCCGAAACCATCGATCAACTCTTTAGCATGGCTGATCTGCCGAAACCGGCCTTTATCGCCAGTCCACTGGCCACAGCCATTGGTGGTCTGACCCGAGATGAGGCGATTCTCGGAGCCGTCAGTATTGACCTCGGTCACGCTGCGACCGGTATGACCGTCTGGAAGGATGAGGTGCCCCAGGCCCAGTTTCATCTGCCCTGTGGTGGACGGCATCTCACCGGTGACCTGAGGCAGGTCTTTCAGGTCTCGAGCGAAGTTGCCCTCGATATCATGAAGAGTCAGATCCCGGCCGTGGCCGAGATGGCCGATGAAGAAGGACGGATTCGAGTGGGTCGCAAGCGGATCAAGCGCCGCAAAGCGGCTCGAGTACTCCAGTCTCGCCTCGAGGATACCTTTCATCGGGTGCGGGGTCTCCTGTCGACCCAGGGGTATTGGGGCGAAGCGAACAATGGCATTGTCCTGAGCGGCGGTGTCTCTCGCCTGGAAGGGGTTCAGGCCCTGGCTGAGGCTGTCTTTGAATGCCCGGTACGCATTGCGGGGATGGAGGCTGAGGATCGACAGTGGACCTGGCCACCCACCCATGAGGAGATCGTCAGCCTGAAGGCCCGCCCTGATCTCGTCACCCTGGCGGGAGCGATGGAGTTTGCTCGCCTTAATCTCCTCAATCTTGGCAGCGGGAAGCGAGGCCCCCAGCCCACGACCACCGGGGTGCCAGCGCCCCAGGTCCATGACCTACGAGGCGAACTAGGGGCCTTACAGGAAGGTCTGTAGCGAGCGTTAAGGGGCCCCTTCTTGCGCCGAGGCTAGAGCACCAAGAGCAAGATCAGGGCGAAGAGGAAGACCAAGACAGCGCCGCCGAAGATACCCAACATCAGCCAGTCCGGCTGGGCCTTCTTGACCGGTGAACTGATGGCCCGCGTCTCCTCGCGATTGGGAACCTCTTCCACCGCGGGTAGCGACTTCGACCACTCCCCCGAGTCGTCGAGTTCTAAGCGGCGGTCGGGGGCACTGAGTTCGGCGCTCTGGGCCGTCAGACTTTCCAAGTCTTCTTCCGTCGCGATGACGGTGACGGGTTCGTCCAACTCGTCGTCAGGCGGGTCCACACTGTCGACGGATGGCTCGACCTCGACCAGATCATCTTCAAGGGGAAGTTCACTGCTGTCCTCAGCCTCGGTGGCTTCATGGGAAAGATCTTCCAGGGCATGTTGATCTTCAGGACTCAGGGGAATGTTCGATTGGCTTTCATCGAGTTCGCCGAGAAAGGCGGCGGCCGGATCGACGAAGACAAGACTCGTGGCACCGACGGTGATTTCCGTCCGATCCCTCAATTTGGTCCGCTCTGTGATTTCGGAACCATGGATTTTGACGCCATTTTTGGACTCGAGGTCTTCGACCCAAATCCCGGAGAAATCGATGTCGAAGCGACAATGGCGCCGGCTGACGTTGGCCTCATCCAGGCAGATGTCGCAGTCATGGTCTCGGCCGAGGATCAGGAAGGGCTTGCGGCCATCGAGGAGGATGCGGTCGCCCTCCCGCTTGCCGCTGAGTACCCGGAGATAGGGCGTGTTGTCCTCGTTGCCGAGACTTCCGAGCATATCGGCGACCATCTGTTGGGCCAGAAAGCTCGTGTGTTCCTCACTGGCAAAGTCGAGCTTGGCCGCGTGAAAGATAACCTGGGTGCCTGCAACCTCGATACAGTCCCGGTCCCGCAGGCTGATGGATTGGGCCGACTCCATGCGAGCCCCATTGAGTCGGGTGCCGTGGCGACTGCCGAGGTCCTCGATGAGCCACTCAACCCCCCGCTGGAGGACTTTAAAATGATGCCGGCTAATGGCCGGGTTCTCCAAGACGATCTCGCAGTCCGCCTCTCGCCCAACCAGATAGCTGTTACCATCGGCCAGGTCGATGAAGCGGCCCTCCGAGACCACCTCAAGTTGGGCTGTCACCGGCCACCACCTAGGCGCAGCACTCGAGTGATCTCCGCACAGGCGTCGATCCCTTCTGGGTCTCGACTGCGGGGCAGGGAGAGGACGGGCTCGCAGACCTCAAGAGCCCGCTGGCTGTTCTGCAACTCCACGAGGAAGCGAGCAAAAGTCACTCTCGTTGAGATGAAGCCGGGGTCCTGGCGTAGGGCTTCCTCACAGTAGGAGATGGCCTTTTCAACGTGGCGTTGGCCAGCGAAGGTCGCACAGAGGAACCGAAGCGGCTGCATATTGCCCCGGGCCGCTTGGTCCCGCCAGGTGGCCTCCGCTTGTCGGACTTGGTCATCACGGGCAGCGAGGCAAGCCTGGACTTCTTGTTCCAAGTCTCCGATCGGGCTCAGGTCCGCGCCGATCCGGCGGAGTTCGGCAATCCTTTGGCCCGCCTCCTCACAGCGCTTGAGTTGGTGACTCAGCATGACACCCAAGAGCAAACAGTCCGTGAAGCTGGGCGCAGCCATTAAGCACTGTTCTACGCTGACCCGTGCCCGCTCAAGATCGGCAGCCGATGTCCGGGGACTGAGCATGGCCCGCTGCCGGTAAACCGTCCCGAGCAAGGCCCTCGCGTCGGGGCGTCGGGGCGCGAGTTCAGTGAGGCGGATGAGTTGGATTTCGGCTTCGTCGAGATCCTTGAGGACCTCTGCACCTCGGGCCGTGTCGCGCAGGACTCGAGAATAGAGTGCGTAGGCGTAGTTGTAGCGGGCGTCTAGGTAGCCTGGGTGGATCTGCAGGGCCGACTTGAAGAGTTCGATGGCCCGGTCGTAGGCCTGCCGCTCGAGAAAGTAGGTGCCCAGATTGTTACGGGCCTCAGCGAAGTCTGCATGGGCCTTGATCGCTTGGCGGTACCAGCGGGCGGCTTCTTCCCGTTCGCCAGCACCCCAGGCGGCGGTACCGAGACCGTTGAGGCAGGGGTGATAGTCGGGTGTGTACTCCAGGCACAGTTTGAAGGCTTCCCGGGCGCGGGGCCAATTCTCCTGATGCAGATAGGCCGCACCTTGGTTGACCAGCGCCAGCGCTTGGGGATGGGGCGGTGCATGGGCCTTACAGCCCACCGCGAAGAGCAAAACGATCGCCAGCAGTCGCGTCAAAGGGGCCCAACCTCCGCAAACAGTCTACGACGGGAATCGCATGGGGCAAGGATTGCGCTCAATACCAACAGATCTCATGGCGACTCCGCTCAAAAACAACTTCGAGCAGTTTGGTCTGGGCCTTCACCGACGTGTCTTCTCCCGTGCAGTCCATGGCACAGCGGTCATTCGACATCTCGGAGCACTGGTAGTCACCGGCCTCTGCCATGCAATTCCACCAGCAGTCTTCCAAGGCCTTCTCAGCCTCGGTCAGCTTTTTCTGGCACTCCCGGCATTGCTCAAAATTGCTATCGACGATCTCGGCGGCATCTCCATCACAATTCATTAACCGCTCCACTTCGCAACGGTCTTTGGCGCAGCTCATCGTGGTGGCGAGGGCGGCGATGATGAAGAATCGATACATGGTGCTTCCTTGGCAACGATACAACAGTCAGGCTTTGCCTGTCACTGGGCACAGAGCGTATCGTACTCAATTTCGATTTGCCCGCCCCGGCTTGGGATCGATCCAGCGTTGAAAACGACGGCGTTGGCTTCCCGGTCATAGAACCAGCCGGTATTGCCTCCTTCTTGGCCCCGAGCGACTGGGTTACCATCCACCCGAACCTCGATCGTCTCAACCATTGGGCGCCGCGTCAGTCCAAAAGAGGACCTGAAGGCGAAGGTGTCGAGTCCTAAAGCCCGCATCATTCCCCGCCAGTCGTTGGAGCAGATGTCTTGGGTCAGTCCATTGAGGCGATTGGCCAGTTCCATGTAGCGGCTCCCTCGATCCGCTTCACAGTTGTTACCGCCCTGTCCGACGATGGCCGAGAAGTTGATCAGGTCCCGGTTTCGCCAGCCCTTAATGGAGCGGAAGGCATCTTCGTAGAGTCCGACGGGGCCGCGACTCTGGTCCTCTTCATCGCTGACTGCGATGATGTAGAGTTTGGCTTCTTCCCGGAGGAACCCAGCATTGAGGCCGTCTTCGGCGAGACGATCGTGGCGGAAGAAATTCCGTGCCGCCTCGAGACCGGCCTCCCGGCTATCCGAACTGTTTCGATCGGGATTCCTGTTCCGGCTCACCCGGACATTGCATTCGAAATGCTCATACAGGCCGGGGGTATTGGCCTGGAGGTAAGGGGGCGGATCGCAGGCGGTATAGACTCCGCTCATGTCACCATCAGCCAACGTGGTCGTGACCGCGATCTGAAAGTTCACGTTAATCTGCTGGGTCGCGAAACGGATGAACTCCCGGAAGTTACTGGCCAACGCATTTTGTTCGTCGCTCATGGAGCCCGAGTCATCCACCACCCAGAGCACATCCACCATGGGTTCGGCTGCTTGTTCAAAGCGGTCGATGTGATGGGTTTCTAGGGTCCCCTCGCCAACGAGGGGAACGGTGAATGCCTGCTCGTCTCCATCATTGTTTTCGATGATGAGAAGACCTTCCATGGGGCCCGCTTGGCGGGGGAACATGCGCACGCGCACTTCCGCGGTGTCTCCAGGGCGGACGACCAGTGGCACACGGGGGGCCCGGGTAATGCGGAATTCAGGATCCGAATTCTCCTCGATGGAGAAGCCATTAATGGTGAGGTCAGCGTTGCCTAGATTGTAGATCGTCACCGTCTCTTCGACGCTGCCGCAACCGACGGTTTCGATGCCGAAGTCTAAGCGACCGGGAACGACGTCGATGTCTGGCTCTGCCGGTGTTGCTGAGAACCCGATGGAGAAGCTTCCTGGGCCCTCTTCATGTTCAAAGGTTTGGGGGGAATCGGTGAAGATGGTGACGCCGTTACCGCACAAGGCGGTGGCTTGAGCACCACCTTGACCGCAGAGTAGGTCGCCTAAAGGCCCGGGAATGGGCGGCGAACGGTGGGGCTGATAGGTGCCCGAATCGGTGCCTGCTAGTTGGGTGGGACGGAACGCGACCTCGATTCGGTATTCCTCCCCTGGTGCAATGAAGATACCCTCGTGATTTCCAAGGATCGAAAACTCCCGTTCGGGCGTTTGTTGCGGCTCAAAATTGAGGCCGAGAATGGAGCAAAGGGTGGATCCCGTATTCAGGATTTTGATGGGGAGGATTTTCTCACTGCCCACCAAGACCGAGCCGAACTGAAGGATGCCATGGCGTCGGGTGAGCCGACCCAGTCCACCGGCATTCTCTGGAGTCACTTCCAGCTCACAGATGGGCGCGCCGCCGCCATTTGCGGCGAGGGAGACGGTCACATTTTGATTGTTCGGATCGGGAACGAGCTCGTTTTCGAGAAAGTCGATTTCGATCGTGGCGTTGGCAGCGACAACGTCCTGCCTGTTTGGGCTTTCATACTGGACGATCAACTCGATCTGTCCTGTTTCGGGACGGGGAGCCGGGTTGAGGGTCTCTTCGTCGATGGTACCCCGCAGTCGGACTGGGAAGTTGAGGCCGTTCAGCCCTTCGATAATCTGGAACTCTTGGGAGCCCAGGGGGCCGCGAATATCCATGACATCGCAGTCGAGGCCGCCGACATTTGAGATGACGAGTCGCCGGGTAAGAGAATTGCCGCCGGGCACTCGTCCGAAGTGAATTTCGGTGGGGAGTACAGAGATCCGGCAGGCCGGTGCAGCGAGGCCACCGCCACGTAGGGGAATAATGAAGACCCCTTCCGGTGCTCGGGGGTCGTTGGTCTCAACCAGGACAGCCCCGCTCTTGTTACCCTCGGTCTCTGTGGCAAAGCGAAGGCCTTGGATGGTGGCCTCACCGGGGGCTAAACTGCCCGTGGTCGAGGAGGGGTCTGAGAAACTAAAGGCATCGTCACTGCCGTCCTGGAGACTGACGTTGGTGATCTCCAGAGCAAGGCGCCCACAACTGGTGAGACTGAGTTCTTTTTGGACTTGGCCGCCCTGGAAGGCGTCACCGAATTCCATGGGGACGGGAGCTGCGCAGAGACGAGGTGCGAGACCATCGGCCGTCAGGAGCAGCCGGGCTTCGGGGTGCGCTGGGTCCGAGCTGACGACGACGAGGTCGGCGCAATCTTGGCCGTCGTCCAATGGCTTGTACTCCAAGACGAAGTCATGGGTCATTTCGGTGGCTAAGGTGCCTTCGAAATAGGGGACCGTGAACTCGCCTTCCGTGTAGCCAGCGGTGCAACTGGGGTCGGTACTGGCTTCAATGCGTATGGCTTCGACGAAGAGATCCTTGGTCCCGATGCTCTCCAACTGGAGATTGGCGAGGGCCTGCTGGCCGTAGGGCACTGCACCGAGGTCAATGGACCGCAGTCCATCCCGGTAGTTGCTCCCGCGGTCGAGGTCGTGGATATCCAGGGAAGGAACAGGGAGTCTCGTGATCAGTTCATCCTCACAGTTGCAGTTGGCAAGCGCCAGTGGCAGCAACGCGAAGAGGCTCCAAAAAGGTCGTCGTCCCATCCATTCTCCTCCAGGCACACCGTGCCGCCGGCAGTCTTGCCTTACTTTTTGCCTCGTTCGCATGGGACGAATGACGGTCCTTTGTACCTTTTTCGCCTGTGTCCAGTCGCCTGCGCCCAAGCCCGTGAAAACCCAGCGTTCCTTGCAGACGGTGGCCGCCACCCGGCCTGAGCAGCGGCCTGTTCCCGCGCCGCCGAAAGAAGTCCGGAAGCGGGCAAAGAAAAAACCGAAGCGATCCCGCTCGAAACGGCGCCGTCAGCGGATGCGCTCGATCATGAAGCGCTTCCAGTCCTTGTCGCCGGTGGTCGTGAGCGACCGTCGCTCATTTCAACCGCTCCCGCCCCGGCGACAGCGCCTTTGGCAGGACCTCCTAGAGCAAGCCGGTGGTTGGGCGGCCCGGGCCCGGGGCGAGCAGGACCGTCGTTTTGCCTCGGTTTTGGCTCGTTGGTTAGAGGATCAACTGGCGTTGGAGCAGCGACAGTTTTCCCGGGATAAAGAGTTGGAGTTGGCGACTTGGGAAATGATTCGCTTCTGTGCGGCCCGGGGTGAAGTCGAGAATCTGCGCTTAACCGTGCTCGAACAACGGCTGACTTGGCCCTTACGGCAGGTGGTCGTGACCAGTTTCTTTGGCCCCCGGAAGAACCCATTCGGCAAGGGGGAGCGCCAGCACGAGGGGATCGATTTGGCTGCGGCCGTAGGGACTCCGGTCTTCGCAATCGCCGCAGGGCGAGTCACCCGGGCCCGGACCACAGGGGGCTATGGTCGGATGGTGGAGATCGATCATGGCAAAGGCTTAGTGAGCCGTTACGCCCATCTTTCTTCCAGTGATCTCCGGCCCGGTGATGTGGTCACCGCCGGGAGTCAGGTTGGTGAGACTGGTCAGTCGGGACGGGTGACAGGGCCACATCTACATCTCGAGGTTCGGCTCAAGGGGGCCCCGGTAGACCCCCTGCTGTTGGCCGGTTGGCGATCACCGCCTTAGCGCAGCCGGGCTAGTGGACCAGATGGCTGGTCAGGTCCTCGCCCGAGTCGGCATCTACCTCAACAGGCAGCCCATCAGCTCGGTGCTCCCCATCGGCTGCAATACCGAAGGCTGCTAGCTCTTCTTCACTCAGAACCCGCTGCAGTTCACCCAGAGTCATCTTGTTCTCCCCCCCAAAAGTCGAAGATGTTTCCTGGCCTAGAGGCTGAGCTAGCACAGGGAGGAGATGCGGCCAAGAGGCCACGGTCGATTTTTTTTCGTGCTGCGATTAGGCGGGGCTTAGGCAGCCTGGGAGGGAGGAATGAGTCTCCCAATGACGAGCTTCGGCGGCTTCGACCAAGTCTCGCAACTGGGACATGCAGCTGCCGCAGTCGAGACCGCAGTGGGTTTGGGCCTGCACCGTAGAGACGGAGTCTGCCTCGCCGCTCTCAAGGAGTTTCTTGATCCGGCGATCAGAGACACCATGACAAAGACAGACGATCATGACCCTGCTCCTCTTGATATTGATAGCCGTTCTCAATAGACCCCGCAAGTTAGAAATGACCGACGACAAATAAAGGGTCTTTGGCTTCTACTCGAAGGAGATTTGTACCGGCGTTGGGCGGTTCTCAAGGGTTCCATCGCCCAACTGGCCGACGCCATTGTGACCCCAGCACCAAAGGCGGCGCCGTTGGTCGATGCCGCAGTTGTGGTAATAGCCGGCTTCGATGCTCACAAACCCGCTGTCGCCATCCCTCGCCACGGCCTGGGGAATCAACTGATCCTCCATGGTCCCGATGCCCAGTTGGCCGCCGTGGTTCTGGCCCCAGCACATGAAGCCGCCGGATTCTTGGAGGCCGCAACTGTGGGTGCCACCCACCGCCATCTGCGTGACTCGATCGAGGAGAATGACAGGGGTACCGTTGACCGAAGGGTTGGTGCTGCCATTACCCAGTTGGCCGTTGTGGTTCGCACCCCAGCAATAACCCGTGTTGGCCACGGTTCGGATACAGCCATGAAACCAGTTTACCGAGAGGCTCTGTGCCGGTGGAAGCGTGGGCGCTAAGGGGGGGCTTAGGAGCTCAGCAGCGCCCTCGAAAGCCAATTGGTTTTCGTGATTCGAGCCCCAGCAGTGGACGTTGACCCCACCGCTTAGGGTGCAGGTATTTGCGATACCCAGGGCCACTTGCTGGACCCCAGAGACGCCAAGAACCCGCGTGGGCTCGAAGCGAGAAACTCGATCTCCAAGGCCCAGTTGGCCCTCTTCGTTGCGGCCCCAGCAAAAGAGATCCCCGTTGCTCAGTGCGCAACTATGACCCTTCGCGAGGGCAAAATCTTGGACCACGGGGAGGCCCCCCACCGCGATCGGGGGATGCACGTCGAGATTCTCGTTCGCCAATTGCCCCCAAGTGTTCCGGCCCCAGCACTGCATGGAGCCCTGATTGTCCAAGGCGCAGGCGTGACTCTCGCCGGCACCGATCCGTGTGACGTTGGCCAAGTTGACCGGGACGGGGCGAGTTTGCACGGCCCCTTCTCGTCCCAATTGTTGGAACTCGTTGTCACCCCAGCAATACACCTGGCCGTTGCCCTGTAGGCTGCAGGTGAAGTGCCCACCTGCTGCGATTTGTGTGGTTTCACAGAGGCCGCCGCAAGGGGCGGGGCCGGTGTCCTGGGGCCCGCTGTCCTGGGGCCCGCTGTCCTGGGGCCCGCTGTCCTGGGGCCCGGCATCGCTGGCTCCCCCGTCTACAGCGACGCCTGCGTCCCCCGTATCCCCGGTGGCGGTTGTATCTGGCAACGAACCGTCGGCGGGGCCGGCGTCGTTGGGGCCCGTGTCCTCTGGGCCGTCGCCGAGGCTTGCGTCGAGGCCGGCATCACCACCCCCATCGGGGGGCAAGCCGCCTCCGTCACCACCATCGGGAAAGGACTGGGTATCGGTCCGAGCCGAAGGCCCTCCGTCGTCCAGGCGCGGAGGTGGGAGGTCGAGCACGAGCCCACAGCCCAGACTCAGTGACCAGGTCATCACCAGAAGTTTGCTTCTCATGCATCCTCCGTGAGGGACCAGAGCCGTTCGGTCAACGCAGAGATTCCAATCCCTTTCGTCGAGGAGGTCAACAGGGGCGGCCGGGCGAGACCCATTCGCATTTGGAGCGCGTCGAGGGCTGGCCGCCGTTTGTTTCGAGCCAACTGGTCACTTTTCGTGATGACCACCTCAGCATAGCCGACATCGCAGAGCCCATCGAAGGCCGCGAGGTCCTGGTCCGAAGGGCCTCGCTTGAGGTCGATGAGCAGGATGGCTAAGCGATGGCGACCGGCCGATAGATAGCGGTTAATCCGCCGACTCATCTCCCGTTGTTGGTCCTTGCTCACACGGGCGTAGCCATAACCGGGAAGGTCGACAAATCGAACGGCTCGCCGTTCATCGGCCGGGTTCACGAGGTCTGCGGAGAAGAAGTTGAGTTCCTGGGTTTTGCCCGGACGGTCGGCCACCCGGACGAGCTTACGGGTGCCAAAGAGCGCGTTGAGTAGAGAACTCTTACCCACGTTGCTCCGACCCGCGACCACGATTTCCGCTGTTGCTTCATCGCTCGGGAATTGGGCTTCCCGCACAGCACCGATGAGAAAGCTGGGGTTGATGATCCGGAAGCTCATCGAGTGGTCAGGGGCTCGGCGCCGGGGCCGGCGTCGGGGCCGGCGTTGGGGCCGGTGTCACCGCGGGCGACTTGGTGCCCTTGTGGTGTAGCTTTCGCCAGAGCTCGACGAGATTCAGTGGCTTGAGTTTGGGGCTGTGCCCGCCCACGTGACAGCGCTGGCAGGTTGCGAGGCTCTGGGGCAGGAGCCCAAG
This sequence comes from Myxococcales bacterium, assembly GCA_002722845.1. Lineage (GTDB taxonomy): Bacteria > Myxococcota > UBA4151 > UBA4151 > UBA4151 > UBA4151. The sequence continues at coordinate 3,184 of PBND01000070.1, read as the reverse complement.
ATAACCCCGAAGGTTCGGGTCACGCATGATGTGGGAGGGAGCGTAGGCGCTGCCCGGTCCGTGGCAGGTCTCACAGTGGACGCCAGCCTGTCGGTTTTGTCGGTCCGGTGCGTGACACGTCAGGCATTGAGGGCGCTTTCGGTCCGCTTCCTTGAGGCGGTGCCAACTTTTCGCGTGTAAGTGAGTCGCCCAGTCAGTATGTGCTGCCTCGTGGCACTTGCTGCAGCGCTCTGGACCGATGCTCCGCGGGGGATCAGACCAAGTGATGCCCGGTCCCAAAAGTAGAACCAGGACCGCAGCGAGACGCCAACACATGATGTCCTCCGTAGGGGCGCTAACACGGCGATCGCGCGGCGGGCAACGATGGAGTGAGCATGAGGATCATTGGTCTGACCGGCGGAATTGGCGCAGGAAAGTCTGAGGTCGCACGTCTATTAGCGAGACGCGATATTCCGGTGATCAACGCGGACAAGTTGAGCCGGGAGGTTGTTGAGCCAGGGACGAAGGGCTTGAAGGCCGTGATCGCTAAGTTCGGCGACTCGGTGTTACGCCCCGACGGTGGGCTGAACCGCAAGGGGCTGGCGACTCGCATCTTTGAGAGCAAGAGGGACCGACGCAGCCTGGAGGCGATTCTGCATCCCTTGATTCGGGAACGGGCCGAGGCCCATCTCGGCCTCCTAGAAGAAAGCGGTTCGTCAGTGGTCGTCTTGGAGAGTCCCTTGCTGTTCGAAGCGGGCCAGGATGATCTTTGCGACGCGGTGATCGTGGTGGTTGCTCGGGAGGAACTTCGGGCCCGACGGTGTAAGCGCCGGGACGGCATGACGCTCGATAGCTTCCAGGCCCGACTAGACGCGCAGATGAGCGACAAAGCCCGGGTCAAGCTAGCCGACATCGTTGTCGAGAATAACGGTAGCTTGGAAGAGTTGCGCCGAACCGTCGACGCCATCTCGATCTAGTCAGGGCGACCAGTTGTACAGGTAAGCCTGGCTCGCCAGCTGCCCGCCGGCATCCTCGGGGGCGTCTAGACCACCGAAGACGATGATCGTACCATCCCGCAATCGTGACACCTTCGCACCCCAGCGAGGTTCTGGGAGGTCGCCGAGGACTTCTTCGTCCATCACCCAGTTTGCTCGTCCGCTGTTGGGGTCCACCTCGCTCTTGAGGGTGAGCAAACGGGCTGAGCGACTCCCGAGGCCACCGTTGGTGGCGCCACCGACCACCAAGATGGGGCAATAGGTTTCGTCATCCCGGCAGGTCAGCGGCAAGGCTGCCATGCCGCGACCCCAGTGTTCGCCCGCATTGCTGAGCCGGGTGATGGGCGAGTGGATCAAACTCCCACCCCGGTCACGACCGGGCACAGGCCCCGGGCTCCAGCGATAGAGTTCGGCAACGAGTTGAGCATCATCTGGCATTTCGTCCAGGCCACCGATGAAAACCACCAGTTGGTCATGAACAGAAACAGCGATGCCATCCCGTCGAGGCAAAGCGAGGGGCTCGGCCCGGTCCTTGTCCAGGTAGGGCATGATGAAGGAGCCACTGTTTCGATCCTCGTACAGCAGGTGGCTCGCGGCGTTGGTGCTTCCTTCGAGGCCATCTTCACCCACGGCCCAGCCGCCCGCAATCAATGCGCTGCCGTCGCCAAAGTTGGCGACCATCGGGCGGAAGCCCAAGGGGGTCTCCCCCTGGCGGGACCGGAGCAGCGGCTCACTTCGAGTGGTGAAATGGTCCACATCGACGAGGACCATGGTGGTTGGGAGCACCGCCGACCGAACAGGCCAGGGGGCCTGACGCCCACCTTTGACGCCGCCCAGAAGGGCCAGATGGTGCAAGCCGTGCTGTAAAGGCACGGCCCTGGGATAGAGTAAGCCCTCAAGGGCCGCGCTCATCCGGACGACGGGGTCGCTGATCTTCACCCCCTCATCGTCGGCATCGAAATAGAAGGCCAATCCTTGCTCTCCCGGCGGATGCTCTGTGCTTCCCCCCAAGATGAAGGCCCGGTCCCGGTCGGTTTGGGCGTAAACCGCCATCGCTTGGTAGCGCGAAAGAAAGGCAGTGTTCCCCTCGATGGCATCACCGTGGAGGAACTCCGTCGTCGAAGCCTGGTAATAGGCCAAGCCCGTTTCAAGGGCCGGGCCGAGCAGGCCGTCGTCGGTGGCTCCGCCCCCTCCAAATCCGCCATCAGGTTGGGGGCCCGCATCAACAAGGTCTGGGCCCGCATCAACAACGGGTCCCGCATCGATCATCCCCCCATCGCCGTTGCTGGCGTCCCTGGGCGACCCTGCGTCGGGAAATGGTAGCTCCGCCCCCCCGTCGTTGACTGGCCCACCGCCGTCTCCGAGACCTCCATTTGAGGCATCGGGGGCCGGCACCCCTGCGTCTTGTGCGGGGGCAACACCGCCAGCGCCACTGGGGCGCCGTCCACCGACGATGAGAAGGCCTTCACCCACGGCCGCCTGTTGGTGCCCATAGCGGGCCAAACCAGCGGGGATGTCGACGGGAATCCAGCGATTGACGGGCAGGAAGTTGACCTCGACTGGGATCTTTTCTTGGTCTGCGTCCAACTGGCAACTGAAGGGTTCGGAGTGGCCCGTCGACACCACCTGTTCATCGGCCGCCAGGCCGGTCACAGCTAAGGTGAACTCCTCGTTCTCGCGGATCTCTAGGGGTTCACCAGTCACTGAGGTGGTCCCGGATTGATCCACGACGGGAAGGCGCCGTTCTTGGCTGCCATTCTCGCTCTCAAGACGAAGGCTAAGTTCGGTAATGGCCGGAGAGCCCTCGGGGCGGAGTGGGTGACCCAGGCTTGCAGGCAAGCGAAAGGAGAGGTGAATCTCGCAATGGGGGCCTGGGATTTGAATGATCTCTGCCTCTTTCGGACAGGCAGCCAAACCCAATAGAATGACCAGACCGATGACCAAACGACTCATGGGATCTCCACCGATAGGCCCAAGGTGGGGGGAAGCGTTTGACTGACCGCTGGGGGCTCGTAGTTGTGATAAAGCACTGCTGCGACACCCCCTCCAACGACGAGCAGCACCCCCGCCGCAATGAGGTTTGATTTACTCTGGCGTGTCCGCAGGCGGGGATGGACCGGTAAATCGAGCCCATCGCCGCGGTAGCGAGACTGGCGCAATCGACGTTCTTGGCTTCGCTGACTCTCCCTCTGCGGGCGTTGGACCTCTGG